>JBLHUR010000088.1:0-24700 GCA_047629805.1 Akkermansiaceae bacterium | reverse complement strand
TTCTATTTTATCCCAACGTTGCTCACACGCCTCAGCTAGAACCACGATCTCCTGACAGCCCACCAATTATGTACAAATCAGCCTTTGCTCCCAGCGCCACGAATCTGAACCGGCCCTACATTCGTATGCTTCTTAGCTTGTTGTGCTCTTCCCTGGTGGCAGCGGAGGCACCTCCCGCCCCCACGGATCCGACACCCGCTCCCTTGATTCCGCCGAACGCGCCCCCGGTCCCGCCACCGACCAAGCCCGGAGAGCAACCTCCACCCGGGCAAATCACACAAATTTCAAAAACGAGATACCGCTTGGGCAAGATCGAATTCGACCAAGTCTCACGCACCATCACCTTCAGTGCCACCCTCAACATGAACAAGGGGATGCTCGAATACGCGCTCGTGAACGAAAGCGGCAAACTACATGAAGCACTGCTCGCGACCGACATTAGCCCCTTCAACCTGAATCTCGCCCTGATTATCCTCAAGTTCAAGCCGGCGAAAAACTTCTTCCCATCGGAAGTCTTGCCTCCCGACCAGCAACCGCCCCCGGCGGCAAAGCCCGCACCCAACGACCAGAACAGCGGGTTCGACATCAAAGTCAGTTGGAAGGACCAAGAGGGCATCGAAAAGACTGCCCGGATGGAGGATTGGATCCATAACGCTGCCACCAAGAAGAAGGCGGAACCCGGCCCCTTCGTCTATACCGGATCGGACCTAGACCACAACGGCATCTACTCAGCCCAAGCGACGGGATCTATTGTTGCACTCCATTCCGACCCTTCTGCGATCTTCAACAACCCCCGGCAGGAAAACCACTCCGATGGCATCTGGCAGGCGGGTCCCGGAGCTCCCCCGTTGCAGACGAAAGTGCAGGTCACCTTTTGTCCCTGCAAGAAAGTCGTGAAGGAGGCCGGCCGGAAGTAGGCCTCCCGCGAGTATCGCTCCCTATTCCCCCGGATCCCAGCTGCCGGCAGCGGCCCCATTCGTCTTCGGTGAAGAGGAGGCCGGGCACAGCGCATGAGTGCTGAATCGCAACCACCTCTTAATGCTGTTTTTTCAGCTTTTTGAGCCGTCGATTCTCGTTCAGATTTCGGAATGCGTTTCTTCGTTACTCTCGGGATTGCGGCCCTTCCGCTCACCTCGTGCTCTATTTCGACTGCGCCTCGTGCCAGCCCGCATCCACCGTTCGCGATTTCGGAACACGATGAGCGCACTCCCCTTCTCGTCTTTTCGCACGAGCATCACACCGGCCTCGTCCTCCCTCGCAAGGCCCTGAAGAGCGAGCTTCCCGAGATTGCCACTCAGTCGACCGGAGTTTGGCTTGAGTTCGGCTGGGGTGATGAGGGCTTCTACCGCAGTGAGGCCGTGACCTTTCCCCCTCGCCTTCCATGCTTTAGCCTACCCCACCCCCGCCGTGATGCATGTCGTCTCAAGCAACGGCCCGCTTCACCTCGACTACGCCTATGCACCCGCTCACCTCTTTTATCTCACGAGCCAACAGAGGAAAATTCTCGTCCGACGACTTGCCGCCCAATTTGCGCGTGACAGTAAGGGACGCCTCCTGCCTCTCGGGCCCGGACGATACGGAGCGAGCCAATTCTACAGTGCCCGGGCACGCTTTTTCTTCCCCAAAACCTGCAACGCTTGGACAGCAAGCCACCTCCGGGCGCTTGGTTACAGGGTCGGTGCCGTCACTGCGCCGGGCTTATGTCGAGACCTCGAAAAATTAGAGCAAACGACTACAATATCCCAATCATCCAGAGCCTTACAATCTCATCGATTGACATACGATGCCGTCCCGCATCCACTGGTGAGGTGAAGAATTTTGTTCTAATCGTCGCCATGCTGTCGACCGCCGGACTTGTCGCCTCAGAACTTGGCGTGATCCAAGCCTGATTTTACCATGAGGAGGGATTCTTCATCGACGTTCCAAACGCTCCGGACACCTATCTGGTTCTGATGCGCGGAACGGTAGCACAGCTGGCGAATACTCCTGTTGCTGCGGCTCTGCCGGATCGTGAAGATGTGATGGTTCGGCTCAGTGATACTCAAATTTTTTCGCGATCGTTCTACACCGTTCATCAGTTCTCGAGATCTCACCCGGCGGACAGTGACGGGGATGGGATCGACGATCTCTTTGAGCTTCAACATTCACTTTTTCTCGATGCCGTCAATTCCGACCGCCTCAATACGGCCCTTTTGTTCAGGGCTAAGTTGCTCAAAAAAGCGATCAAGAACCTCACGCTTCTTACCCTCCGCCATGTAGAGAAGTTCGCCGGTGTCCCCATTGAGAACAATTGTGACGTAGTTGTGGCCTCGTCGAACCGACTTTTCATCCACGAGCAAAGTCCGCAACTCATCCAAGTTTGGAGGCGCTAGATCTGCCTTGAGAATTTCTTTGTCGTCGTGGCGCACCGTGCTGTCCGAGATCTCATAGATCGCAGCGATTTGGGTCGCAGGAGTGTGGGCTGCCCATGCACTGATCTATGGAGCGACCTCTTCAACCCGGAAGAAGACTTTCGTGGACCCGTCGACCAGCCCGGTAAGGTCGAAGATTCTGGTCGTCGATTCTCCATCATCCCCCAGAACGCCGTCATCAATATCCTGCGCCCAGTCGAGCATGTCGGTGGTATACTGAATGGCGTAGGTGGTTCCGGGTTTTGAGCTCCAAGTGAGAGTCAATTCTTTGGTCGCAGTCGAGAAACCGATATCAGTAATCGCGAGTGGAGTGGAAGGCCCCGCTCCTGGTGCCACATCGGGAAAGGTCGTTCCAAAGCGGATCTCGTCGAAGATCGTTGAACCCGTGTCTTGAAGAGACAGCTGGGTAAAGTTGGATTGATCAAAGTCAGCGGTCAGTGCCGCGATGGCATCCCCTTCCGCTGGCTCCCCCAGCCCTTCAGTGACATTGAAAATGAAAAGCTCATCCGGCGTGCCATCTGGCTTCCAATTAATTTTCCCCACAACTAAAGCAACATCGTGATGGGAGGAGCCATCGACAAAGGGAGGAACATTAGATCCCTCGACAACGGTCGCACTCGCCGAATCAACAAAAGCGACCGCGTTTGGGCTGCCGCTGCCACCCCCAAAGAGGCCTCCATTATCGATCCGGAATCCCATCCCAAAAGCCTGCCCCGTTGCCGAACTCAGATTCCCGTTCTCGGTGCTCCCTTGCATTGCAATCATCGGATCGGTGCCAAATATGATCGTTCCAAATTTATTACCGTTCGGCGCACTCGCCAAAACACTAAACCAAATCGTGGAATCATCTGCAGTAAGCGCCGCCTTGGCTTCGTCAGTCAGGAGCCGATGGGCTTCCTGTTGCCCCGCCGTTCCAAATCGTCCCAGGGCACTGCCAGCCGAAGGGTGCCCTTCAAAATCCAAACCACCGCGATCATTCACAATCAGACTGGAATCACCCGTGGCATAGGCGGTGCGTCCAATGTCATAGGGGCGGCTCCAGCCCACGACTTCCCATGCTCCTTCGAACCCAACCCCGCCCTCAAATCCATTCAACGGCGTATCCGTTCCTTCATAGTCAAACTGCTCCAGGAGAATCAGTTCAGCGTGGGCAAGTGGGCTCAGCAGCATTGCCGCAGCCATTCCGTGGGAAGTTATTTTCGCAGTATTCATCGTAATTATTTCTCTACTTTGTTCGTGGTTAAAAGGATCAATCGGCTAACCGATAAGGCACGGAACAATTAATACCGAAAAACAGACGAGCTCCAATTTACGAAGATCACCGAGCCTACCCCTCAGAGGGGTTGGTCCTTAAAAAACGTATTGCGGGATCTTCATCAGCTCTCCGTCACGTAAAGCCGATTGATGAGCCACAATCCCAGCCACCGTCATATTCAGAGATTGCGCAACGTCGATCAAGGGCTTGCGGTCTCTCAGGATGGCGTCGATAAACTCAGAGGTAAGATGGCCATGCGATCCGCCATGCCCTCCTCCGCCCACTCCTAGGGGCAAGGGAGGACGGCTTGTCTCGACCGCAACTCGATCGTTCTTTTGACCGTAAACCCGGCCCCGTTCGCCACCGTCTGTTTGAATATCCCAGGTCACCGCCATCCGTGACATTCCTCCTTCGCTGGTCCGGAACATCGCGATTTCACTTCCGAAAGGATTTTGATAGTCGTTATTCTCCGCCTTCAGATGCGGCACGATGCTCGGCATTCCCATGCAGGAGACCTCGGTAAAACGGCCCCCGGTCACCCCGACATAATAGGCTGTCGAATGAGTGGGATACCACTGGGGAGGCAGACCTTTTCGCCAACCGTTGAGGTCGACGTCTTTTGTCTTTGGATTATAACCTCCGAGTGGCGTGCCGAAGTAGTGAAAGTATTCCCCTTCAGAGTAGATGATCTTCCCTAGTGCTCCCGCGAGATACTGCTGACGCCACGCATAGAGATCAGCGTGGAAACACGAAGTCTCAAACATCATGTATTTCAAGCCAGTCTTCTTCACCGTCTCAAAAAGTTTGTCCGCATCCTCCAAGGAACCAAAAACCGCAGGGACGGCCGAAGCGACATGCTTCCCATGCTCCAACGCGGCAATCGCAAGGCGCGCATGGCTGGGAGCATCGGTGGCGATGAAGACCGCTTCAACCTGATCATCTTTCAGCATCTCCTCGCAGGAGGGATAAGTCGTTTCACATCCACAAGCCTTGGCCAACTCGGCACAACGGGAGGGAATCAGGTCCGAGACCGCGACAACTTCAACATTGGGATGATTCTGAAATCCAAACTGTGCTCCGAATCGGCACAGTCCATAACCGACGATGCCGACACGAATTTTCCGATCAGAAAATGCCTGCCATTCGGTCGACGGAGACGAATCGTTTTTTGTTTTTTCGAATCCGGGGATCACTTTGCCATCGGCATTCTTGGGAGTGTCATTCGCTGCGGCCAGTCCGAACATTCCCAGAAACACGCCCGCACCGCTCACGCCGTGGATAAAATTGCGACGTGACAGCTCGTTTGGTTCTTCTCTTTTCATAATCAGTTTATTTTTTCTTTAGCAAGTCATCCCCTAAGGCCCGGGCGATGGCGAAGTTCGTCAGGCGTTCCGATTCAAACCAACCCCGCCACATGTTGTGGCCCTGTCCCTTGATCAATTCAACCTCCGCCGAACCTCCAAATCCGCGATAGCGGTCCGCCAAAATGGCGGTGTTCTTTTCATGAGGAACCACCGTGTCACTATCCCCCTGAAGGTGTAAAATGGGCACGCCGGCTTCGGCGAGTGGCTTAAGCCGCTCGATGGGATTATGAGCAGCCAAGTTCACTTTCAACTCCGCCGCAGACATCTTATAAGCCCCCGCCGCTCTCGCCAATCCGGGATAACTCTCCACATTACAAACCGGATAGATCCCGGCAACCCCACCAACCTTCATCGGATTTTCAACCGCCCAATTGTAGAGCATCAACCCTCCCCGACTCCGTGCCAACAAGCAGGGCTTTTTCGCAAAACCACGCTCTCCGACAAGGTGATCATAAAGCTCTGTAAAAACCCTTCTCCCATCCGGACTCCCAAACGATTCACCAACATCAATCCCCGCAATCGCCACTCCTTTGGCAAGGAAGCGTTCAAACATCCAAACCTCCGCTTTCGCAGGCAGCCCCTTCAAGGTTGGCGCATACCACACCCAGGGAATTGCGCCTTCAGTCTTCTCCGGCAAGATGACAAAAGCGTCTCTCCCATTCATCTTGAAGGACTCTCCCGCAAGAGGAAGCGACTTATTCCCTTTCTCGATCACAACCGATTTCACGCCATAAAATTTCCGGGCGTTCTCCGAGAAAACCTTCCGCTGAATCCCCTCCCCCTTCTCATCAAAATACGAACGCGTCAGTTTCAAAACCGAAGCATAATCCCCCGTCATCCGCGTGACCGGCCAATCACTCCCAAAGACCAAACGAGCCTCGCCAAAGCACTCGAAAGAGAGATTTAGAATGGCCTCGTAAAATTTGGGCTCAAGAGGCGCGGGTTGTTTCTTCGCTCGTCCAAAAAGTGCGGATACTTTGCAAACGACATTCGCATGCTTCGCCACCGCTCGAAAATCAGCCACCCATTTCGGATCTAGCAGCTTGCCATCGAGAACAACATTCCCGAAGTGATCCAAGATGATTTTCAGCTCCGGCACCCTCTTTGCGATCATCCCCACTTCCCGCAAAGAGTAGTTCCCAATTAAGAAATCTACGGTTCGTCCTCTCTTCGCAGTTCGCTTCAAATCGCGGAAAAACTCCTCATTCAGCCCAGCTCCTTCCCGCCCCGAAAGTCGATAGCCCACATAGCGCTCATCTTTGCAAAGCTGATCGAAGAGCGGTTGAAAATCATCCGTCCCAATCACTTTGGAAAGATTTCCCACCACGCCCCGATAGAGCGTTTTGTTGTGCTCGGTGACATCGAGATTCCACTGATTATCGGGAAGGTGTTGCCCCGCCTGTACGACCACCACGCCATCGACTCCGTTTGCCGTTGCAATCGGCTCATGGTCCTTCGGCATGAACGAACGAAAAAGCGTTTCATTGTCCTTTTTGATCCAATAAATTCCCTCGGGCCGATCGAGATGCCAAAGGTGAACATGGGTATCGATCACTACCAAATGATCGTCCGCCGCAAGGTGACCCGCTCCGGCAGAGAAAGAGCAGAGAATCCCAAGGAAGTTTGTTTTTAGTGATTTAGTTGTCATCAGAAGCTTTCACGGTGAGCTTTCCAGAGCCGCCGATCATCGGGTGGGTTTCACTGGAAAAGACACCCTCGCCCTGATCCTTGCCATCGATAAAAAATCCCGCGACCGTTTCACTGGAACTAAGAAGCATTTTGTAGAGATCATCTCCCCCATTGACCTTTAGAACTCCCGCGCCATCGAGATAAAGAGTGGCATGATCAGCAATGGTGTCGCCGGTCTGCTGGTCCACAATAAGCGAACAATTATTCTCAATCGTGACATCCCCTTTCCCGAAAGCCTGATTAGATGATCCAATAACCATGTAAGCCTGATTTTGACTCGAGTGCGCACGGAATCCTCCGGTGAAGGAATTCGCGGCCTCAAATCTAATCTGATTATTGTTCACTCCATTAATCGTGAGCTTCCCCGCCCCTTTGATCTCACCCGTGAAATGACGAACAGCACGGTGACCACTCGTAGAATCCCCACCCCAGATTTGTGCATCTTCTTTCAATTCAATCGGACCAAAGCTTGCGTCGCCGGCTCGTAGAATTAGACGTGATTTCTCATACATCACAAGGATCGCCGGAGCCTTCGGCACTGCGGCCAAGCTCTCATCATCCCAGAGAATCAGGGTCGCATTTTTCTTCAAAACCAACGACCCAGTGTAGGAACTAGGCGGCGATTTCTGCGCCTGCGCCGTCACCCCTTCTTCGATGATAATGTTGTCACTGGCGCCAGGAATCACGCCCCCTTCCCAGTTCTCAGCCACTCCCCAACTTTCCCGGTTGCCCGCATCACTCTTCACCATCTTAATTCCCAGGACCGGCGTCTTCAGCAGAAACTCTTGGGGAGCTAGCGCGCGGCGGCTGAAACGGAGTTCATCAAGCGCGAGCCTCTTGGGATTTCCTTTGGCTCCGATTCGAAATGGATTGATCTGCTTCCCCGAAATATCGGAATGCCGTAAGGGCGTCATCGCGACCTCCGCACCATCAAGATAGAGCCGCATCTCGCCACCTTCCCTGCTCACATCGTGATCCCAAATCACCGCGAAATGATGGGGTTTCAGATCCGCTACGATCACCGCTTCAGCCAAGGCAAAGACCTGATTACCTCCCGAGTCATAATAGAAACTCATCTGCCCCTTCTTCTCACGACCACTCGGCGGCCGGAGGTCCAAATGCCATCCCGTTTTGTCCTCGTCGCCCGTCCTCGTTCCGAGGAGGAAAATCGGCCTCCGGAACTTGCCAGTGAGAAACCAACCTTCAAAAGTAAACGACTGATCTGCGGTCAAACCGAACACCGCTCCCGCGTTCGCCTCTTGCCAAATCCCCACCTGGAGGGCCGACTTATTCTCCTTTTGAGTCAAAGGAACCGGATCAGGAGCAATCGCCCCAATCGCCCTCCCATTTGCAATCGGAAGGAGTTCCACCTCCCTGGATTCGTCGAAGAGAGATTTGCCTTCACCTCCCTCATCCATCCGCCATGAGGCAACCTTCATCGCTTCCTTTTCTACCACAGGTTCCGGCTTGGGTTCAGGGTCCACCGGATCAGGCTCAACCGGACGCTCCGGCATTTCTTTCTTCGGCTCTGGAAGTGGTTCCGGGGTTTCCACCTTCGCCATCCGCGTGTCAGGGTCAGCAGGGTTCGTCTTCGCCACCACTGGTTTTTCAAGAGCCGTTTCCGGTTCATCCTCAGCCACGATCACCACTTGATCAGGCTGCTTCTCGTTCAGATCTTCCCCTTCCGCATTCAAAGCCCAGATCGCCAGCGCCCCGAGAGCCAAGACCGCGGCTGTCGCCAAAATGATGGGAGGAACACGGGATTGCTGGGCACTCGCCAGCTGCATGTGAACCATATTCGAAACCCGCCCAAGATCGACGAGCGCTGCCGAACCGTGCGACACCTGCATATCGACCAAATTCGCTCCGCTTGAAGCGACCTCCTCCTTACCCTCGACCACCTGCTCGTAGACCTGCAAAAAGTAGGGCCGCAAAGACAGACTGGTTAACTCCAGACCCGCCCGATAAGCCACGATATCAAATTCCACCCGCCGAAAATCCACCTCACGGGTCTCCGAATCATAAATGACGTAACGTGCCCGCAAGTCATCAGGGTTCCGTGGTTCTCCCACCGAACCCACATTCACGATGTAACGATTCGCCGCATCGAGCGAGCAAGTCTCGTCCAGCAACTCTCTCACCTCACTCTCTTCTCCAAGCTCAAAAATCTTAGGCTGGTGGGTATGCCCCACGAAAGTCACAAAGTGCTTACTGGCCGCAAAATTCTCCTGCGCCATCTCAGGACCGTCAATGTAGTTGAAGCGACCCGGTTCTGCGATCTCCGCATGCACAAAAAGAATCTCACCAGCCTCAATCGCCAAGGGAACCGCAGCCAGAAAAGCCGTCGCTTCCTCATCGAGCTCCGTCATCGTCCACTCGATCGCTTGCCGCGCGTGAACATTGAAAATAGAATAATCCATCATCCCCGCCGCCGCCGCATCGTGATTTCCCAGAACAAAGTGACTCGTCTCTGCCCTAACCGCTGCTAGGACTTCGGCAGGCTGCGGCCCGTAACCCACCACATCGCCCAGACAAATGATCGCATCCGCCCCTTGCGAACGAATGTCGGCAAGCACCGCATCCCACGCCCTAAGATTGGCATGAATATCTGAAATGATCGCGTAACGCATGAGGCAAAACTCTACCGTAACTCCGCCACGATGCTACCCCGAAAAACACCTCTCTTGGAAAGCTTCGATAACCTCATATTTGCGGTGTTTCAACCTTCATTTATCCTGATTGGAAAACACCTGACAATCTGCTTAAGTCCACGCGGTTCTAATAACCTCACCCTTCTTACATGAAACCGCAATTACTCACCCTGATTGCTCCTGCCTTCGTCACCATCGCTGCTTCAGCGGCCTTTGGCGAACCCACGGTAAAAGCCGAGCAGGAGTCCTTGATCCCGAAACGCGAAACCGGCGTCCTCGAGTTTCTCAAAAAACACCCTGAATTCGATGGTCGGGGCACCATCATCGCCGTTTTCGATACCGGCGTTGATCCAGCCGCCGCAGGACTGCTCAAAACCTCCACCGGTCAGCGCAAGATTGTCGACGTCATCGATGCCACCGGCTCGGGCGATGTCGACACCTCCCACACCCTCGAAGCAACAAAAGAGGGAACTCTTGAAGGCCTCACCGGTCGCACTCTCACCCTTCCTAAGAAGCTCAAAAATCCCTCCAACAAATTCCACCTCGGAATCAAGCAGGCCAAGGACCTCTTCCACGGCGGAGTGAACCGGCGCATCTCCCAACTCCGTTCCGAAGCCCACCAACGTGCGTTAAACCTCATCAAAGACAAGCGAACAGAGGAGCGCCTCGCTGCCGAAAAGAAGGGCGAACGTTCCGCCTTCAAAAAAGCCCCCGCCGATCTCACTCTCAAAGAAAAAGACGAGATCGCCCGCGAGCAACTCTTGCAGACACTCGAAAGTAATTTCACCAACTCCGATCCCGGCCCGGTCTACGACTGCGTCGTCTGGTCCGACGGCAAGAATTTCAACGTCATCGTCGACACCGATGAAGACGGCGACCTCGCCGATGAAAAAACCCTCCGCCCCTTCGGCATCGCCGGTGAATACGGAACCCTCAGCGAAGAGGAAGCCTCCACCTTCGCCGTGCAGGTTTATGAAAAAGGAAACCTCCTCTCCCTCGTCACCGTCAGTGGCTCTCACGCCAGTCACGTCGCCTCCATCGCCTCCGCACACTTCCCCGAAGCCTCCCATCGCGATGGCGTGGCCCCCGGCGCACAAATCCTCTCCATCAAAATTGGCGACACCCGCATGGGCGGCAGCTCTTCCGGCGTCGGCGAAATGCGCGGCGTCGCAGCCTGCGCACAATACGGCGTCGATGTCATGAACGCCAGTTGGGGCGGCGCCAGCCAGTATCAAGACGGCCAACACTCCGGTGCCCGCCTCTATAATAGGCTCGTCGAGAAATACGGCGTCACCGCTTTCGTCTCAGCCGGAAACAGCGGCCCGGCCCTCTCAACTCTCGGCAGCCCCGGCGGCGAAGCCTCCTCCATCATCGGAGTGGGAGCCTACGTTTCATCGGAAATGGCACGTGTTCTCTATAGCCAGACCAGCGAAGCCCCAAGCACCGCCTATAACTTCTCGGCTCGTGGACCCTGCAAAAATGGCGACCTCGGCGTCGACATCATGGGCCCCGGCGGAGCCCACGCTTCTCTCGCGTACGATGAACTTCGTAATTCGCAACGCTACCACGGCACCTCCATGTCATCACCCTCCGTCGCCGGCCTCGGTGCCCTCCTCATCAGCGCCGCCAAGCAGAGCAAAATTGAACACTCTCCCGCCCGCATTCGCGCCGCGCTCATGAACAGCGCACGCTTTGTCAAAAACGTCGAAGTCTTCGCCCAAGGAGCCGGCCTCGTCCAGGCCCTCCCCGCGTGGGAGTTCCTCAAGAAAACGGCGAAGCAAAACGAGTGGGATCAATTCTACACCGTCA
Source organism: Akkermansiaceae bacterium (assembly GCA_047629805.1). GTDB lineage: Bacteria > Verrucomicrobiota > Verrucomicrobiia > Verrucomicrobiales > Akkermansiaceae > SW10. Next base: position 13,521 of record JBLHUR010000088.1, on the reverse strand, counting down.
GCACCCGCAACAACACCTTCCGCAACGGCCCCGGCCTTTACCTTCGCGGTGACATTCCTGTCGGTAAAAAAGAAGTCCGCTTCGATATCTCGCCAAAATTCCCAGCAAGTATCACAGCCCCTGAAAAGTTCGCCTTCGAAAATGACCTCGTCTTTTCTGCCACCCAACCATGGATCAAGGTCCCCGGCTATGCCCGCCTCGGAAACGGACAAATTACGATCAGACCCGTTCTCGATATTCCGGAATCCCGCCCGGGCCAGCCGCTCTACGCGGAAATTCAAGGCCGCCTTGCTGGTTCTCCCGACTCTGGTCCCCTCGTTCGAATTCCCATCACCATTGTGCGAGGTGAGAAGACGGATCCACATTCCAAGCACCGCGCCGAATTCGCCCTCGATCTCAAGTCTGGCGAAACCGACCGACGTTTTTACCAGGTCCCCGAGAATGCCAATTTCCTCAAGGTTCGCATTCATCGAGATCATTCCGATGCTCTGATGCGATTAGTCATTTTGCATGCTGTCACCACAGTGGCCGATGGCAGCTACTACTCTTATAACTTCCAGGACTACCTTGTCCTCGACTCCAATGGAGACAAGGAAGTGATGATTCCAGTGGCGGGTGGCAAAACGACCGAGCTCGCCTTCCATCAACCCTACTTCTCGGTTGGGGATACCAAAGTTGAAGTCGAGCTGCAATTCGTGGGCCTCACCGCCGAACAGGATGCGCTTGCTTTTCATGAGAATGACAAACACGTCCCACTTCGTGTCATCAGTGCGAGTGACGAATCGGTCAAAGGAGAAGGCTCCATCGACCGCGCTCATTTCAGTAAGCTTCCTGAAAAGACCGAATTCCTCTCACCCGACAAGCGTGATGAATTCCCACCGGGACCAAGAGAAAAAGAAGCGTTCAACCCCTCTTACCTACGCCAAACCTTCACCCTCTCCGTTGAAAAACCCACAAAAATCAAGCTGGACTCCGCCCGTCGTTTCAATGCCAGCTCCGAGGTCGCAGGTGGCTTGATCACCGCCATTCACGAATCAGGAAAGGCCCTCTACCAAGGCTCCACCTATCGGAATTCCGGCATCTCACTTCCGAAAGGGAAGACCACTTTTCATCGCGTCCTGCGAAGCCTCGACCAAGGAATTCTCGAACGTGAAAAAGATCGACCTCTCAATTGGTCAATGAAGCTCGAGAAGCCGCAAAAACTCGAGCTCTTTGAATCCATGCGCGAAGTTATGAAGGGCCGCAGTGCTGGAACAGTCAGCCTCACAAAAGATCGCCATCACAGCCTCATGGTCGGTGCCTCCGGCCTCGCCTCACTCGCTTCCCATAAGCCAAGCCCTCATTATTTCAGCGGTAGCTTCAAGCTCAAGCAGGAAGGTGACGGAGGTCTCGAGCTTCTCAAAGTAACCGTCGAATGCCGCCCCGGCGAAGACTTCAAAGCAGTTGCCAATCAGAAGAAAAAGCCCGAGTCACTCGACCCTAAAAAGAAGCCGCTCGAAAAACTCGACGACGATCTCTTTGAACGACGCCTCGCCTTCGTCAAGACTCACAAGTTCTCCGACGTCAAAGAAATCATCTCCAAACGTGACGAGTTCCTCACCCAGCTTCTCACCGCACGCCCCAAAAATGTCGCGGCCCACATCCTCCACGCCGAAGTCCACGCCGGTGAAGGTAAGAAAGACAAAAAGAAGCTCTCCCAAAAAAATCTGCGCAATATCCAAACGATCCTAAAAAAAGCCCGCGCCCTCAGTAATCCCCGCGCCGTCTCAACCTACTTCGGAGCACAGAGCGACGATGAAGAAGCTTCCCTCGACCAACGCAAGGTAGCCTCCGCGAAGCAGAAGAAAATGGAAGAACAGCGCAAAAACCTCGCCACTCTCAGGCTGCTCGAAGCCAAAATCCTACTCCGGTCAGGAAAGCCAAAACCTACTCGTCGCGCCCTCCGCCAAGCCCGCCGCTGGCAGGATCAACCTTCAAAGGAACACCAACAGATCGTGTATGAACTCCTCAAAAAAGAGAAGCTCCACGGCCTCGCTCTGCAAAATTTAAACGAGCAATTAAAAGAGACCCCCTTCGATAAAAAACTCCTCGATGAGAAAATTGAACTCTTCCAAAAACTCGGCTTTGACGAATGTTACACTCGCCAGATTCGCCTCCTCCAAAAGGTGAATGAATACCACAGCGGGCAACGTTGATAGCAGAACAGTAGCCGAGAGTTGTCCTTTTGGCCGTGCCCCTTTCTCATAAAGAACCGCCCTCAAAATCCAGACGAAGCAAACGGGGATGCTCAACTGCGGAACGGATTGGTTTTTCGGCCAATGAATCTGCCGCGAAGTGGCAGGAGTCAAAAGTCCAACTTTCGACTACCGTTGCCTCTCATCCGCTTCCAATCGAAAAAATAAGCCCCGCGCATCACACGCGGGGCTATCAAAAATCTCCGATCTCACGTCAGAGAGTTAAGGAACGAATCATTTCTACTTGGTGAGGAGATCGACCATCGCCTTACCCATCGCTTCGCCAATGTTCATGTAGGTTTCGGGATTTCCGCTGTAGTGGCCACTGGAGCTTCCTCCCTTTGAAAGTGGGTGGGTGTAAACGAATGCCACCTTATCCTTGAGTTCGGGATCCTTATTTTTAGAAACGGCTTCCATCGCATCGAGGATTTTCCCGTCACCACCCTTAGAGCCTTTCTTGGTCTGGCCGAGTGATGCTGTCACAAATTTTGCCTCGGGTGCGTCGAAGTCTTTACGCAGTGCCTTGATGAGCTGGATCAGGTTTTGCTCATATCTCTCGCTGTGAGCCGCGTTGCGCATGTCCTTATCACCCTGCCACCAGAAGAATCCCGCGACCTCGTATTCCTTGGCACCGGGGTAGTATTTTTCGAGATTCTCGAGGACCTTCTTGGCAGCCGCGATATCACCGTCGTACTGACACCCGGCGTACCATCCCTTGGACATGTCGCCACCGGTGTCGCCTCCAGGTTCATCCGGCGTGCCGCGGTAACCGGGCTGTTCCTTTCCACCATGTTCATAGGGCTCGCTGCCGGGAGGCAAAAGATCCCAGCCGAGGCTGCGGTTGCCGATGCAGCTTTTGAGGATCAAAACGGGTGCGTCAGTGACGTGACCGATATGGTGGCCAATCCCGATCTCCGGCCCAATATTTCCCTGAATCGTCATCCAGCCAGTTCGTTTATCCTTGGCGGGAGAATTACCGGAACACATGACAAAGACATCGCGGACGTCTTTTCGCACCGTCCATTCCCCCGCATCGTCGACGAGATATGGATAGCTTCCAGCCTTCGCCACGGTTTGCAAAGCGCTCGGTTTTCCAAAACCAAGCATGTTGGATTGTCCCAGTAGGATATAGACTTGAACGGGTTTGCTCATGTCCGCTTCCTTGCCATCAGGGTCGGGGAGGACGTCGGGAAGCTCTTGGAACGTTCCGCCAGAGGACCTGTTAGCGTTCTTTTTGACAAAAGCGACATCGTCTTCCGAGAGAAAGGACTGGTTGAACTTCTTGGTGCGACCGTTGGACAAAACCACGACGACCTGACCTTTCTCAGCATCGTAGGATTTAAATTCGGCCTCGAAGGACTTCGAGCCATCGGCGCTGGTCCAGGTGCGGGCTTGGGATCCCGTCACCAAGGCTGAGCACAGGAGGAGATTGCGAAGGATCGAGAATGGTTTCTTTTTCATAATGACGTTTGTTCTAGATTTTAAAAGTGCCTTCAGGGCTACCCCATTCTCCCTGAGATCTTTCGCGAAACAACCATAGAGGATTGTTTTTTTGCGGATATTAATCTCTTTTTTGCGACATCATGGATTGCCTCACCACTCCCTTCACGATACCTTTGCCCTCTTGAATTCTTCAAAAAAAGTGAGACCCCGTCGCGTCGCCATCTCCCTGGAAATGGACTGGGGTTTCAAGCGACACCTCGAAGTCTATGCCGGCTGCCAGAGATATGCCTACGAAGCAGGCTGGGATTGCCGCATTCATCCCGCCGTTGATCGAGTGCTCGGAGTCTCCCGAGAAACCGCCCTTTTTGACGGAGTCATCGCCCGCGCCACCCTTCCTTTGGCTGACGCCGCGAAGCGCACCAGCACCCCCCTCGTCAATGTCTGGCTCAATTCCCCCGCACAAGATCTACACGGGGTCTTTGCCGATTTTCGGCGTACCGGAGAAATCGGAGCAGACCACCTCCTCGGCCGTGGCCTCAAAAACTTCGGCCATCTCGGATTCAGCCGGGATATCGTCGCCCGTGAACAAAGCCGCGGCTTTCGCGAGCGTCTCGAGAAAGCCGGTTCCTTCTGCAGTTCCCACACCTTCTCCCGCACCAGCGTGGAAAGAAATGGCTCTGGCTGGGAGCAATTCGTTTCCGAAATTGAAGCCTGGATTGCCACTTGGGAACTCCCCATCGGCATTCTCGTTTGCAGTGATCTCTTCGCTCGATACCTCATTGATATCTGCCAATCACGCGGGCTTCACATTTCCCAGGATGTCTCCATTGTCAGCACCTCAAATGAACCTCTCATTTGCGAATCCCCCTCTCCGACCCTGACCAGCATCGACATGGGCTTCGACCAGATCGGCTACCAAGCGGCCGCCATGCTTGACCGCCTCATGGACGGAGAACAAGTCACCCCCGAGGTGGAATTGGTCCGCCCCGTTTCCCTCGTCCCCCGCGACTCCACCGATCTCTACGCCGCCGATGACCCTCTCGTCTCGCGCGCCCTGCGCTTCATCGCGGAAAATAGCCACCGCAGAATCGAAGTCAAAGACGTTGTCACGGCGGCCGCCACCAACCGAAGGGGACTTGAACGAAAATTTCGAGATTCCTTGGGTCGCACGATTGCCGGAGAGATTACGCGACTCAGACTGGAGCGCGCCAAGCGGAGAATGGCTGAAACTGACGTGCCCATGAAGGACATCGCGATCGATGCCGGATTCCGAAATGCCGACCACTTCTACAAGGTTTTTTTAAGGATGGAAGGGGTCCCCCCAAGTGTTCACCGATTGAAGGATCGATGAGAACAAATTCCGGATCGTTTAACAGACCTACCCCATAGATGGCGAGGCCCTTTCCTGCGATTCAGTTGTCAGATCAGGTGAAATAAAGTGGGTTTCAGCAGACGGTGGAATAAAGCGTATGCTTCCCAAGTTCGGTCCTGAAAAAATCGAGGGTGAAGACTGTGATTGTTACTCCTCTGCCTACTCCCAGGTTCGCTGGGTTTCCTCAATCTCTCTTCGCTCAATCTCTCCCTATTAGAATTCCATGAAAGCCTCCTCCTTTCTCTCGGCACTTCCCCTTTTCTATCTCTCGGCAGCTTCAGCCCAGATCTCCCAGCCTCTCATTTCAGAGTTTATGGCGGACAACAGTGACGTTCTCAATCTTGCCGATGGATCCAGTCCGGATTGGATCGAAATTCACAACTCCGGTGCCACGACGCTTGATCTCGCGGGCTGGCACCTGACAGACAATGATCAAGACCTTTTGCAATGGACCTTCCCCGAGGGTTCCATCCTTGCTGCCGGAAATTTCCTCCTCGTCTATGCCTCCGGTGAAAACCCTCCCGCTGTGACAGGAGAACTCCACGCAAATTTTAAGCTCACCGACCAAGGCGAATATCTCGCTCTGGTGCAGCCTGACGGTTCGGTGTTCCAGGAGTTCAGCCCTCAATTCCCCCGCCAATATCAGGATGTCTCATATGGCCTCGTTCCCGGAGGAGAAGAATATGGGTATTTTCAGACACCCACTCCAGGCGCGATTAACAATGACTCGGTCCAAGGCTTTGTCACAGACACCACCTTTTCTCAAAAACGGGGCTTTTTTGAAGAGGCATTCCAGCTGGAGATTTCTACCAGCACTCCCGGAGCATCTATTTATTACACCCTCGATGGCTCCGACCCTGGTCCAGCAAGCACCTCGGTAGCAGCTCCTGACCCAGAGAGCCCTCCGGTTTTGTCCTTGGACATCAGCACCACCATCATCGTACGAGCCTACGCCTCCAAACCCGGATTCCAAAAGACCAACACCGACACCCAGACCTATCTCTTTGTCGATGAGGTCATCAGCAACCCCGCCATGTCGACCTCGGTGACGGGGCATCCGATCTGGGGACCGCAGATGCGGGAGTCCCTCCTTGAGATCCCCTCGATCTCTCTCGTGACCCAGGAAGCCATTCCCACCCAACCCATCATGAGTCCGCCAGAAATCCCAGTCTCCATCGAGATGATCTTTCCAGATGGACAAGATGGCTTTCAGCTTGATGCCGGCGTTGAACGCTTCGGAGGCCAGTACACCGTTTATGCCAAGCACGCTTTGCGCATCAGTTTTAAACAAATTTACGGCGAAAAAAAACTCAAGTTCGACCTCTTCAGCGATACCCCTCACGGCGGCGATTCTGCGGTCGAGAGCTTCGACCAAATCCTTCTCCGAAATGGCAGTCACGATTCGCTCTTTTCCACGAACTACTCTCACTCGCGGGGAGTCTACGTTCGCAACCGCTACTTCTTTGATCGGCAACTGGAAGCCGGCCACCTTTCGATGCGGGGCAAGTTCGTCCACGTTTACCTCAATGGAACCTACTACGGTCATCATCATCTCATGGAAAGGCCCAATGCCGACTTCATGGCGACTCACCTCGGGGGTGACGAGGATGACTACGACATCATGAAAGGACGGAGCGGAATTTTCGTCTCCCAAGGAGAAGGGAACGCCTGGAATTTTCTCAACGCCAACACCAACAACTACGACGTCGTAGAGGACTACATGGATCTCGATAGCTACATCGATTACATGTTGCTGAATTTTTACGGCGGAAATGACCACGACTGGTATCCCCAGCATAACTGGGTTGCCGGTCGAAAGCGCGAGGAAGGCGCTCAGTTTAAGTTCTTCATGTGGGACAACGACTTCCTCAATCGTCGCGGAGGAAATTCCTCGACCGGTTCCACTGCCAACACGACCGATAATGGCGGACCTGGAAACATGTTTAGCGCTTTAACCCGACACCAGGAATTCAAGATCCGACTAGCGGACCGAACCCATAAACACTTTTCCAATGGCGGCATGCTCACCAAGGAACGGGTCAAAGCCGACTTCACCGAGCTTTCCGAAAGAATCTCCCGAACCATCATCCCCGAAACCGCAAGGTGGGGAACAAAAGCAGATCAAGTTTACACTCCCACTTCTTTTCAAACCTATGTCGATTGGATTGTCGATGTGAATGCCGAAACCCGTTCGGACGTCGTCCTTGCTCAAATGCGCTCCGCTAATCTCCTTCCCGATCTTGCCGCTCCGGAATTTAATCAGCACGGCGGTGAAATCCCTCCCGGCTTCGCACTCCAGATCATCAACGAAGAGGGCGGCATCTATTACACAACCGATGGCTCCGACCCACGCCTCCCCGGAGGCGACGTGAATCCCACCGCAGTCTTTGTCCCCGGTGCACTCCTCGACTTTACGACTTTCGCGGCGGGATCAGATTGGAAATTCAATGACGATGGCTCTGATCTAGGCGCCTCCTGGAGAGCAGGAGGATTCGATGATACCGCCTGGAAATCCGGTCCAGCACCGCTGGGTTTCGGAAACATCACCGCCACCACCATCGCGACCCCGGCCAATACCCCTGGTCGCCACATCACCCTGTATTGCCGGAAGTCATTCGAAATCAGCGGCGCGGCTGCCATCACTTCCGGTTCACTGCAACTCCATGCCGATGGCGGAGCGATCGTCTACCTCAACGGGACCGAAGTCGTCCGCGACAACATGCCCGTCGGCCTAATCGACTTTGAAACCCTATCCACCAGCGATGGAAATGAAGGTGTCTTTGATCGCTTTAGCTTCGACCAAAACCTCCTGGTAGACGGCACAAATACCCTTGCTGTTGAGATTCACAACAAGAGCGCCGGCAGCAGTGATATGGTGATGGATCTTGAGCTTGGCGGGGTTCGATTGAACGATGCCAACTCCCCCATTCCCATCAATTCAAACACCATCGTGCGGGCACGTAATCTTGAAGGTGAAGAATGGAGCGCCCTCACTGAAGCGACCTTTCTCACCGGATCCCCTGCCAATTCCGGGAATCTCGTCATCTCAAAAATTCACTATCACCCAAACGATTCTCAGGGAGGACTTTCGGAGTATCTTGAGCTCATGAATATTTCGGCCCAAGCGGTTAACCTTGGCGGGACTTCTTTCACCGAGGGAATTGATTTCACCTTCGACGAACAAGCCACTCTCGCGCCAGGTCAGCGCGCGCTACTCGTCTCAGACCAGACTGCTTTCGAAGCCGTCTTTGGCGGCGACCTCACCATCCTCGGCACCTACTCTTCCCGCCTCTCAAACGGTGGTGAGCGTCTGACCTTCAATGCTGCCGATGGCTCAATTCTGCACAGTCTACGCTATCGCGATAGCTCCCCGTGGCCTGTGGATGCTGATGGCAGTGGATACGGCCTCGTTTTGATCTCTCCTCAATCAGCCCCGGACCACGAGTTGCCCAAGAGCTGGCGAGCAAGTGTTGAAATCGGCGGCTCTCCCGGAGCAAACGACGCCATTCCCTACACCGGAGTCAGTGAAGACGATCTCCTCGAATACGCTCTGGGCGACCCCAGAGCCTTTGGCACCAAAGTCTTGAACGGAATCTCGTATCTGGAATTCCCACGCATCACAGGGACTGACGACGTGATTATCCACGTCGAGGTTTCCGATGACCTCCAAACTTGGCGAACCGACGAAGCTGTTTTAGTCGAACAGTTCCCTCGCGCCGGGAACCAAAACATCGTCCGTTGGGGCTTCCCTGAAGGAGGCGCCAGCAAGCAATATGCTCGCTTGGTCGCAGTTCGTCGGGAGTAAAAAGCTCCGCCAAAAACTCTGGCGCGATTCCTTCCTTTTCTGAAGATCTCGCGCAACTCTTCTAACCTTGAAAGATCGTGACTTTGGGGCAGGTTTATCTCAATATCATCCCCTCCGTGAAGTTCTTTTTCCCATTCCTAACCGCACTGGCTCTTTCGAGCCTGATCGCTGCCGCCCAGAAATCAGACGGACCTTACTGGGCCTACCGAGCGGTCCAAAATATTCCCGTCCCAGAGCGCACAGATCCCTTTGTTAAAAACCCCATCGATGCCTTCATTCTAGCAGGCCTCCGCGAAAAAGGACTCACGCCCAACAAACGCGCCACCGACTCCCAACTCCAGCGCCGCCTCTCCTACGACCTGACCGGCCTCCCTCCCCAAGCCAGCTCGCTCCGCTGGCCCGCCCTCGTCGCGCAACACCTCGCCTCCCCCCGCTTTGGAGAAAAATTCGCCTCACATTGGCTCGACCTCGTCCGCTACGGCGAGACCAACGGCTTCGAACGCGATAGCGAAAAGCCCGAAATCTGGCGCTACCGCGACTACGTCATTCAGTCCTTTAACGATAACAAACCCTACGACCGCTTCCTCGTCGAACAACTCGCCGGCGACCAACTCCCCGACCGAACCCTCGCCACCTCCATCGCCACCGGGTTCATGACCCTCATGCAACGCGATGACGAACCAGCCGACCGCCCCCAGGCCCAGGCCGACACCATCAGCGACATCGTCGACGTCACCTCCGAGGCCTTCATGGGCGCCACCTTGGGATGTGCCAAATGCCATGATCACAAAGGCGACCCTCTTTCTCAAGCAGACTACTTCTCGATGCGCTCCTTCTTCGGAGCGATCAAACAAGATCATTTCAAATCCTCCAACCACGTCTGGATCGACCCCTCCGTCGTCCAAGACAGAGAAAAACAAAAGCGCGCCAACCAACAGACCCTCCAAACGCTTTGGAAAACCATCGACACCTCCGCACTCGATCCTCTCCTCAAAAAATCCCCCCAGCCCGCACCCATCGAAACCAACTGGCTGCGCACCCCCCGCATCCCCGCCAACCCCGGCTGGTCCCTCCCCTCCTTCGATGCCCCCGCCGTCGGATTCAAAACCTCCGACAAATGGCCCCGCGACAAGCCCCTCACTCTCCGCTCCGAATTTGGCCTTACCGAAATCCCTTCCCAATTCCTCGTCTACCTCAAGGCCGACCTCCAACACCTCGAAATCTTCCTCAACGGAACCCGCGTCCACGAAGGTATCACCGAAAAAGTCCATGGTGAATACTTCATCCCCCTCCCCCTCGACCAACTCACCACCGGCAAAAACGTCATCGGCATCATCGCGAAATCCCAACGCCGTCAGATCCAAGTCCGCGTCACCCGCGCCCCTCTTCACGACCTCAGCCCCGACCAACTCGCCCTCATCCACCCCGGGCTCGTTTCAAAAATCTACGGCGATCACTTCGGCTCAAAAATGAAGCCTCTCCAGGATGCCCGACGCGACCTCGAACGCCCCCTCGCCGGCATCCCCTACCACGGCGTCCATGAGGACCAAAACGTCGCCGCACCCCGCATCCACAAACGCGGAAGCGTCCACGCCTTGGGCGACGAAGTCCCCATCGCCTTCCCGGTCGTCCTCGATCCTAAAAAAGCCACCCCTCCACGCACCCGCCTCGCTCTCGCCAAGTGGATCACCCACCCCGACCATCCCCTCACTGCCCGCGTCTGGGTCAATCGCCTCTGGCAATACTGCTTCGGCCACGGCCTCGTCGAAAGCGCCAACGACTTCGGCACCCTCGGCACCAGCGTCACGAACCAGGACCTCCTCGATTGGCTCGCCGCCGAACTCGTCCGCTCGAATTGGGACACCAAGCACATGCTCCGCCTCATCCTCACCAGTTCGACTTACCAACTCTCATCGACCGGACTCAGTAACGAGGATCCCACCAATAAACTCCACTGGAAGCACAGCTCACGCCGCCTCACTGCCGAAGAAATCTGGGACAGCTACCTCGTCCTCACCAAGCAAATGAAGTTCGACCTCGGCGGCCCACCCGTCCGACCAAAAATGCCCGACGCCGTCCTCGCCACCTCCTCTCAGCCCGGCAACGTCTGGCGCCCCTCCCCCGGCGACTCCTCCAACCGCCGCGCCGTCTACATCCACGCAAAACGCTCCATCAAACTCCCCATCCTCGCCAACTTCGACTCCCCCGAACGCGACCTCTCCTGCCCCTCCCGCTTCGCCACCACCGTCCCCACCCAAGCTCTCACCATGCTCAACTCCGAACGCATGAACGAATTCTCCGACCACTTCGCGGCCCGCCTTCAAGGCACTCTCGACGAAAAAATCACGCAAGCCTTCCACCTAGCCACTTCCCGAAAAATCACCCAAGGCGAACTCCACGAACTCACCACCTTGGCTCAAGACCTCCAAGAAACCCACCAAGTCCCCGAGGACCAACTCATCCCCCGTCTCTGCCTCCTCATCCTCAATCTTAACGAAACCATCTACCTCGACTAGTCATGCAAAACTTCTGCGGAAACACCAATCGTCGCGAATTCCTCTCCACCGTCGGCGGCGGCTTCACCTCCCTCGCCCTCACCGGCATGATGGCCCAAGCCGCCCGAAAAGAGACGCCCTTCGCCCCTAAGGCCAAAAGCGTCATCTTCCTCTTCATGTATGGAGGGCCCTCCCACATCGACACCTTCGATTACAAACCCGGCATGAAAGGGATGGACGGCAAAACCGTCGAAGTAAAAACCTTCGGTCGCGGTGGCAAAAAAAACGAAGGCCGGATCGTCGAACCAAAGTGGGACTTCAAACAACACGGCCAATGTGGGAAATGGGTCTCCAGCCTCTTCCCCAACGTTGCCGAATGCGTCGACGACATCGCCTTCATCCACTCCCTCACCGCCGACTCCCCCATCCACGGCTCCGCCATGCTCATGATGAACTCCGGCGCCCTAACCAGCGGAAAACCCTCTCTCGGCAGCTGGGTCAACTACGGCCTCGGCAACATCAACGAAAACCTCCCCGGCTACGTCGTCATGCTCGACAAAACCGGCGGCCCCATCTCCGGCGCTAAAAACTGGTCCTCCGGCTACATGCCCGCCAACTACCAAGGCACCGTCCTCCGCTCAAAAGGCGACCCCATCCTCGACCTCAAACACTCCCGGGGCATGGGTCGCGAAGAACAATACCGTATCATCCAATCCCTCAACCAACTCAACTCCGGCCACCTCTCCCAACGCCACGGCAACTCCAACCTCCAAGCACGCATCGATAGCTACGAACTCGCGTTCAAAATGCAATCCACCGCACCCGAGGCCATCGACATCGACCAGGAAAGCGAAGCCACCAAAAACCTCTACGGACTAGACCAAGACCAAACCGCCGACTTCGGAAAAAAGTGCCTCCTCGCCCGTCGACTCGTCGAACGCGGCACCCCTTTCATCCAACTCTACTCCGGCGGCGCCCACAATGACGACAACTGGGACGCCCACGGCGACCTCGAAAACAATCACAACAAACACGCCGGCCGCACCGACAAACCCATCGCAGGCCTCCTCAAAGACCTCAAACAACGCGGCCTCCTCGACGAAACCCTCGTCGTCTGGGGCGGCGAATTCGGCCGTCAACCCACCGCCGAATACGCCAAGGGAACCGGCCGCGACCACAACTCCGCCGGCTTCACGATGTGGATGGCCGGAGGCGGCATCAAAGGCGGCATTAGCGTAGGACAAACCGACGAACTCGGCTCCGCCGCCGTCGTAAATCCCCTCAAAGTCAAAAACCTCCACGCCACCATCCTCCACCAACTCGGCTTCGACCCCAACGAACTCTACTACCACCACGCCGGCCTCAACGAAAAACTAGTGGGAGTCGAAGGAGCAGAGCCCATCATGGAAGTCATTGCGTAATCAGCGCTCAGAAAATCAACTGATCATATTCGGAATGATTTCCAATCCAGAACCAGACCATCGCCTCATCATCTCGAACCCCGGGTGCCCGATATTGAATCCCAACGCGCACTGACCAAAATTTCCCAATTTTTTTTAAATGAAGAGACGGGTGAAACGGATCAGCTTTCAGAAGCAATAAATTCTCAATGGACTCAACCATGCCCATGGCTCAACCCTCCCTCAGCAGTGCTGACTGATCAACGCCGCTTTTAAAACCGAGCGCCTCCCACTTGACCCCCACCTCCCGCCTGCTACCACTTCCCCCATGTCAAAAGTCACCATTTATCACTTCAATCATTGAGGATCCTCAGACAATGCCTTGGCGGTCGCCAAGGAACTCGGAGTTGATCACGAAGTCATCCTCTACATCAAAAACCCGCCCGACGAAGCGACCCTCACCAAGCTCGTCGCCGCCCTTGCAGATCCTGTCGAAGATCTCGTCCGCAAGGACTCCAAATTCAAAAAACTCGAACTCAACCCCGATGACTTCGTCAACAACCCCAAAGCCGTCGTCGACATCCTCGTCAAACACAAACAGCTCCTCCAGCGCCCCATCCTCGTCAAAGGCAACAAAGCCATCATCGGCCGCCCAAAAGCCCGTATCGCAAACTTCCTAAGCGAATAGGCCATACCCACCTCCCAACGCCGGGGGGGCCCCCCCCCCCCCCCCCCCCCCCCCCCCCCACCCCACCCCCCACCCCCCACCCCA
>JBLHUR010000087.1:0-24912 GCA_047629805.1 Akkermansiaceae bacterium | reverse complement strand
GGCCCCATCCGGGGCCTTTTCAGTCTCATGTTCTCAAAAAAACGAAGGTCGATTAGCTCAGTGGTAGAGCGCTTGCTTCACACGCAAGATGTCACAAGTTCAAATCTTGTATCGACCACCATTTCAGGTTCAAAAACAGATGCAGTGCTTAGCGCGGGTGGCGGAATTGGTAGACGCGCCAGACTAAGGATCTGGTGTCCATTGCGGACGTGGGGGTTCGACTCCCCCCTCGCGCACCATCTGTTTTTTCCCTGATTGAGACTTTTGTTGAGACAAATCCCCTCCCTTCGGGCATTCTAGTCGTTGAAGAATGGCTAAAAGCGGTAAAATCCTAGGTGATCAGTGGAAAGAGTGGCTCGATGAGAGCGCTCCGCGCCTTCTCGCCTATGCCCGGGCCCGTTGCAATAACGCCCAAGAGGCAGAGGACCTTCTTCAAGATGCGCTCATCAAGCTCTGGGCTTACCAAGAAGAGCGGGACCATCGGCCGCCTGATCTTCCGCTCGCATTTTCCGTGATGCGCTACCTCGGACTGGACCACGGGCGTCGCAAAGGCCGCCAAGAGAAACGGAATCAAAAGATCGTTCAGTTCCAAAAAGGGAACGACCACTGGCTGGATCCCGCCATGGAAGAGACTGAAGAGGCCGAGATCCTCCGCAAAGAAGTGGAATCTCTGCCCGATAAGCTGCGTGAAGTCCTCACTCTCAAAATCTGGGGCGGTCTTACTTTCGCCGAAATCGGGGAACTACTTACCGTTTCCCATAACACTGCCGCGTCGCGATATCGCTACGCGCTCGAGCAGCTTCAGAAGAAGCTCAAACATCTCAAAACAACCCATCATGGATGATTCCTTAAAGCAGCTGGAAGCTCAGCTCGAAAACCTTGTCCCGCGCGCCCTCAGTGATGATGGTCGTGAGCGTTGCCACACCCTTTTGGATGAACTGGCCTCCGGAGGCCAGTCGGCCTCAAGCTCTCCCATTGGGCTTTCCTGGATGGGGACTGCAGCCGCAGCTGCCGTGGCTCTGGGGCTTGGGCTCGGTGGTGGGTGGTATTTTGGGCTCGATGAGGAAAACCCTCTTCTTTCTCAAGTTGACGGCACGGAAGCGAGCGTTGCCAGTGGTTTTGAATTGCTGGATCATGATTCGTGGTTGATGCGCGATGGGGTTCCCGGGGTTTATGTTGCCAAAGATGGTGAGATTCGTGAAATTTCGCAGGAAACAGAAGTCACCAAAGAGGTGGTAAAGCACCGCGAATCCGGAGTCGTCGTGACGATCGAAACGACGGATCATCACCTCATTGATACGGTCAAAAGCGAATTTTAATTCCTGTGAAAATGTCTCTTCCTTCCATCATCCTGACTTTGTGTCTGGCGGCCTGTGCGAGTGCTGGGGAATTGCCGTGGATTGGGGTCTCGCTAAATCCCTCGAAACCGGAACAGCGCAAGGAGGTCCAATTGCCGGAGGGCGTGGGTTTTGAGGTTTCCCGTGTGATCAAGGGCAGTCCTCTGGCGACCGCTGGAGGTCTGGTAGGGGACCTCTGGTGGAAGTTTGATGACCAAATCCTCGTAAACAAAGGACAGATGGTCGTCTTACTCCGCACGAAATCTCCCGGAGATGTGGTAAGGGTGGAATTCTACCGGACTGGAGAATTAAAGGCATTTAACCTGAACTTAGGGACCCGTATGCGTCAGGAAGTTTATTCCGTGAGCATGAAGCCGAAAGACTCCGCTGCTTCGCGTATTCTCACCAAGAGAGATCGAGTCGCTCGTGTTTCTGAAAATGATCACGATCTGTCCTTGAAGAGAGAGGGCGAAGGGTGGCGCTTTGAAATCAAACATAAGGGGATTTCAGTTCTTTCGTCTCTCGTCTCAGAAAGTGATTTGAATGAAAAAATCCCGTCAAAGTGGCATGGTTCCTTCTTAATTCTGAAGCTGACCCTCCAGCAGCAAGAGTCACGGGCTACCGAATTGCCAAGGCCCCGGGTTCGATACGTTCCCCGGGCGAAATCTTCGGAGGAATGAAATTGACGGGGCGTCGATTAAAGTTAGTTTAAAGGTTTTTCCTTTCCGGTCTTGCTATTGGCGTGTCTCCCAAGCAGTCTGCGACATGCATCCTGATGTCGCGAAGTTGGTGGAAGCGGGCCGAATTACTGAGGCCGTTGGTGAGAGACTTTCAAATATTGCCCCCGGATCTTTTCGGATCCACAAGAATTTTGGTGGCGGAGTCGTCACAGATTGGGACTTGTTTAACGGGAAAGTTACCCTCGATTTTGAAATAGAAAAAGGGAAGGTGATGGGATTGAAGCTCGCTCTCGAGAAGACCGAGTTTGTGGAGCCTAATGATGTCCGCGCTCAAAAAGTGAGCCAACTTGATGAACTCAGAGAGTTGGGCGAGAAAGACCCTGTTGAACTCGTCGCTCGCACCGTCGAAAGCCGCGGAGGCAACATGACGATGGATCAGCTTGATGCTGAACTTTGTGGGAGTGTTATCCCAGAGGCCGGCTACAAAAAGTGGTGGGAGAAAACGAAAAAAGCCCTTCGCGAAAGTAAGCGTGTTTCCGTTCCCACGAAGCGCACTGACCCGCTCGTCCTCCGTGACGAATCCACAGGGCCTGGAGAGGCTCTCGTGGAAGATCTAGATCAAGCGCGCACTCCGAAAGGGCGCGTCAAAGCACTTGAAGCCATTCAGCGTGAAGCTCCTTTGGTTGCCGCAACGGAAGGCCTGCTTGCCAGTGCCTTCGATATCGTCAATGACGCAGCCTTGAAGTTAATGAAGCTCGCCCCAGCGCAATCACTTGAACTCATCTCGCTCCGCAATGAGATCGCTGAAGAAGTGAAACAGGAAAACGCGATCGCAGATGATGCTCCGAAGCTTGCTGAGATTTTGCAGGTCGCCGATGGGAACCTTTCCGAAGACTTGAACCATGTCGCGGCAGCTCGGCTTAAACGTATTTTGGAAGCCTTTCCCGCTGCTTTTGGTGATGAATGGGTGAAAAAGGTCCTCGGCGTCTTTGGCCGGATCAGCTCACGCGGTGTTTCCGAAATTGCCAAGCTTCTCAACGAGAAGGATAGGACCAAAGACCTTAACGAGCACATCAAAGTGGCTCTTTCCCGCCACGCTCTCGGACCTGATGCTCTCGCTTGGCTCTGTCGTGAGCGTAAAAAATCTGCAGAAGGTGTTTTCGATGGCTCGGTTGGTTCAGTCATTCTGACCGTGCTCGAACAAGATTCACTCGATGATGGCCCTCGTCGTAGTGGTCGCCTCGGCAATCTTCTCCTGGACGACAAGGAACTCGTTGCCGATCTCCTCGACGGGATGGAAATGAACGACGTCCGAAACTTCGCTCGCAAGCTCCTCGCAAGCCCCGCATTCCCTGACCTCGACCGGAAGTCCCTCATGGCCCGTGTCATCAAAAAAGTCCCTGAAACCCAGGAGATGGTCACCGGAGAAGCCCAGTCTCAAGGTGAAGACACGCTTCTAGTCTCTTTCGAGAGCCTCGATAAGCGCAAGGCTGAGTATGAAGACCTCGTCAATAGTCGCATCCCAGCCAACGTTAAGGAAATTTCGACCGCTCGTGCCCACGGTGACCTTCGTGAGAACTTTGAGTATCACGCCGCGAAGCAGATGCAGACTTTGCTCAATACCCGGAAAAACGACCTTGAGAAAGACCTTGAGCGTGCACGCCCGACCGATTTTAAAGGAGCCGAAACTTCCAATGTCAATATTGGAACGCTCGTCAAAGTTGCTCTTGCAGATGGCTCTGAGCGAGATTTGACGATGCTTGGCGCTTGGGATGCTGTGCCCGAGGAGAACATCATCTCCTATCTTTCCGTCATGGGCCAAGCCCTTCTCGCGAAGACTGTCGGGGATGAGGTGAAAATCCACGATCCTGAAACCGAGGAGCTGATCACGGTGACCATCAAGGCCATCGAAGCACTCTAGGTCTCCCGGTTCCTAACATTCTCTATACCAACCATGTCAGACACTAAAATTCAGTCGATCAAAGGCCGCGAAATCATTGATTCGCGGGGCAATCCCACCGTTGAAGTTGACGTCGCCCTCGAGGGTGGCGCATTCGGTCGCGCAGCTGTTCCTTCCGGAGCCAGCACGGGCGAACACGAAGCCTGGGAACTCCGTGATGGAGACAAGTCTCGCTTCCTCGGAAAAGGCGTCCTCGGAGCAGTTGCCAACGTTAACGACAAGATCGCACCCGAGTTGATTGGAAGCTGTGCTTGTAACCAGACCAGCATCGACAACGCCATGCTCGCTCTTGACGGCACGCCCAATAAAAAGAATCTCGGAGCGAATGCTCTTCTCGGAGTTTCCTTAGCGGTTTCCCGTGCCGCTGCCGCCGCTTCCGGCCTCCCGCTTTACAAATATCTTGGCGGACCAAATGCCAAAATTCTTCCTGTTCCAATGATGAATATCATCAACGGGGGATCACACTCCGATGCTCCCATTGCCTTCCAGGAGTTCATGATCCGTCCAGTGGGAGCTGAGACTTTCAGCAGGGCTATCCAGATGGGTGCGGAAATCTTCCATAGCCTTAAAAAGGTTCTTCACGATCGCGGTCTATCGACTGCGGTGGGTGATGAGGGCGGCTTTGCTCCGACCTTCGATGGAACCGAAGACGCTCTTGATACCATTAGCATGGCGGTGGAGAAAGCCGGCTATAAGGTAGGTGAGGACATTACCTTTGCGCTCGATTGCGCTGCTTCCGAGTTTTTCGAAGACGGAGTTTACAACTACGCAAAATTCGAAGGCGAAAATGGTGCCAAGCGTGGTTCCGACGAGCAGGCTGCTTACCTTGCTGAACTTTGCGACAAGTATCCCATCGACTCCATCGAAGATGGTTGCGACGAGAACGACTGGGACGGCTGGAAGGTGCTCACCGACAAGATCGGTGATCGCATCCAACTTGTGGGCGACGATCTTTTCGTAACCAACGTCGATTTCCTTCAAAAAGGAATCGACCTCGGGGTGGCAAACTCGATTCTCATCAAAGTGAACCAGATTGGAACACTTACCGAGACCTTCGACGCCATCGAACTTGGCAAGATCCACGGATACAACTCCGTGATCTCCCACCGCTCCGGCGAGACCGAGGACAGCACCATTGCTCACCTCGCCGTCGCGACGAACGCCGGACAAATCAAGACTGGTTCAATGAGTCGCTCCGACCGGATCGCAAAATATAACCAGCTCCTCCGTATCGAGGAAGCCCTTGGCAGCAATGCCATCTATGGTGGCAAGTAAGTCCGGTTACTGGTCTTGCTAAGCAATTCTCAAAAGCCCGCAGGTGAAAGCCAGCGGGCTTTTTCTTTCTCAAAAGCCCAATAATTTAAGCTTCCTAACTATCAAAAGATCGTGATAGCTTTCCAACATGTCCGGTCGCCAACGAACTCAGACCAGCCGTTCCCCGGAGTTTTCCTCCGAGCCGGGAAGCCGGGGACTTTTTGGGAAGCCCACCTTGTTTGTCTTCTGGCTTTTTGTGGTGGTCGTGTGCGCGGCTCTCTTAATTCCGGCAGTTCCCCAATATCGGCTTTTAAAAGAGATCGAGGCTGAATTGGCAAATGTGGAGCGTGAGGAAAAAACCCTTCGTGATAAGAAAGATCAACTTGAGGCTGAAAATCGGGCACTCAAAAAGAACCCGCGCTATCTTGAAGCGCGGGCTCGTGACCCTCTTCGAGTCCAGCTCAAAGGAGAGACGGTCATTCAATTTGGGAACTAGATCGTCATCGCGTTAAATCCGCCATCGACCACGATTTCCGAGCCGGTGATGAATCCGCCGGCGCGATTAGAGGCCAACAAAAGGGTGGCCCCAATCAGTTCCTCGGGATTCCCAAAGCGGGATGAGGGTGTGTGACGGAGAATTTCCGCAACGCGGGACTCATCGAGGACCTTACGGTTTTGCTCGGCAGGGAAGAAGCCTGGGACCAGCGTGTTGACGCGGATATCGCGGTCAGCCCATTCGCGGGCAAGGTTACGGCTCAGGTTGTGAACGGCGGCCTTGGAAGCAGAGTACGTGAAAACACGGGAGAGGGGATTAATCCCGGAGATGGATCCGAGATTAATGATGGAAGCTTGCACGTCGCGGCTTAGGAAGTAGTTTCCGAAGACTTGGCAAGCCCGCATTACTCCGACGAGGTTCACGTTTAGGATGTTTAGCGCTTCCTCATCGGTAATCTCAACAAAAGGGCTGGGGGAATTAATACCCGCGCCATTGATGAGAATATCGATCTGACCGGACTGCTCCACGACAGAGTCCAAAAGTTCGTTCAGCGACTGGCGATCACTCGAGTCGGCGTGCGCAAAGTATCCCCTGCCACCTGCTGCTTCGATCATCTTGAGGCGCTCATTGGCCTTTTCCTCGTTTCGGCCCACCAGGACAACTTCGGCTCCAGCTTGGGCTAGGCCGAGAGCCATGTATGAACAGAGCTCACCGGTGCCACCGATGACCACTGCGGTCTTACCTTCCAGGCCAAACATTCCATTCAAATATTGCGAGCTATTCATACTGGGGAGAGACTAGTGGGATGGCCGTGTTCAGCAAGAAATGATCAAAGAACTTTCGCCCTTTGTTCGGTCTCACTCACATGCGTCCAAGACGAGCCCAAGGATGCATTCCCGATGATCCGAAGTTGGATTCCACGTCACTGATCGACGTGAGCTTTTTAATTCTCATCTTTTTCAGAGTAAAATCCACAATTTTCGGTAGCCATCCAGCACGGAGTGGCTACCTTTTTGGTGTTGATGAAGTGTGATTCGTGTCAGGAAAAAGCCACCGTGTTTTATACGCAGGTTGCGGACGGTAAGCTGAAGAAGTTTGTCCTTTGCGAGACTTGCGCCCAAGCCAAGGGGATTACTAATACCGAGGGGCTTTTGATGGCCGAGGAACTTCTGGGGACGGCTGCTCCCGTGGCGGTCCCGCCGGATCTTTCCCCCTTCGAGTCCAAGGAAATGTGTTTGAGCTGTAGTTTTACGTTGGAGGATTTCCGCAAAGTAGGGCGTCTCGGGTGTCCTGATTGCTACCGCGCCTTTGCAGGGGAGATTTATCGACGCTTACCCTCCATGCATAAGGGCCAATCACACACCGGATACATGCCGGAAGGCTTGGTGAAGCAACAAGCCGTAAGGCATGAACTTTCTGATTTGGAGGCTCGTCTGGAAACTGCCGTGAAAGACGAGGACTACGAGGAAGCAGCAAAATTGA
Source organism: Akkermansiaceae bacterium (assembly GCA_047629805.1). Lineage (GTDB taxonomy): Bacteria > Verrucomicrobiota > Verrucomicrobiia > Verrucomicrobiales > Akkermansiaceae > SW10. Next base: position 17,703 of record JBLHUR010000087.1, on the reverse strand, counting down.
GAGACCGTATCAGTGGGCTCGCCGTCGAAACTAAGGAAGGAGCAATCACGTCATGATGCGCTTCTCGACACTTCTCAAGCATCCCGCAGACTGGATGACCGGCCACAATGAGGAGAACTCAGTTGTTCTCACCAGCCGTGTTCGCCTGGCCCGTAACCTCGCCCACGCTCCTTTCCCTGGGTGGGCGCGCAAAAAGGAACGTCAAGCCGTACGTGAATCCCTGCAAGCGAAATTGGAAGCGCTTCCCGGAATGAAGACGGGGTTTTCTCACGAACTTTCTGATCTCGACTCTCTGCAAAAGCAGGTTCTCGTGGAACGCCACCTTATTAGTCGTGAGCAAGCCGCCCGAAACGAAGGCAGCGGTTCGGTTGTGAATCGTAAGCAGACTCTTAGCCTCATGATCAATGAGGAAGATCACCTGCGCATCCAAGCGATCCGACCCAGTCTTCAGCTGAAGGAGGCCTATAAGCTAGCCCATTCAATCGATAAAAGTCTCGAAGGAGTCGTGGAGTTCGCGGTCGATCCCAAGCTGGGATATTTGACCGCCTGCCCCACCAATCTTGGAACAGGGATGCGTGCTTCTGCCATGCTTCATCTTCCCGGATTGGTCCTCAGTGATCAAATCGGACAAGTTTTAAAAGGAATCGGTAAGCTCGGCCTCGCGGTCCGGGGTTTGTATGGGGAGGGGACCGAGTCTCTCGGAAACCTCTATCAAATTTCAAATCAATCGACTCTCGGCGAATCGGAAGAGGCCATCCTCGAGCGTCTCACCAAGGTAATCGGAGATGTTGCTCGATACGAGACCCAGGCGCGTGCTAAGCTTTTGGTCGACGATCCAATCATGGTGAAGGACCGCATTGGCCGCGCAGCCGGCACCCTCACCTACGCTCGTATCATTACTTCCAAGGAGGCTTTAAATCATCTTTCGATGCTTCGTCTCGGTGCCGATCTTGAGATCATGCCCGATTCGCTCGTAGAGATTTGTGATCGACTCTTCATGGAAACCCAGCCAGCTCACTTGCAATGGAACGCAGGAAAGAAGCTCCAACCCGAGGCTCGCGACATCATGCGAGCTCAAATGATCCGTGAGCATTTGCATTCATCCCTGCCTCCTGCTATTGATATCTCAGGAAAAGAAATTTAACCGAGCCCCAGCGAAAGAACTTAATGAATAATTTTACCCCTCGTGCCCAGCAAGTGCTGGCGCTGGCCCGAAAAGAGGCCGACCGTTTTAACCACAACTACATCGGAACCGAGCACGTCCTCTTGGGATTGATTAAGCTCGGCCAGGGTGTCGCTGTCAGCGTACTCCAGCGCATGGGACTCGATCTCGAGTCCGTCCGTATGGAGGTCGAAAAAGAAGTGGGCACTGGCCCCGACCAGAAATCCTCGACCAATATTCCTTACACCCCACGGGTGAAAAAGGTCCTCGCTCTGGCGAATAAGGAAGCCAAGCAGCTCAACCATTCCTATGTCGGGACCGAGCACATTCTTCTTGGCCTTCTTCGCGAAGGAGAGGGGATGGCAGCCCGAATTCTCACCAGTTTGAATGTCGATCTGCAGACCACGCGGAACGAAATCCTCGCGGAAATTGACCCCAACTTTTCAACGGATGATGCCGACACCGATTCAGACGATGATTTCGAGTTTGAGGATGACGACGATATCGATTTAGATGCGGGCGGTCAAACTGAAGGCAAAACCAAGACGCCGGCCCTCAAGGCTTTTGGTCGTGATCTCACCAAGATGGCCCAAGCCGGAGACCTTGACCCCGTGATTGGACGCGCTCCGGAAATTGAGCGCGTGATTCAAATTCTCTGCCGTCGCACCAAAAACAATCCCGTTCTTGTCGGAGAAGCAGGGGTTGGGAAGACCGCGATCGTCGAAGGCTTGGCCCAGGAAATCGTCGCGGGTGATGTCCCCGAGATTCTCCGTGACAAAAAAGTGATCACGCTTGACCTCGCTCTCATGGTCGCGGGAACAAAATACCGTGGCCAGTTTGAAGAGCGAATCAAGGCAGTCATGGACGAGATCCGAAAGGTGCAGAACGTCATCCTGTTTATCGACGAACTCCACACCATCGTGGGGGCCGGTTCGGCCGAGGGCGCCATGGATGCCTCAAATATCATCAAACCCGCTCTCAGCCGCGGGGAACTTCAATGCATCGGTGCCACCACCATGAATGAGTTCCGGAAGCACATCGAAAAGGACTCCGCTCTTGAGCGTCGTTTCCAGCAGGTAAAGGTCAATGAACCCTCTACTGAAGATGCCATCGCGATCATGAAAGGCCTTCGTGAAAAATACGAAAGTCACCACAAGGTTCGCTATTCCGACGAAGCTCTCGAAGCCTCGGTGAAGTTGACTTCCCGTTATCTCACCAATCGTTTCCTTCCTGATAAGGCCATTGATGTCGTCGATGAGGCCGGAGCCCGCGCGCGCATCCAGACAATGACACGCCCCGCGGGACTCAAAAAAATCGAAGCTCGTATTGCCAAGATTAACGATGAAAAGGTCGCGGCCATCAACGACCAAGACTTTGAAAAAGCGGCGGCTCTGCGTGATGAGGAAAAGTCGACTCGCAAGGACCTCGACGAGCAAATCGAAGGCTGGCGTGGGGAGAGCGAAGAGAAGATCGTCGACATTATTGAAGACGATATCATGTCTGTTGTTGCAAAGTGGACCGGCGTTCCTCTCCAGCGTATGGAGCAGAAGGAAGCGACAAAACTTCTCAAGATGGAAGAAAACCTTAGGGAAACCGTGATCGGCCAGGACGCTGCGGTGACCGCCATTTCCAAGGCTCTCCGCCGCTCCCGTGCCGATCTTAAGGATCCACGTCGTCCGATCGGATCCTTCCTTTTCCTCGGACCAACCGGGGTGGGCAAGACCTACCTCGCCCGGAATCTTGCCAACTTCATGTTCGGTGATCCGGAGTCGCTCATTCAGATCGATATGTCGGAATACATGGAAAAATTCAGCGCCAGCCGTCTGATCGGTTCGCCTCCGGGATATGTTGGATATGAAGAAGGCGGACAGCTTTCCGAAGCAGTCCGACGTCGCCCCTACTCCGTCATTCTCTTTGACGAAGTCGAGAAAGCCCACCCGGATGTCATGAACCTCCTCCTTCAGATTCTTGAAGAGGGCATGATCACCGATAGCTTTGGGCGTAAGATCGACTTCCGAAACACCATCATTATCCTTACTTCGAACGTCGGTGCCGAGAGCATTAAGCGTCAGACCACTCTTGGCTTCAATGCCATGGCCGAAGACCAGTCGGACTTTGAAGGAATGAAGGCCAAGATTGATTCCGTGGCCAAAAAGCACTTCCGTCCGGAGTTCTTGAACCGCCTCGATGAGTTTGTTGTCTTCCGTATGCTTGAAAAGGACAGTCTTAATCAGATTGTTGACCTTGAAGTCGATAAGTTGGTTAAGCGCCTCGCTGAAAAAGACATCGAACTCATTCTCGAAGCATCGGCCCGCAAACTCATTGTCACCGAGGGCTACGATCTCGACTACGGAGCCCGTCCAATGCGCCGCGCCGTCGAGCAGCTTCTGGAGGACCCACTTGCCGAGTGCCTTCTCTCAGGTGATGTCAAAGGAGGAGAACACGTCACCGCCAAGGTCAAGAAGGGCGACAAGAAGATCAGCTTTAAAACCAAGGCTAGGAAGAATGCTAAGGAATCTGAAGTGACGACGTCCTGATCGATCAGGCCATCCGCTTTTCCAAAGGGACCGCGACTTTTGTCGTAGGTCCCTTTTTCTTTTTCATTACCTTCCTTGGCTCTACCGACCAAAAATTGGAGAACCTGAGGTCTTTGGGTGCAATCTGTTCCTGAGCCCTCATCGACTTTCCTGGGCATGGCGACCTCGCTCCAGATGCTCCGAAGTCGTCGCCGATAAATCTCAAAATTCAATTTTCAATCCTCCGAAGGTAATTCCTCTCCGGGGGATTGTCTATTGATGCGCTGGGTCTTGAATGGCCTCAACGAGATCACGCTTGGTCCAACCGGTGATGCCGCCTGGCAGTTCTAGGTGGACCCAACCGGACCGTTCCGCCGTGATTTTGCATAGGCTGCCGCTCACATCGTCGCGCAGAACCTTTCCTCCCTCATAAGGCTGACTTTGCAAAGGAGCCTCTTCACCGATGACGACCGAGAGTTCGTGACGGGGTTTGAAGCTAACCTCATTTGGATAGAGATACCAACCGGCGGCTCCGACAAGAAGACAAAGAGGGAGGATGACGCCACAGATCAGGATCAAAAATCTCCGACCACGAAAATTGCGATACCAAAAGGCGACGAGGAGAATGGCGAGAGCCCAGGCTCCTGCCGCGCAAAGTTGGCGATAGGTAGACTGTGGTAAAATGGAGACCCATTCCGTGCCCCGGCGTTCGACTGGGTGAATGCCGGGAAGCCCTTTTAGAAAATCTGTAGCGTCACCTCCCTGGGCGGCGTAGCGGTGGGCCCAGAGAGCGGCTTGTCTTGGATTCCCGAGTTCCTTTTCGCAAAGCGCGAGGTTGTAGAAGTGTTCAGGAGTAGGATTGGTTTCTATCTCGATAAGCACTTCCTCCCGGGCTTTCGCGGGATCGTTATCGAGAGCCTGGACCGGTGCGAATTGGAGAATGAAAAAGAGTCCTGTCACGAGGACGGGCGAGAGGGATTTCAGGAGAGTGAGGATCCGATTCTTTTCGGCATCCGGGATTGGTTCAAGCGGAGCGTCGGGTTGGAAGCAAATGTCATCGCGAATTTCGAATATTTCCTCGAAGCCTTTCCGGCCTCTCCTGGCTGTCACAAACTTTGCGGCTTCGCGGTAGAATCCGATCCGGTCGAAGGAATGGGCGCGGAGTTTCTCCAACTCACCCTGAAATTCACGAGACGGAAGAGATGTCATTTTGACCCGCCTAAGCCGGTCACGAAGAGCGAGGAGAAGGAGGATGGTGAGAATGGCAGCGGGAAGAATTTGCCAAAGCCAGATAGGGACTGTGCCTCTTTGCTCAAATTTCCTCAAAGCCCGGCCAGAAGGAGTGAGGAAGGGGAGGCCCGAATTGACGGCTTCAGGTGCAACGGCTTCTCCTGTGATCGTGAGGGGAATGGCGGGGGTTTCGAGTGTGCGGTATTTCTCCAGAACCGGATCGAAGAAAACAAACCGATACGACGGAAGAGCCGGAACGTTCTTAGTGGGCCTGACCACTTGGGAAAATTCCACCGTGCCCGAGCTGGAGCGGCGTTCGCTCCCGAAGGGCTTAGCGATCATCTCAAATTGCTTCCAGCTTTCTTCCGGATCAACGAGAAAGGGGCCAGGGAATTGATCAATGTTTCCGCTTCCTGTCACCCGAGCTTCGACGGTCACGGTATCCCCTAGCTTGAGATCGCGGCTCGTGGTGGAAACGTCGAGGTTGAAGTTGCCAACCGCTCCTTGGAAGCCTGCCGGAGCGTTGTCAGGGAGTGGGCGCACTTTGAGTTGCGCACCGGGAAATTCGACGGGGATGGCCTTGGTGACATTTCCAAATCCTCCGCGCGAGGGGGTGCGCATTTGAAAAACGGGTTCAGCTTTGCCTGGACCGATCGTGAGGTCTCCCTCGCGGAGGGCATTGATGGAACTTGTGTAAGTATAGACGGCAAAGTTATGTCCATCGTAGTCTAGGGCACCGGTCCAGCGCTGATCCGCAGTGAAGCGCCAGGCTGCGATGCCGTCTTTTTTCATTTGGATGACCTGTCCGTCATAGAGTTTCAAGAGATGAGGGAGCCCGTGAGGAACGTAGAGCTTCGCTTCCACTGTTTGAGTTTCTCCGAGGTAGGGCGATTTTTTTTCGACAAAGATCCCGGAAAGGTAAGGGACGACCGCTGGCTTGAGTGAGATGCCCTTGGTGGTGAGGTCGGAGATCGGAAAGACACGGAGAGTGATGGGTTTACTTTTGACGATGCCTTGTCGTGTCTTGAGTAGGAAAGGAGGGATGACGAAGACGCCCTCGCGAAAGGCTGAAACCGTGTATTGAAAGACCTCGTGAATACGTCCGTTACGATTAACGTGAGTTTTCCCCTGACGCCCCAGAGCAAGGGGGGCGGCGTTGGGTGAATCCGGCCAATCAATGACCTGTGCATTGCGGACCTCAACATCAAGCAGAGTCTTTTCCCCAACCACAATCATGCTGCTGGACAAGCGGGCCTCGATACTTGCCGGAGCTTGAGCCCACGCTCGGGAAGCGAGGACAAGAAAGATGAAGATGACTTTCAATGAGGACGGCATCACAAATTCTACCAATCTTGCGCAGAGCGATTATAGGGTCGGCGCACGCGGCGGGGAGCCTTTCCTCCAAAGTCCGCGTATTGCTTGAGAAGACGGCGGGCCCGTTCCTCGCGAGTTTCGCCTTTTGGGGCCTCGCCCTTTTCTAAAGTGGAAGCCTCTTTTGGCTCTTCTCCTGCTTTCTCGGAAGGGCTTTCTCCGGTAGGCTCACCTGATTCTGCGGGTTTTCCGGAAGCTTTTTCTTCGCCTGGTTTAGTCATTTCACCGCTTTCTTTTTCCGATTCCTGTGGGTCGTCTGAAGAGGACTCTTCCTGATTTTCGTTGGGAGATTCGTTCTCTTGGTTCGGATCTTGGTTCGGATCTTGGTTCGGATCTTGGTTCGGATCTTGGTTCGGATCTTCGCCGGGGGAGGGTTCCTTCTGGCCGTCTTCGCTTTTCTCCTGGTCTTGATTTTCGCCGTCTTGCTCTCCTTCCTCCTCACTCTTCTCTTCCTTCTTTTCCCCCTCTTGCTCCTCTTCTTTTTTCTCCTGTTGGTCTTCCTGCTGTTTCTTCTCCTGTTGTTGCTTTTGCTCCTCCTTCTTTTGTTTATTCAGGAGGTAGTCTTGGACTTGCTTCAAATTACGAGCGGCTTGCTCATCATCTGGAGAAATGTTTAATGAGGCCTGAAAGTGTTTCACCGCACCTTGCCAGGCTTTCCTTTGCTCTTCGTCTTCTAGAGGCACTCCGAGGTAGAAAAGACTCGTTGCGAGCGCGTAATGGGCCTGGTGTTGGATCGCCAAATCATCAGATGCGAGAGCTTCGCTAAAGCAATCGGCTGCGGCTCCCCAACTTTTGGCGCGGTAAGCAGCGGAGCCGGAGGCGAGATAAAGGCGGGCTGATCGTTCACCCGATTCCTCTTTTGCGGCGAGTCGAAAGAACTGGTGAGCTCCAAGTTGATCGTCGCTTTCTAGCGCCGCACGGCCATCGCTGATCAAGCTGGCCTCGGCTTGGGGGAAAGCGCAGAGACAAGCCAGCGCGGCGACGGCAGGGCGAAATGGGAGGGTGCGCATAAAAATCGAAAGCATAAGAAGAAGGAGTCCTCCGAGAAGAAACCATTGATGAGCCGGTTTCGCAACCCGCTGGTGCTTTCCTTCTTCACGGAAGCGGTCCATTTCAGCGAGCGCGGAATCGAGTTTGCCTAGAAAAGCCCCCCCAATACCGCGCGAGTAGAAACCATCGGTCTTGGACGCGAGCATTTGTAGGGCTTCTTCGTTCAGGCGGCTGAAGACGGGGTTACCGCTTCGATCACGGAACTTCCCATCCCTTTGTTTTGGATCGGGGATGAAAGCACCTTCATTGTTTCCCATTCCCAGAGCGTAGATGAAAATGCCTTCTTTTGCGGCATTGGTAGCCGCCGCTTCGGCACCGTTGGTGGAATTTTCGCCGTCACTGAAAACGACCATGATGTTGCTCTGTTGACCGGTTTGGGTGAGGAGGCGGACCCCATCATCGATCGCTCCACTGAGGTTGGAACCACCATAGGGAATATCGGCCGGATCGAGTTGCGCGAGGGTTTGTTCGACGAAGCTGTGATCTAGAGTGAGGGGAGATTGGATTAGGTTCTCTCCGGCAAAGAGCAGGACGCCGACCCGGTCATTAGGAAAGCGTTCCAAAATTTCCAGCGCAGCGGAGCGGGAAGCTTGCAGGCGGCTGGGTTGGATGTCTTCCGCCAGCATGCTACGAGAGATATCGACACAGAAGAGAATGTTTCGACCTTCGCTCTCGACCTCGATCCATTCCTCGCCCGATTCGGGTTGGGAAAAAGCAATAATCAGTCCGCCCAGTCCGAGGAGGGCGAGACCAAGTGAAGTGAAATAAACCCAAGGAGCGCGGCCATTGCTGAGTCGCTTTTGCAACCGAGGTGCCACCAGTTGCTGCCAACGTTGACCGCGTTTTCTCCAAGCCAGCCAGGCCATGAAGGCGAGGATGGGCAGGGCGATGAGGCAGAGAAGCCATTCGGGACGGTCGAATCTCATGGCATCGGCGGCGGGTTAAATGCGGTGAAGGCGAGGAAGCCCAGAATGAGGAGCGCGGAGGGAGCAACGAACCAAGGGTAGAGCTCTTTTCGCACGATCCAGGTGTTCCGCTTCACTTCGGTCTTCTCGAGTTCATCGATACTGGCGAAGGCTTCCCGAAGTCCGGTGTAGTCGAGTGCGCGGTAGAAATCACCTTGGGTGATGGTCGCGATTTGTTTGAGCGTCTCGGTATCGAATTCTTGTCCGGTCGACATTCCATTGAGGCGGCCTTGAGGTGTTCCGATGGCGACGGGGTAGATTTTGATCTTCAGATCGGCGACGATCCCGGCGGCCTCGATAGGGGAGAGTTGGCCGGAATTACTGGCTCCATCGGTGACCAAGACGACGACTTTACTTTTTGTTTTGGTAACGTCATCATCATCCTCGTCTTCCTCGTCACGCTTGAGGTTCTCGAGTCGTTCACCGGCTGCCATAATGGCGCTGCCGATGGCAGTTCCACTTTCGGTGCGGCTGTTGACGAGGGCGATGTCTCTCAGCGTGTTTTCGAGAATCTGGTGATCGAGGGTGATGGGCGCTGCGGTGTATGGGCGGGCCGCGAAGCTGACGACGCCGATGCGATCGTCGGGGCGACGTTTGATGAACTCGTTGATGATTTTTTTTGCCGCTTCGATTCTCCGCTCAGGCCGACGCATCATGGAGCTGGAATCATAGAAGTCGGCGGTCGACATGGAGTATGAGACATCGAGCGCGATCATGATGTCGATGCCGCTCGCCGTTCGAGAGGTGCGACTCTTAGCTTCCTGGGGACGGGTCAACCCGATGATAGCCGGGATGAGCATGAGCGGGAGGACGAGTGGCGCGAAGCGGAAGGGACGGTCCTTCGGTTTGAGTCCGAGGGTTCCGAGGACGCGAAGGGTGGGATAAATAATCCAGCTCCGTGTGCCACCGCGATAGCCCAGAAGCATGAGCAAGGGAACGGCGAGGAGGAGAAGCAACCACCATGGCTCGGCCAGAACGTAGTCGTTGAAGACCGTCATGACGTCACGGTGTGGGCTGCGTGAATCGTTTTGAGACACTGCTTGGATCGAGCCACGAAGTCGCGGGCCTGTTCTGGGGCGATGGTCGATTTAGAATACTTGGCCGCATTGAGATCGGTTAAAAGGGCCTCGGCCTCGCGAGGGAGATTGGGTTGGCGGGCTTTGAATTCTTCAACCGTTTCATAGAGGGCCGGCTCGGACATAGATCCGGCAAGGTAGCCGCGAATGGCGAGAGAGGAATGAGCGGCAACTTCCGCGAGGGGAAGGGATTCGCAATTTTTTTCCAGAGAACGAAGGCTCTTGGAGGCGGCGGCGTAGAAGTCGCGCTTGGGGATGACAGGCGGGCCTGCTTTGGGACGGCGCAGAAATTTCACCAAAAGCCAAAGTAAGATGATTGCCAGAACGATACCCATGGAGCCAGACCACCAGACCCATTCCGGAGTGCCAGGGAGGTAAGTCTCTGGAGCTGGAATATCGTGATCAAGGGTGAGGGGGGCTTCAGGATCCATGATTAGCGTCGACGGTGGGCGCGGCGTTGGAAGAGCTGGTGGAGGTCGGCAAGGTAATCGTCACGAGTCGAGATGTTTGCGGAATCGATGCCATGTTTTTTAAAGAACGAGGCCAAACCCTCGCGGTATCTTTTTGAGAGTTTCGCGAGCCCCATGCGGGTGTTGCTGTTCGAGGTGTTGACGAGGACTTCGTGGCCGCTCTCGGGATCACGAAGGTAAACCTTGCCGACATCGGGAATACGTTTTTCAAGAGGGTCGAGCAGAGGGAGGGCGATTAAGTCGTGCTGACGAGCAAGCGTGCCGAGGGGTTTCTCAAAGCCCCAGTCGATGAAGTCCGAGATCATGAAAACGAGCCCCTTACGCTTGAGAGTCTGGAGAAGAAATTTGGAGGCCTCGGAAATAGAAGTGCCGGGATCGGCGGGCTTGGTGGTCAGAATTTCCCGCACGGCCCGGAGAACCGCGCGGCCACCTTTGGCGGGCGGAAGGTAAAGGACAGGTTCTTTGGCGAAGAGAAGGAGGCCGACCTTATCTCCGTTGTATCTCGCACTAAAACCAAGAAGAGCGGCAAGCTCGGCAGCTCGCTCACGTTTGCTAAGGAAGTCGCTTCCGTAGTCCGTCGAGCCGGAGATGTCGACTGCGAGAATTACCGAAAGTTCGCGCTCCTCGCGGAACTTACGGATATAAGGAGCCTCCATGCGCGCAGTGACATTCCAGTCGATGAAGCGGATTTCATCGCCCGGTTGATACTCCCGGAATTCATCGAAATCGAGACCCTGCCCCCGAATGGAAGAGGCGTAGTCACCCGAAAAAACCTCCTGCGCAAGCCGCCGGGCACGGATTTCCAAACGCCGCACCCGGCGCATGATTTCTTCAATGCTTTCTTCTTCGTCCATCCAACAGGAGCGTTCTAAATGATGAGACTGAAAAAGAGAGACCAAATTTTCAGATGACAGCGTGATTTTTGGAGGTCGTTCACTTTTCTCATTCGTTTTCCCGTAAAGTCGAAATCAAGAGGTCGAGAGCAATTTTGAAGGACACGAAGCTTTGCGGGTAAATTAGGAACGCTCAAAGACCTACGCCAAGATATCCCTCACCACATGGGCCTCCTCGACCCCGGTCAATCTCTGGTCGAGGCCTTGGTGTTTGAAGGTCAGCTTATTGTGGTCGATCCCGAGGCGGTCCAGGATGGTGGCATTCATGTCACGGATGTGGACGGGGTTTTCGATGATGTTGTAGCTATGGTCATCGGTCTTTCCGTATTCAAAACCGCGTTTTACGCCGGCTCCGGCCATCCACATTGAGAAGCAACGGCCGTGGTGGTCGCGGCCGTGGTTGTCCTTGGTGAGCTTACCTTGTGAATAGATGGTGCGGCCAAATTCTCCGCCCCAGACGACGAGGGTATCATCGAGCATACCACGCTGGTCGAGATCATTAATCAAGGCCGCCGCAGGTTGATCAATGTCTTCGCATTGCTGGCTAATCTTTGATGGCAGCGAACCATGTTGATCCCAGCCACGGTGGAATAATTGGATGTAGCGCACTCCTTTTTCAGCCATGCGGCGGGCGAGGAGGCAGTTGCGGGCAAAGCTTCCCGGTTTGTCGACTTGGGGGCCGTAGAGATCCTTCACGTGATCGGGTTCGCCTTCGATATCCATTAAACCCGGCACCTCGGCTTGCATTCGGAAGGCCAGTTCGTATTGCGAAATACGGGCCTGGATTTCCGGGTCGGCAAACTTGTCGTAGTTGAGTTCGTTCAGCTCCTTGAGGCTGTCAAGCTGACCTCGTCGCGCGGCGCGATCAAAACCCTTGGGATTCTTGAGATAGAGGACCGGCTCGCCCGCGCTCCGGAGTTTCACCCCTTGATGTTTGGAGGGAAGAAAACCACTACCCCACAAGCGGTCGTAGAGGGCTTGCAGCTGACCACGGCCTCGCGAGATCATAACAACATAGCCTGGCATGTTCTCGTTCATCGTCCCCATTCCGTAACTCAACCAAGCTCCCATCGAGGGTTTTCCCTGCTGCTGGGCACCGGTGTTGATGAAGGTGATGGCCGGATCATGATTTACCGCTTCAGTGTGGAGCGACTTCATGATGGTGATTTTATCAACGATGCCTGCGGTGTGGGGAAGAAGGTCCTTGTTCACCCAGGTCTGATGTTCTCCGTACTTCCCGAATTCGAACATCGGTGCGACACAGGGGAAGGATTTTTGCCCGCTCGACATCCCGGTGAGACGTTGTTCCTGCCGAACCGAATCCGGGAGTTCTGTGCCGTGCAGTTTCCGCTGGATCGGTTTGTAGTCGAAGAGGTCGATATGACTCGGGCCACCGGCCATGAACATGTAGATGACGCGCTTGGCCTTCCCCGGGAAGTGGGGAATATTGGGCAGGCCTCCATAAGTCTCGGCTCCCATTGCTGAGTTCAAGAGGCCGGGATTCATTAGAGTGCTCAGAGCAGCGGCACCGAGGCCGTTTCCGGATCGCAGCAGGAATTGGCGGCGGGTTTCGATGAGAGGATTGAAGGTTTCCATGACGTCAGAAAAGTGAGGGCTTAGTTGCGGGTGAGCGATTCGTCGAGGTTCAGGATGGTCTGGGCAATGACCATCCAAGCGGCGTGTTCGATGGCATCAATGGACTCATCGCGTGGTGATTCGCCGACGGCTAGGAAGTCCTTGGCGGCGGCGGGATCCTCGCGGAAGCGTTTCAGATTAGTTTCAAACAACTTGCTTAGAATCTCGATCTCTCTCGCGGTGGCTGGCCGAGAGGTAGCAAGACGATAGCCCAAGTCGATCCGCTTGGCGGCTTCACTATCGCCTGACTTGATGAGCCGCTGAGCGAGGGCACGTCCGGCCTCTAGGAACTGGGGATCATTGAGAGTAACGAGAGCCTGCAAGGGGGTGTTGGTTCGCTGGCGTTGAATGACGCATTTTTCACGACTCGGGGAATCGAAGATGAGCATGTTGGGCATGGGAGAGCTGCGCTTCCAATAGGTATACATCGAACGGCGATAGAGCTTTTCGCCCTTGTCCTGGGGGTAACGCAAACCACCGTTGAGGCTAACTTCATTCCAGATATTGGCAGGCTGATAAGGCTTCACTCCGGGGCCGGCGACGGTCGGGTTAAGCAGTCCACTCACGGCGAGGGCTTGGTCGCGGATGAATTCACCCTGCAAACGAAAGCGAGGCGCACGGGCGAGGAGTTCGTTCTCGAAATCCTTTTCGCGATGGATCGATTCGAGACGCGAGCTTCTCCGGTAAACCTTGGAAGTCACCATCTGCTTGATCATGCGCTTCACATCCCAACCGCTCTCGACGAAATCAACTGCCAACCAATCGATGAGCTCGGGATGGGTCGGAGGAGAGCCCTGCGCTCCAAAATCACCGACCGACCGAACCAAACCTTCTCCAAAAAGCATCATCCAGTAGCGGTTCACCGCGACCCGTGCGGTGAGCGGGTGCTCGGGTTGCGTGAGCCACTTTGCGAGGCTGAGGCGATTGAGCGGAGCGTTCTTGGGAAGGGGAGGAAGGGCTTTGGGAACTCCCGGCTTGATGACCGCGTCCTTCTTGGGCGAATCGTAAGCGCCGCGATCCAGGATGTAAGTCAGGCGCATTTTGTTGGGCGGATTGTCCTGCATGATCATCGAGGTTGTCGGATTGCGCTTGAGATCCGTACGTTGCTTGACGAATTTTTGCCGCTCAGCCAAGAGCTTTTGATAGACCTTGTCCTCCGTGCCGAGGTATCGGGCCAAGAGGACCTTTTTGTCACTTTCCTGCCGTTGCTCCGCCGGAGTGGCGAGGATGCTTTCGACCGGATCGCCCTGCGCAACCGAAGCAATCTCTCCTTCCGCCAAAGCCCGCGAGTAGATTCGCAAGTCATCAAGCTCACCTTTCCAGGTCGAACTGGTCGAACGCCCCCCAATCCGTAGCGGCTGGTTCGTGACAATGCTTGCGCTCAGGGTGTCCGACGTCACCTGATTCGAGGCCAGTTTCCCATCAATATAAATCTTCACTCCGGCGGCTTTATGACTGCCATCGTAAGTCAGGACGACGTGTTGCCAAGTGTTCGGCTTTAGAACTTCCGCTGAGACCACCTTCAGCGCATTGGATTGCCATTTGTTGACGATGTGCGTGCCAATTCGACCACCTTCCATCCAGAAATCGAAGCCACGATAAGCGGCCTTGTCGTCCATCTTCGAAAGGATCGCACCCGATGCCTTGCCTCCCGGCTTGATCCATCCGGCCATGCTGAAAGGACGATCGAATTCCAAGTCAACTTCGGCATCAAATTTAAACTGCGTGGCGCCATTCAGCTTCAGGGCCTTCGCGCCATCCCGATCCGAGACTTCAAATTTCCCCTTCTCGCTCACTGCCGACGATCCCGAAAGTTCATCCCGAAAATCCTTTGCCGAGGCATCAATCGGGAACCAATGGATCAAACCACCCGGTTGCTTCCCGGCTTTCCCCTTGAGAGCTTCCGCTGACGCATCTTCCAGCCAGGCGAGGTATTCCGGCGTCGCGGCAACCTTTCCCTGATGCGCGTCCACCTCGATGTCTGTTGCCTCGATCTCCTTTTTCAACATGTCGAAGTGCTTTGTGACGTCCTTATCTAGAACTGTGACCACGGGGGCTTGGTTTCCATTACGCGTCTGCATTCCCGGGTCAGAGGTGTTGTTGAAGAAGGCGAAGAATTGATAATATTCCCGCTGGGAAATCGGGTCGTATTTGTGGTCGTGGCACTGCGCGCATTCCATCGTTAGCCCCATCCAGACATTGGCGGTGGTTTGCACTCGGTCGGCGACATACTCCACTCGCAGCTCCTCTGGAAAAGCCCCGCCTTCATCACTGGTGGCATGATTGCGGTTAAATCCGGACGCCACCTTTTGGGAGACCGTGGCATCTGGTAAAAGATCTCCAGCCACCTGCTCGACCGTAAATTGATTAAAGGGCATGTTGTCGTTATAAGCCTTGATGACCCAATCCCGCCACGGCCACATGTCACGCGGTCCATCGGCATGCATCACACTGGTATCGCCATAGCGCGCGGCATCCATCCAAGCCAGAGCCATGCGCTCGCCATAGGCTTCCGAACTCAGCAAGCGATCGACGACTTTCCCGTAGGCCTCATGCGACTTGTCGGCGAGAAATGCTTCCACTTCCGTCGGAGTCGGTGGCAGTCCGGTGAGGTCCAAAGTGACCCGCCGAATCTGGGTGCGGAGAGCGGCAGCGGGCAGCGCTTTGAGTTCGGCTTCGGCGAGCCGCTTGTTGATGAAATGATCGAGAGCTTGAACTCCAGCCTCACGTTTGGGGGGAACAAAGGACCAGTGATCATCATAAATCGCTCCTTCGGCAATCCAGGTCTCCAAAATCTCGATCTGCTCCGCTGTCAGAGTTTTATGGGCATCGGGCGGAGGCATGAGTTCCTCGGGATCAGTGGACTTGAGGCGCTTGACGACTTCGCTCTTGGTCACGTCTCCGGGAGAAAGCACTCCGGCGTCGAGCGCATCCTCGCGATCATCGAGCCGAAGGTCTCCCTCCGCTTCCCCGGGCCCGTGGCACTTAAAACAGGTGTCCGAGAGAATGGGGCGGACATCTCGATTGAAATCGATCTCCCCGGCGGAGAGAGAACCTACGAGAAGTGCGAGGGGAATGAGTCCTTTCATGAGCATGAAAATTTGGTTGAGTAGATCACTTTCGATCTGATGGAGAAGCAAACGAAAATAAGTCCGAGACTTCAAGAATACTAAACGAAAAACGAACAGTGAGTCTTGCAGTATTCCTTCACTGATATCGCTGAGCCAGCCCTCCGACCCCCGGGAACAAAACAAGCGCGAGTCCACTCGAATTACTCAGAGAATGGCTTTCGGGGGGGCTCAAGAATCGGGTTTAAGAATAGCCCTCCCACATCTCGGAAGAAATCGGTGGATCTTCGCCGCATCCCTCTCGCGTCGTGCTCGTCAGACGAGATGATTCTTGTCCCGCTCTCTGAAAATGCTACTCTCCAATTCTCGTGAAAGTTTATTCTGCCAACTCTTATTCCCCTCCGGGCAAAGTCGGAGACGGGTTCGATTGGTCAACCTCGCCTCAGGTGCTTGCTGGAACTTTGACCTCAGGAAATCGACACCTATCACTACGGCAACATCCCTCCCGTCCATCGCCCGCGCCACCCAGATCTACCACTATCGCGAACAACTCCGGTGGATTACCAATCCCCGCGAAATCACCCCCGCATCAGCGTTTACGCCAACATCGTAAGCATAGATTACCATCGCCGGTAGCATTACCATCGCCAGCCACCAGTCGGCGGGGTGGGGGCGATTTCAGGCTCCGATACCTCTATGGCACCCATCGGATCAGTAATTGGCCAAGCAGAGATCCCATTGGAGAGAGAGGAGGAATCAACCTCTATGGGATGGTCGGGAATGATGCTGTGAACTGGTGGGATTATTTGGGATTGGAATGCTACCTGTTGATAAACAAACACATGGTCCTTAAGGAGAAAATTAAATATACTGAAGATGGTCAGAAGGTGAAAATACAAGCCAGCAAAGATTACGTGGAAATGGTTAAAGCCGCAAAAGAGGCAGGATACACGGTAGTCGAGAACGCGAATCATATGGACATGGTGAAAACTATGAAAAAAGAGGGTTGCACGAAGATCGTGTATATTACTCACGGTAATCGGGATGGCGCACTGCAATGGATTGTTGTTGGGTGGGAGAAATGGTATAAGCCCGAACTTATGTTCAGAAAAAAGAACAAGGGTGAGAATACCATAAGAATTAGGATAGTGGTGAATTGCTGTCACTGGGATAAGGTGTGCTCAAAAGAAATTATTGAAAAAATCAACAAAGAGGGGTTTGATTTTGTGCCGTTAAAGGTGCCGCAAATAGCTGATGGGGATGAGAAGGGGGAAGTTGGAACCGAACACTCATTTAGAATTTTGACCGGCCAATTTAAAGGGGAGAAAGAAGAGCAGAAAAATCAAAAGAAATGATTGCGCTTCGTATATTCTTAATTTTATTTCTTTTTACTGTGGAGGTTTTTTCAGCAGAAGAGGAAAATGTAATGTTAAAATTTGCTAGTTTAAATTTTTTTGACGGAGGAGAGGTTACATTGTTGTATATGATTCCTAAAATCGACCCCTTTACCCAAGGGGATGAGATTTTCCCAGAGTCTGGACCATCTTTAAGCCACGCTTCTGAAATGTTAATCGCTAAGGTAGTTCAGGGGGCGTCTCTGAGACGGTTTGAGAAATTATCAGAATCTAAAATGAGAGTGTCAGGTTTTCTTCCGAAGAGAAAAGTTGCATTTTTTGAACTGTTCGTTTTTCGAGGTGAAATCGCCAAGGTGTTTGATCTTTCGAAGATCGATAATAAGTTCTATTTTATCGGCTTGTCGGACGAGAAAGTAGAGAAAGAAAAGTCGGCGATATATTACGAGTGCCCCGCTGATTTGAACGAGTTTTTCCTTAAGAATTTAGTGGTTTTAAAGAACTAACGTTCAATTGCCCGCAGAAAATAAGTATGCCGGGCATACTACGAGGGGAAAACCTCTCTATCCCTGTGTCTTCAATGGTTTTACGACGGGGTAGGGACTGAGGTGACAGGCAAAGAATCGTAATAGCAGATCAAAACGCCGTAGCTGCAATGGTTCTGCGGTTGGCTTGTCCAAATCTTTCCGGGCGGATCGGCTGCGTTACGGTGTCCCAAATCGTTCTGCCAGAAGGATCAGCTTCCCTACGGTCAGGGCAGTTTCCAGAGCGGGCGGGCTGGCGCGACTCCTGCATCCTATGGCCATCACACAACATCCAGACCTCCTGACATAGGCCTATTCCAGCATTGCGTTTTTTGGCCCTCAATCCCGGGTTATTTCGAAGACGATACGCAAGTCCGTCCCCGGATATAAA
>JBLHUR010000086.1:0-25341 GCA_047629805.1 Akkermansiaceae bacterium | reverse complement strand
CCTGCAGTTCCCAATATTTTTAAGCAATGAAATCTCATCTTCTCATGCGCTGGTTCCTTCTAACTCTCGGTCTTCTTTCCCTCCAGAATTTGGGGGCGCAGGAAATTGAGGTGTTTCGAGGCACTACTACCGGAACAAATCTGACAGATAATTCAGCGCCCTCTTTCAACATGGGGAGCACTCCGGTTGCGGGCGGGATGAAGACTCAGCTTTTCACGATAAGGAACACTTCGGCTACGGCTCTGACTGGTATCAGTGTCGCCGGTACTGCTGAGTTCACGATTAATGCTCAGCCCGCAGCAACGCTCGCGCAGAATCTGACCACTACTTTTACGGTGACTTTTAATCCTTCAGGGAGTGGGCAGCGTGATGGCACGATCTCGGTCACAAGCAACGATGCCGATGAGAACCCTTTTGAGATCAAATTGAGAGGAACCGGGCAAGTCCCGGAGATTGAGGTCTTTGTTGGAAGCACCGCAGGAACCAATCTGACTGACAATGCTACCTCTCGGACTGTATTGGATGCAACCCCTGTCAATGGAGGAACCTCGACTCGCAATTTTGTCATCAAGAATAGCGGTGATGCTGATCTTACGGGACTCGCAGTGACCAGCAACTCCGGGGACTTTACGATTAGCCAGCAACCTGCCGCTACTCTAGCCGCTGATGGTGAAAGCACTTTTACGGTCGTCTTTAATCCCTCCGCAAGAGGAACTCGAACAGGCACTATCTCGATCGCAAACAGTGACAGTAATGAGGCTCCCTTTGAAATCAGATTGGAAGGCCTGGGGCAGGCTCCTGAGATTTCCATCGCTTCTTTGGGAGGAGCGATTTCCAGCCAAGGAACTCTCGATTTTGGTCCCCATTTTCCAGGTGAGCCCGAAAAGCGAACTCTGACCATTACCAACAGCGGAGATATGAATCTCAGCGGTCTCAGTGGTGTCACTATAGACTCTCCTAGCAATGAGTTTGCGATTGAAACATCACCTGCCAACTCGATCGGAGCCTTAAGCTTCGACGACCTCGTCATCACCTTTACGCCGAGTTCTGCGGGGCCAAAAACAGCAACACTTACCATTCCCAATGACGATCCTGACGGCGCGGAGAGTCCATTTGTCATTAACCTAAGAGGAACGGGGGAGACTCCCGCACTTGGGAGTGATAACTTTGGCTACAAATCTACCACCGGGACTCCCGCCAATGGTCTGAGTCTTGATCCCACGGAAGACGGGGTTGTGACTCTCGCAAGTCTTTCCGGTGATGATACGTCTCAGGCGGTCAATATTGGGTTTCCTTTTTCCTTCTATGATCAGGTTTATACGTCTTTGTCTGCTTCAACCAATGGTCTTTTGGTCTTTGGTGACCGATCAAGTGCTTACAGCCCGGCAAGTATCTCTTCTACGGGATTTCCGAATAACTACATTGCCGCCTTTTGGACCGACCTCTTTAAAAGAGACACTGTCAGCACCATTTTGTATGCGACGCGTGGTTCGACGCCAAACCGTGTTTTTGTCATTGAATACAATGATATGCAGGAGTTTTCCAATACGGCAGCCCGCGTGTCCTTTCAGGTGCTTTTGTATGAGGGAAGCAATGCGATTGAGATTCAATTTAAGAAGGTGGAAGGTCTCTCGGGTGACCGAAACATTACAGTCGGAATCGAGGGGCCGCGCGGTGAAACGGGGATCGCGCATGTCAATCAGTCCAGGACTCCTCCGCGTGCGCAGTCGGCAGTGACCTTTACCCGCCCGGTGGTGGTCGATATCGAGAGCAAATACACTCGTCCCGGCTCACCCCTTGAGTTCGATCTCGGGAATATGGCTCTGGGATTGGATCCCGAAATCGGGACTCTGAAGTTGGGTTACGAAACGGTGAAGCGTTTCGAAGCTCCCGAGTATATTTTTCTGAATCGTAACTTTGCTCCTTTGCCTGCGGTAGGCGATCTTGATCCGGCTGATCCAGACGATGTTGCATGGTATCGCCTGGTGAACGATGGTTACGCGATTGACGGCAAAGTCGTGCAAGGAACCCAGACCTTCTTTACGACCACTCTCACGAAGGATGTTACGGTTGTTTGGAGGTGGAAGCTGGAATTTGCCGTCATCATTGACTCAGCAACTGGTGGTGGTGGCTTTGGTAATCCCATGCCTGAGATCGGGCGGTCCTGGTATGAGCTAGGTCAACAGGTCACTGCTGCGATTGATAGTTCCGTTAGGGACCCGCTTAGGGGATTTCGATTCCGATCGAGTGGTTATTCCATCTTTGACGAAAATGGTGGAAGCGTCCTTGCGAATGGCGCCTTCGATCCTGATGCTGATCGACAGGCAATCATTCCTTTTACGATCACGGGACCGAGCCGGATCAAGTGGAACTGGACTGGACAGGTTCTTTATCAGTTTGATGCTGCTCTCGAGGAAGTTGGTGGCGGCTTTGTTGCGGATCAGGCTTTTGTGAAGGTTTACGACACAGCCGGATCTGCTGTGGATACCAGCTTGGGCCAAAACGGGTTCTATTGGTCAGGAGGAGCGAATGAGGAAGTCTGGATCGATTCAGGCACCACGGGACGGAAGGTCGAAGTGGGAATTTTCTACCGCTCGAAAGACCGCTGCCTCACCTTGAAGAACTTTAACATTACTCCGGAGGGTGATTTAGCCTCCCTCGGTCTCTCGGTGAATGGTCTGTCTGATCAATTTGAAACCGACCTGTCGGGAGATGTCCGTCTGGCTCGGGTTTTCACCGTGGATCGGGTTGAGAACCCGACCAATGTTCACTGGAAATACGGAGCGACGGTCTTTCGTGCGATCATTCCCTTGGGTCAAAGTTTTGATCCGGTAAACGCGAATCTCCAACTTGTCCCGAATCTCTGTGCCGGTGGTGTCTTATCCTTGAATGGACCGGATGATGCGACGATCGTTCTTGGCCCACCGGATGGGAGCACAAACAAAACCCCGGAGCCACTTCGTTGGGATACTCTGGGGAAGCGTCTCTTCCCGGTTCATCCAGGAAGTTACAAGGTTTCTTGGCCGGACGAGCAAAGTGATCAGATCTTCGAAATCGAGATTGTCAGTGGTTTCCCTGATGGTTCCGCCCAGTTGTCATCTCCCGAGGAGACGGAAGAGGGACTTCGTAAACGTAATATTACTCTGAATAATTGCATTCTCGACCCTCTCTCAGACTCTGTGGAATGCGGCGATACGACTGGGCTTCTCTCTGGGATGTCGGTTAGCGGCGAAGGCATTCTTGTCGGAACCACCGTGGCCTCGGTGACGAATTCGACCAAGTTCTCTCTCAGCCAGCGTCCGAGTCGTGCGTCCTCCAATGTGGGTTTGGGCGCCGGGCCTTTTCAAAGTCAAGCGACCCTCGAGGGCATTGATCCGGACGATGGTTTTCCTGCTGCTGCCAACGGCGCGCACTATCGCCACTTATTCACGACAGCGGAACGCCGTCCCCCCACGAAGTTGGACCTAAATCAGACTGATCAATGGGATTTTCAGGCGATGACTTATGCCGAGACGACCACCGGTGCTACCGCTGTTGACTCAACGGAGACTGTTCCGTTCAACACGACTGGTGCCGGCCGGACGGTCTTACTCTATAGCTTCCGACCGAACCCTGATGAAATCGCAGACGGCACATTGGAGGAGGAAAACCTCGCCGTTCGTATCGTGCGTTCCGAAGAAGTTCGCTCCATTCTCCGCAGTGATCCCCGTTATGTTCTCGGTAAGCGTGGACTCACTCTCGGTCATGGCACGAGTGCCAATGACGGCGCGGTCGCGATGGTCGGGCAAGCTGCAGGGGCGCCTGCGAGTTTTGATCCAGGAAATCATTATGTCATCGATCTCTGGTTGAATGCAAGGGGCCTCATGCTACCCAAGACCAAGGGGCTTTCGAGCTGTACGACGACCGAGGGCTCGACCACGGTTGAATGCTCCAGCACTGCGAATCTCAAAGTGGGCATGGATGTCTCCGGTCCTTTCATTCCGCCGGGTGCCACGGTCCAGTCTCTCACCGCCGTCGCTTTTGTCATGAGTGGTCCGGCCACAGGGACCGGGACCGAGTTGTCCCTCTCGGCGATCGATTTCCGACCGGTCACCGTCTTCAGCTCCGGGGAGAGCGACTTAAAGGTCACCTTGGACGCGCGTGCTGAAACAATCAGCGCAAGTTTCGGCGATGAAGCGATCGTGGTGACCCATGGTTTGCCCCGTTCGGGAACAAGCTGGCGTCATTTGACCCTGCATCTTTTCGAAGATAGTTTCTTTAACAGCCCGATCACAATTTTGGATTTCTATCTCGACGGCATTCGCTTGGAACGAGGAGCGCAAGGGCATCTCTTGACTGCGGCGGCACCGATCGAGATAGGAGCCAGCGTGAGCCAAGAGGGGCTCAGCTTTGGTAAAGGAGTTGACCCGGCTGGCGATGTCCAGATCGATCAATTCCGTCTCTTTAAATTGACGGACCGGAATAACAACAATCCTTACCTCAACCCCGGTGAAGTTCGTCAGCTCCGGACTTCTTCCACTCTGCCTCTCCGTCAGGTTGCTCCTTCGCTGGCCTTTGGCTTCGAAGTCGCCCCGGTGAATGATCTTTTCGAAAACACGAACGCGTCAGTTAAGGTGGGCATCCAGGCGCTCAGTAGTGATGAGGCTACGCTGCTCGCAGGAATCTGGGCCCGCTTGGATATCGAAGAAGTGGCAACCCGACTCGACAGCACTCTCGATAATGCAGGCTTTGCCGGATCCGGCTATATCCTGAATGAAGTCTCAAATTATAACCCCAACCTTTATACCCGCGATGCCGAGGTTGGATTCTGGGGGCCGATCTTCCCGGTCAATGACCGCCAGCTCTTTACCGCGCCTGATCGTCGCTTGGAAGTCGCTTACTATGAGAATCCTTTCCTCACCGATCCGCTTCTCAACCCCAATGTTGCGTGGCCTTACATCTCAGCCGGGATTGATTCAGTAATCTATCCTTCCTTCGGACCGCATCGTGATAAGGCGATCTACATTGCCAGCCGGATCGGCTCGGAAGGAGTGGACCAAAACGGTCGCTTGCAGGAGGTCTACGACCTTGCGAACTACGCCGCCCTGGAGCTTTACCAACAGGACAGTCTCGCTCAAGCGGGCTACAATCCCAACGAGGAACACGCCCTGATTGCACCTTCTGGCCGCGCCGCCCTGAAGCTTAAAAATCTCGGTGCCGATGTTCCTAATAATCCACCACCTGCAGCCTTCGCGCTTCAGGAGAATATTAATGCCACGAGTGCGCAGTTTACCTCCGAGCCCTGGGTTCTGGTGCAGGTCGACAATGTCTTGACCGGTGAACCGGAGATGTCGGCCTATCGCGTCTTCGAAACGCGGGCGGGTGCCGTTTCCTTCCCTCGTCCTGCGGATGTCACGGATCGTGACGATCCTGCAAACACTTACCTTGGCGTCGATGAGATCGTGGGTCTCGCTTACGAGTCGGCCCCGAATCTTGAGGACCGCTTCCTCACCCTCGATCCCGAGGAGACCTTCGACTTCAACTACCAGTTTGTCTTCCCCGTCTTCGCGGGAGATCTCCTCATCCCACCGTATCCACTTAATATAGTCGTGGGGAACGTTCCGGTCCCGGAAACCCGCGGTGGTAACATGCTTACCGATGGAGTGGCCCAGTCGACCTACTGGAAAGACGTGAACAATGCCTCCTGGGTCGTGTCTGGAAATGGCACCTTTTTCCAGCAGTTCTTCTACCCCAGACGCCCGGACTTCTTCCTGCCTGGAACGGCGATTGGTTCCCCGGTTCCTTGGGTGCCCGTTGATCAAAGCGGTAATCATGTTTTCACCGGCGATTCCGATGCCTTGCAGCCTGGCCGGGTCATCTACTCCAGCGCATGGCGGAGTGATTATCCCAAACTTAAGCGTGGCGAAACGCTCACCTATCAAGGCGGCGAGTATTTCGCGGAAACACCAGGCGCGAACGGACTGCCCAAACTCGTCGCGATGGCCGCAGCCGAGATCGTTTACGATGACGCCACCAAGGATATGGTCTTTGAAACACAGGCTGATCTTGATCGCTACTCCGCCCGTATCGTGCGCCCGCTTGACCGGATCGAGACTCCTTTCACGATCGCCGAGATGGGAGCCGCCGGCTTCTCTCCCGCTGCTCCCTCCATCTTCGTAGTGGCCGAGCGCTGGTATTTCAAAGACCTCCCGGGTTCGCTGCAGCGGAGATTCTACTTCGACTCACTTGCCCAGAAGCTGGTCTTCCGTGGCTATCTGAATGACAAGGATAGTGGCGATCCTGATCTCACTTCGGGTCCTGATCCCTTAAATATCTTAGAGCCAAATATCGTGACCTCCTCAGATCGGGCCAAGATGGCGGCCAACGGCTCCGGGACGGGGTGGACTGAGGCAGTCACAACTATTTATGAGACCTCTCAAAACCCTTCAATGGTTCGTAAAGATGTCACCGGATATCCGAAGATCGTTGATGAGTTTCTCCCTGGTGTCAAAGAGTCGCCCACCTATGTCCAGCGGATCGGTCTGAACCTTGAGTTGCTCGGTCTTGAAGCCAATATCGCGAAGATTCAGGCTGAACTGGATGAGGCTGCCCGAAAGAAAGCGGAGGCCAGTCTGTTCTGGTCAGCGTTTTCCGCGATCCCTAATGGGTCGATATATGCTGCAAGTTATATCAATCAGTTCGGGCTGAGCCAGTTCTCTTTAGAGTCCATAGCAGCGAATACTATTGAGGCGACCGCAGCGGGAGTGACAAAGGCTGAATTGGATGCTCAGGTTTCCACTCTTCAGGCTAGGATTACCGCCCTCGAGAATCAGAAGGTAAGTAACTTTAGCCATCTCGATAGCTTTGGAGTGGGCTCGGCTCTTGTCTGCAATCCGGACTTACTCACTGCTCCGACTGATAAGGTCCGCTACGTCACCATCGTCGAAAACAACCGCACGGAATTGGCCGGCGCCCCGATCTCTCTCCACATCATTGAGATCATCCCCGACCGCTACCGTGGTGCCATTAAGGTTATCGAGCCTGCAGATGCCTTCAGCGAAAGAATCACCCTGCAACACAACGGCGAATTTGGTGCCAATACCGGCGACCTCTACTACGAGTGGTGGATCCGTGATACCGCTCCCTTGAATCTCGCCTTGAAAGCTGAGATCGATTCGCTCTCGACTGCCCGTCCTGACGCCGATTGGCAGCAGTATCTCCCTGAGCCTGCTGCACCCAAAACACCCGCTGAATTGACGGCACTCGGAGTCACTGCGGAAGAGGCCAAGCACCTCGGCCTCCACACCATCGTTTTCGAAGGCCGTCCCGATGTCACTTTGGCCGATAAGCTGGTCATGGTTCGCTACCGCCACCGGACTGAGGATAACTGGAAATTAGTGCCCTTTGAAGTCGCTGATTCCGCGATCGCTTGGAAGCCGGGCAACCTCCCCCCAGTAAGACCAGCCCCCTTTCAGTGGGCTGGTGCCGCAAATTCCCCGCAAGCACAAGCGGATGGAAGTAAGCGCTATGTTCCACAACTTGTGCCTGGTTGGGTGAAGCGCGTTCTCGACCGTATCAATCCCTATGAGGCCCGCTATAATGACTTCTTCAGCAACGAAAGTCCGGCCATCTACAGCAGCCAGATCCAAATCGCGGGGGCTCCCTTCGCCGGAAAGGTCGCCTTGAACTCCGACAAAAATGTCATCGAGAACACCGGCCTCATCGAACTTTACGAAACCGTCCTCGCAAGAGCTCGTGAGCTTTCGATCGATAATTCGAGCAACGGCAACGCCAGCGATGGAATCCAACAAGCCCTCCTCCTGGCCGCCACCAGACTTTCGACCCTCTACGAATTGTTGGCACGGGAGGCATACAGTGATGCACAGGATCCCACCATTACGGTGGGCGGTAGTGGTGATCTCGCAAGCGTCACTTCATTCACCCACGCCTTCCAAAACATGGAGGCCGACTTGCAGCACGAGGAACTGGCACTGCTTCGCGGAACTGACTTCCTGAAAAGCTACCCTGTTTATAACCGTATCTTCTGGAACTACGCCAAGGGACTTGGTGAAGCGGCTTACAACGTCAACTATAACATCTATGACGTGAATACGGACGGCTTCATTAACGAGTCTGATGCCCGCGCACTCTATCCGCAAGGTCATGGCGATGCCTGGGGTCACTTCAGTTCTTCGCTGGGAATGTCCTACACGCTCTTGCAGAGTCCCGGCTTCAGGTGGAATGCCCGCTCGGAACTTTACTCACTCCTGCAAAACGTTCTCGAGGTCGATTTCCTCGACGAAAAAACCTTCGCCCAACAAGCAGCCGGCAAGGCGCGTGCCGGACGCGACATCGTACGCGGCACATACCGTCTCGCTTACACCCAGGATCCGGATGGCCAGTGGCAGGGGTATACTGATAACGCTGATAAGGCACGCGCTTGGGGTGTCTCCGAATGGGCGCACCGCGCGGGACAGGGTGCCTACCTCGACTGGGTCGTGGCAAATTCTCTCCTTCCCGAGAGTGCCGACCTTGATCCGGATTCACCGATTGAAGATCCTGAAAACCTCGACCGACTTGAGCGCGCTGCCGCTGCCGCCGAGATTGGTGAAATCGCGGGTGGTCTCCATGAGATCCAAATGGCGATGGATGAGGCCAATGGCGGGGTAAACCCACTCGGCTTTGATTCCGACGCTCTCGTCTTTGACCTGAATGCGAAGCTCTATGAAAATGGTAGTGGTAGCCGCCTCTCGCACTTTGAACAGATCCATGGCCGCGCGGTCGTCGCCGGGAAGAATGCTCTCTCGACGCTCTCCTTCGCGGCGAAGGCAGAGAATAAACTCCGTCACATCGCGGACGATACCGATTCTCTCATCGCCGAGGCCCTCAGCCAAGATCTCGACTACCGCAATCGCCTGATCGAGATCTTTGGCCGTCCTTACGATGGCACCATCGGCTTCGGGAAAGCTTATCCTGAAGGATATGAAGGGCCGGATACCCAGCTCTTTGCCTATCTGGATAAGATCAATATTTCTGATATTGCCACCCCGCCGGAGGGGCCGGAAGGGACACCTAGCAACACGGTGACTTTCACAACCGTCTACAACCGGATTCCAGGAATCATGGATAACGGGGTCCTGAATGGAGTCTACACCGATCTCTACGGTGATGATACCGGCAAAGAGAGGTTGAAGAATGCCTTGGAGACCTTGGTCGGTGATAATAACTACCTCTTTGAGCCCTTGGATCCCGATGGCAGTGGCCCCTTGGAGGCACCTACCCTGACTGCTCCTTACAACACGGCCTCCAAATATGGTTTCGTTGCCCCCGACGGCTGGGGCGGGCGGACCAGCTACGGACAGCTGCAAGGGCTGCTGGAGCAGATGCTGATTGATGAGATTGTGCTCGATACCGCGATCGGCGATTACATTGGTTATCTTCAAGACTGGGAACTTAAGGTCCAACGACTCCGCAGCGAGCTGGAGATCTATGAGAAGACCGAGGGCACGACCGATACCATTGAGCAGATCCGGATCACGGTGAACGCGGTGATTCTGGCTGCGGATACCGCAATCGGAGCCTTTGAAGCGTTCGAAAATTTTGTTGGGGGAACTGCCGATGCGATTAATGAAGCTGCGAAAACCGGAGTCGTAGGATTGGCTTCTGATGTTCTGGCGCCCGTGCGAGGAGCGGCCGCAGCTGCGTCTGCAGCTGCAGGTGGCACTTTCAATGCGCTGAAGAGTGTCAAAGAGATCGTGCAAAGATTTGCTGAATTTGGCCGCGATGAAGCGATCGCGCAATTGGAGCGAAACTTCACAAGGGCCGATAAAATATCTGCGCTCGAAGGTCACATCGAGGAGATTGCCAACCTCTCCGGCGGTGATCAGCCAGGGCGCAATGCAATTGCTTTAGCGCTCCAGAACCTCGAGATTCATCGTCAGCAATACTTCACGGCCCAGGCAAAGGGTTTCCGCCTTCTGCGGGAGCGTGAGGCCTTCAACAAGATCCTTGCCGCGAAGGTGCAGAGCAATCGTTACGATGATATGATCTTCCGCCTCACCCGGAACGAGGCCATGACTAAGTATCAGGCTGCCTTCAATCATGCCGCCCGTTACACTTGGCTCGCGGCCCGTGCTTACGATTATGAAACCAGTCTTGATCCGGGTGATCCGGCTGCGATTGGTGGTCTCCTTGATCAGATCGTGAAGGAGCGTCAGCTCGGTCTTTGGTCGGGTGGCACTCCTAGAGCCGGACAGGGAGGCTTGGCGGAAATTCTCAACAAACTCAGTGGAAACTTCCAAGTCCTGAAGGGCCAGCTCGGAATTGATAGTCAGGAAGCAGAGCTGGAGAAGATGTCTCTTCGCCAAGAACTCTTTCGTGTCGGCCCGGGTGGGAATGCTTCCAGTGATGACCGCTGGAAGGATGTCTTGAAAGCGCGGATCGTCCCGGACCTCCGACAGATGCCGGAGTTCGTCCGCCACTGCCGCCCCTTCTCGACCGATGAAGAAGGGCCACAACCGGGCCTCGTGATCCGCTTCAGCTCCACGATCGAAAACGGGAAGAACTTCTTCGGCAATACTCTCGCTTCCGGTGATCACGCCTACAGCACCGCGAACTTTGCCAACAAGATTCGCGGCTTCGGAGTATGGATGGAAAACTATAACGAAGCGGGACTTTCTACGACGCCTCGCGCTTATCTGGTCCCGATTGGAAATGACTACCTTCGAACGTCCTCATCGACCGGTCCCTCCATCCGCTCTTGGAGCATTCTTGAGCAAAGAATTCCGACTCCGTTTGTGATTAATGAGGGAAGCATCAGCGCGCCGGGATATATCCCAACTCTCAATGGTGTCGATGGCGGCTTTGGCCAACTCCGCCGTCACGGTGACTTCCGCGTCTATCATGACGAGGGAGACGATACCGCAAATGACGATGAATTGCAGCTCAGCACCCGCCTGATTAGTCGCTCGGTCTGGAACTCGGACTGGATGCTCGTCATTCCCGGGGCCGGACTGGATGCTGATCCCATGAACGGTCTTAATAAGTTGGCCGAAACGATCGGTGACATCCGCCTCCAGTTCTCGACCTACTCCCATCAAGGCCAGTAATCCCATTAAAATTCTTTATTCAGATGAAAACGATCTCACTCTTCTTGGCCCTGTTCCTCTGGCCCCTCGCGCTTTCCGCGCAGACCAAGGCTGCTCCGGGATTCACCGATTCCCATGTCCTCTTCTATGGAGAGGTTCGGCAAGTTTCCGGCGCGCAGACCCTACTCCTGCAATCCGGTCAACTGCAGCTCACTTTTGTGAATCAGAATGATCCCACCAATCGCGTGACCGTTGGCACTTCGCTGCGTCAGACGGGACCTGATGAGAATTTCTCATACGCGCTTAAGGTGCCGCTCGCTTATCTTCCCTCGCCCGAGCGGCGGGATGAGTTCCTTGCGATTGGCGCTGAGGAAACCGATTTTCGTATCGAGGAGATCACGATCAATGACCGCCCGGCCACCTTGCCGGACGGGAGTGTCGAGTTCTATGGCTTCAGCTTTGCGAGCCGCTCTGCCGACCATCGCCTCGACCTCATCGTGCAAGGTGAAGTTGAGGATCTGGATGGTGACGAACTCCCTGATTGGTGGGAGCGACTTCATGGCTTGGATGCGACAATCGATGACCGTGCTTCCGACCCGGACAACGATGGCTGGACAAATGCGGAGGAGTATCGCCTTGGCGGAAATCCTAATCTCAGTAATCGCGAGCCCCAACTTGCGACTCGTTTCATCCATGTGCCTGAGTCGGGAACCGCTGGCCTGTATCTTGATATTCTCGACTCCGATAGCCCGGCTGCTGAAATCAAATTGACCCTTTCCGCTGTCACTGGAGCAGCCTTTTCACTCTTGCTGGATGGAGAGGAGATTGACTCAGTAACGTCGCAAGAGGTGACCTTGGCTGATCTCCAGGCTGGTCGGGTTTGTCTCCAGCACCTCGATCGCTCCCAGAACACGCTCACTCTTCCGGTGAGCTGGAATGATGGAGGGACGGTTTATCAAAAGGACCTCCAACTTTTTGTCAGCTCGCCCAGTATGGTGGATGGTAACGAGTCCGCACTTTGGCTCGATGGGATGGACCTTGGTGTTCAAGGCGATTCTATTTCCTCTTGGTCCGACCGCTCGGGGCACGATCGTAGCGCCACTCAGCCGACCGCTGGCTATCGTCCAAAAGTGAGTGATCGGGGGGCTGATTTCTCCGGTTCCGCTCACCTCTTCTTCTCTGATCTGGTTGTTGCCAATGGGGACCACACCATCCTCGCTTCCTATCGAACGGCGGCGAGGGCTTCTGAATCACGGACCCTCTTGTCTCTGAACCGTGGCTTCATGAAAGTGGCCCCGACGAGTCAGGCCATTTCGTATGCCGGAGCTCCTGCCTACCAGATGGACGGATTTGCGGTTCGAGGAATGGTGAACCTCTCCGGCGCTGCCACGACTTCGATATTCCGCCGCGAAGCAGATCTTCTTCAAGGCATCTACGGAATGTCCTACGACGGTGAGAATGTCAGTGCGACTGAGATTGAGCCGGTCCTGCCGACGATTGGAGCACGACGACCTGCGATTTCCAATGGCTCCGGGCCGGTCGAAGAGTCCTTCCTCGGTCAACTCCACGAGCTCCTTGTTTTCCCATCCGCCTTGCCCGAGCAGAAGCTGCGGGATGTCCATGACTACCTCGAATCCAAGTGGAGCGACGCCGTCATCTGGGATTTCAGCACTGAGCTAAAAGCGATCTCCCTGAGCGGAGGCAGCGGCAGTGTTCCGCAAATTATCAGAGGGGGCCACGGTGATGATTCTCTCGGTGGGGGCTCAGCCAATGACACTCTTTCTGGTGGTCCTGGCGCTGACCTGCTGTCAGGAGGTCTTGGCGAAGATCGTTTTGTCTTCGGGCTCATCGATACTGGGACCGATACCATTCTTGATTTTAATGGCGAGGATGACGTGATTGATCTCTCCGCCCTTTTCTGGGGTGAGAGCGGCGACGCCCGTGACTTTGTTTCGGTCCGTCTTGATACTGATCAAAGCACCGCAATCCCAACTTTGAATAGCGTTCTCATCGTGACTCTCCCGAGTGGCGAACTTCAGGAGATTGTTTTGAAAAACACCGTGCTCGGGAGTTCCAGATTGATCGAGCTGATCGTGGAAGGCCGCCTTTTGATGGGCGCTTTGAGTATTCCCGCAGAGGTGCAACTTTCGCTCGTGGACGGAGGTGCGGCACCGGGCCGCGACGAGTCATTTCAAGTCATGATCACCCGGAGTGGTGACGGCGTAGCGGGGGCTTTGGAGATTCCCATCGGATTCTTCGAGGACCTTTTGGGAGGAAACGGAAGCGTCGTGATCGAGGAAGCCTTTTCGAATGATGGCCAGCGATCGACCGTGAAGCTTGCTCGGGGTGAACGGCAACGTTTGCTCACCGTGCGGCCCGTTCCCGATGTCGTGAGTACTCCTGCAGGTGAACTCGAAACGGCGGTCCTGCCGCACTTCAAATATCAAGTCACGGGGCAGCCGGTGTTGCAACCAGTGGCAGGGGACTTTCGGGTTTGGTTAGAGGTTGCAGAGCCCAATGCGGTCGCTGAACTTTCTCAGCCAGCTCTCGTCCGCCTTCATCGCGATGGTGAACTCACCGAGAGTCTCGCTGTTTCCATGGAATACAGCGGCACGGCCGAGGAGGGGATCCATTACCAATCTCTGAGTGAGTCGCTCACAATTCCAGCCGGGCAGAGTTGCGTCGAGTTCTCGGTGGTGGCAATGAGCGAGGGCCTATCCGAAGGAGCCAAGGTGATGCGCGTGCAACTCTCACCCGATGACAAATTCCAGCTTGGAAATCCGAATGAGGCCTTGGTCTATTTCGGGCAGACAATGGCCGAGACGAATCAAGCTGGTCTTGACCGCTGGCTCAGCGCTTCTACGAGTGGGCAGCTGAACTCGCTGCAGGATCTTATGCAGCTTCCGGGTGATGAGAGAAAGCGTTACCTTCAAGCCTACGCCTACGGATTGGATTCGCTTGAGTTGGCTTCCGAGCCACGCCTCGCTTTCCGAATCGCGTCGGGCAAGCCCGAGATCTCGGTGACCAATCAGGTGCGCACTGCTGATGTGAGTTGGCAGGTTTTGGCCAGTTCCGGCTTGGATGGATGGATGGATGAGAGCGATCAGTTTGTGAAGACAAGCCTTGCAGGTGGTTCGCAATTCACCGGAGAGAGCCTGCCGGAGATTCAAGCTTCGAGATTTTACCAACTGACAAACCGTCTCGATGCGAGTGTGATCACCACGGGGAGGATCGCAGCGCTTGCAGGGACTAATGAATTCCGTCTGAGTGGATCGGCGAAGTGGGAAGCCGGAGTTGTCGAAGGGTCTCTGACAACCTTGGGAGGTGGAATTGAGAGCCCGAACCGCATCGTGGCGCAGACGACCGGACGCGGAAATTTGGAGTTTGAAATGGAAGTCACCTCCGGTGATGGCAGCGGCGTGCTGGCCTTTTATCTCGATGGCGTGAAGCAATCAGAAACGGCGGGTGCGGCGGTGACGACCCAGCTGGATCTCGGGAATGATGACACCCACCTCTTGATGTGGGAGTTCGTGCGTGGCACCGGAGCTGCTGGCAATGCCTCGATCCGAAATTTGACTAAGTAATGAAAATCAGCCTCTCCATCTTCACTGCGTTTGTGCTTCTCGCCGCGTCCTCTTGTGAGAGGACGGAGGAAGTCGATTCGTCGGTCGATGGTTCCTCCGTGAAGGGTGAGGTTTTACTCCGGGTAGGTTCTGAGACCGTGACCGAAGCGGACCTCCAGTATTTCCTCACTAAGAAATATGGATCGAACGCAATGCCGGGAGCTCAAGAAGAAGCTTTTGCAATTCTGGCTCGTCGAGCGCAGCTCACGAGTGCGGCCAGTGCGGCGGGATTGAGAGATGATCCGGTCTTCCGTGCGGAGGTGGCGCGACTTCTGATCAAGCGACATCGGGAGCAAGCTCTTGATCCCGATTTAAAGAGGCTTGCCCGTACTCCGATTCCTGAGGCCGAGCTTCGCGAGCGTTATGAGGCCGAGAAGACGCGTTTTCAGTCAGGGGAGAAGCGCGAAGTCGCGGTCTTGTGGTTGAACCCGGGAAACAACCCCGAGCGCAGGTCCTCTTATCTGAAAAAATTGGAGACCGCGCGATTATGGTTGGGTGAAAATAAAGACCTGCAAGCTCACCCTGAAAGAGGGTTTGGGAATCTCAGTATTGATCATTCCGAGCATGCCGCGAGTAAGCACAAAGGGGGTGTCATTGGCTTGCTGGAAGAAAAGGGCGGGATGGACCGCTGGACCCAAGTGGTAGCTGAGATCGCCTTCACCATCCCGGAAGTTGGCGACATGAGTGAGGTGATCACGCGGCCTGAAGGCCTGTTTTTAGTGAGATGCCTGGGCCGTCGTGCGGCCATTCTGAGGCCTTTTGAATCCGTGAGAAACGAGCTGGAGAGCGAGGAAAGGAGGTCGCGTCGCAAGACGAGAGAGGCTGAGTTCGAAGCCGAAATTTTTAAGAAATATCCTGTCGAAGGAGATCCGCAAAAATCTGCAGAAGGACCTTCCACGGCATCGACCCATTTATAGCAACGCAGGGGCTTCCACGGCCCGGCATCATTACTAAAACCTGAGATAAAAAATTATGACTCCGAAAAAGAACACTCCGTCCCTCTTGGCTCAATCCTCCTTGTCGGGAGGTGGAATGGCCGCTTGTGGTCTTGTCACCATGATCTCGTTCTCGAGTCATTCCGAAGCTGTGACTCTTTCCTGGACTCCGGCAGGGTCGGGTGACTGGGATTTGACCACCGCAAATTGGGATCCTGATGGTGCCGGGCCGATGGGCGATGGGCCTTGGGCACAGCGGGAAATCGCGCTCTTCAACGGTGCCGGAGGGGAGATCAGGGTCGTCGAGCCCATTGAGGTCTCCCGCGTGATTTTTGGCACGAACGGTTACACCTTGTCGGGCGGTCCCTTAAGTTTGGTGGAGAAGAACGACGGTGAGTTTGTCGACTTTGCGGCGGATGGAAACATCATTGGAACAGTCGATAATTCGATTGTGAGTTTGAATAATGTTTGGGTGAATTTCTTCCAGGAGACGGGGACCGTCGTTTTCAATGGTGAGAGCACCTACGTCGGGAAAACCTCGGTGCGTGGCGGAGTGCTGGAGCTCAATGGGACGGTATTCTCAACCATCGTGGATGTCGAAACGGGGGCGACCTTGCGACTCGGTGCGGATGAACGTCTTAATGATCTCTCGGTCGTTACCACGGGTGCCCTCGCGCCTGGTGGCACGGTCGAACTAGGAGGAAATGAGACTATTAAAACGTACCACTCGGTGGGTGGTGATCTCACTGGGAACGGCACATTGACCGCAGATATTTATGATCTCGAAGAGGCTGCCTCGACGGCTGCGGGTGCCAATCTCGGCAGTGGTCAACTGAATGTCGATGGTCCCGGAACGACGACCCTCGGTGGGGATGCTGCCGCAGAAGATGTGAACGTGGACAGCGGAGAACTCCTCGTGAATGGCGAACTCACTGGCGTGACGGATCTGGCAATCGTCCCGGATTCAATTGTAACTTTGGGTGCGGATGAGCGGGTGAATGACCAAGCCATTATTCAAAACACCGGAGGAACACTTAATCTTGGCGGAACCGAAACAGTCCAAGGGATGAACTCCAGCGGCACTCTGGGAGGCAATGGCATCCTCGCTGCGAAGGGTGGGGATATCAATCTCCTCGACGGGCATGACTCGCTCGCAGGGACCACTTTGGAGAGTCTCCAAGGGTCAAGTTTTCAAGTCACCAGTAATGGCGCGGTCGCAATTCAGGGAACTGCCGGGAGTTTGCTCGCTGGCGATAATGGGATCATCGATGCGAGCATTTTGGATATCCAAAGCGGAACGTTGACGCTCGGTGGTTTGATGTCGGATAGCGCAGGAATCGTCAATGTCCGCACGGGCGCGACGCTCCAGAGTGGGAGTGCTGATCGCTTTTTGGGTGATCGTGCCACGGTAAACTTGGAGCGAAACGGAACTTGGAACCTTGCGGGGACGGAGGCCATTGGGACGCTCAATAGCACGGGCTTGTTGGATGGGAGTGGCGTCCTCACGGCGGTGACTTTTCAACTGAGCGATGGCGCGGTGACGGAGGTCGGCGCAGATCTGGGGAGTGGCCGCTTGGTTTCGGGACCAGGGATTGTGACTTTGAATGGTGATGCTGCGGCCAATTTTGTCGAAGTGAATGAAGGCACCCTGAATCTCAACGGACAATTGACCGGGGCAACGGAAGTGGCGATTGCGAGCGGTGCGACCTTGCTCAATGGCAGCGCCGAGCGCGTGAATGATGATGCGACGGTCCGACTTGCGAATGGCGGTCTTTGGACTCTTTCGGGAGACGAAGCGATCGGCACCTTTGTTTCGAGCGGCTTGATTAACGGGGGAAGCACCCTGACCGCGAGTCTTTATGAATTGAGCAATGATGCCGTGATCCCTCTCGGGACAGATTTGGGAACTGGTGTTCTTAACTCCGGCCCCGGCTTGGTCACTCTCGATGGTGACGCGGCAGCGAGTCAGGTGAATGTCACCGGCGGCACTCTTAATCTCAACGGCCAGCTTACTGACGTGACCGATCTTGGCATCGCGTCAGATGGCACTTTGGTCAATGGGAGCGCTGACCGGGTCGCTGATTCGGCGACTGTCACGGTCGCCAACGGCGGAACTTGGACCCTGAATGGCGACGAGACGATTAAGGTGCTGGACTCGAGTGGACTCTTGAATGGTGGGAGCACTTTGACGGCTGAGAATTATGTCCTCAGAAACGGCGCAGTCGTTCCGGTTGGCACAAACCTTGGAGGCGGACAACTTGCGACGGGTCCGGGCGATGTCACTCTCGACGGTAATTCCGCTGCGGAAGATCTTGATGTCAATGGAGGTACGCTCACTCTCAATGGTGAGCTGACTGCGGTGACTGATCTTACCATCGCGGACGGAGGAACTTTAGTGAATGGCTCGGCGGAACGCATCGCAAATGGCGCGACGGTGAACCTGGCGAACGGTGGCACCTTAACCCTGACCGGGGATGAAACGGTGGCCCTCTTGAATGCGAGCGGTCTTCTGAATGGCGACGGAACTTTGAATGCCGCCGCTTATAATCTCAGCAACGGAGCAACTACGGCGGTGGGAGTAAATCTCGGAGCCGGGCAGCTGGTGAGTGGACCGGGTGAGGTCACTCTGGGTGGTGATGCCGCTGCGGAGGATGTCGATGTCGATGCGGGCACTTTGACTCTCGATGGCGAACTTACTGCGGTCACTGATCTTTCGATTGCGGACGGAGCGACTGTCGTAAACGGCGCGGCGGAACGCATCGCGAATGGCGCGACGGTGAACTTGGCGAATGGCGGCACCTTGACCCTGAATGGGGAAGAGGCGGTTGCTCTTCTCAATGCGAGCGGCCTTCTCAATGGCGACGGCACTTTGATTGCCGGAACTTACAATCTCAGCAACGGTGCGGCGACGGCGGCAGGAGCAAATCTCGGAGCCGGACAGCTCGTGAGTGGACCGGGCGATGTCACTCTGGGTGGTGATGCCGCAGCGGAGGATGTTGATGTCAATGCAGGCACGCTCACTCTCGATGGTAAACTGACGGAAGTGACCGACCTCTCAATCGCGGATGGCGCGACCGTTGTGAACGGCGCGGCGGAACGCATTGCGAATGGCGCGACGGTGAACTTAGCGAATGGCGGCACTTTGACCCTAAACGAGGAAGAGACGGTTGCCCTTCTGAATGCGAGTGGCCTTCTCAATGGCGACGGCACTTTGATTGCCGGAACTTACAATCTCAGCAACGGAGCGGCGACGGCGGCAGGAGCAAATCTCGGAGCCGGACAGCTGGTGAGTGGTCCGGGCGATGTCACTCTGGGTGGCGATGCCGCTGCGGAAGATGTCGATGTCAATGCGGGCACGCTCACTCTCGATGGAGAGCTGACCGGAGTAACCGACCTCTCAATCGCGGACGGAGCGACTGTCGTAAACGGCGCGGCGGAACGCATCGCGAATGGCGCGACAGTGAACTTGGCGAATGGCGGCACCTTGACCCTGAATGGGGAAGAGACGGTGGCTCTTCTGAATGCCAGCGGCCTTCTCAACGGAGACGGCACGCTTATCGCGGGAGTTTATAATCTCAGCGACGGGGCGGTCACCGAAGTTGGTGCAGATCTTGGGGCCGGGCAGCTGGTGAGTGGCCCGGGAGAGGTCACGATCAATGGCGATGCCGCCGCCGAAGATGTCGATGTCAAGGCCGGCACGCTTACCTTGAATGGTGAGTTGACCGGAGTGATGGATCTTTCGATTTCAGACGGAGCAACCCTCGTGAACGGCTCGGGGGAACGCCTTGCAAACGGAGCGACGGTGAACCTCTCGAACGGAGGAACCCTGACTCTGAACGGGGATGAAGTGGTGGCTTTAGTGAATACGAGCGGTCTTCTCAATGGAGCAGGAACACTCACTGCGGGAACTTATCGACTGAGCAATGGCGCGGTCACCGAAGTTGGTGCGGACCTTGGTAGGGGTCAACTCGTTAGCGGACCGGGCCTCGTGAGTCTGTATGGCGATGCTGCTGCCGAAGATGTCGATGTCAGTGCAGGCACGCTGAATTTGAATGGTGAACTCACTGGCGTTACCGATCTTTCGATTGCCGATGGCGCCACCCTCGTGAATGGCGCGGCGGAACGCATTGCGGATGGCGCGACGGTGAATCTTTTGAACGGAGGAACTCTCACCCTGAACGGGGATGAGCTGGTGGCCTTAGTCAATGCGAGCGGCCTTCTCGATGGAGCGGGAACTCTCACAGCGGGGACCTATCGATTGAGCGATGGTGCGGTCACTGCCGCAGGCGCTAACTTGGGAGGCGGACAGCTCGTCAGTGGCCCGGGTGACGTCACTCTGGGTGGTGATTCCGCCGCTGAAGATGTCGATGTCAATGCGGGGACCTTGAACCTGAATGGCAGACTCACCGCAGTCACTGATCTTGATGTTGCGAATGGAGCCAAGCTGGTGAACGGATCGGCGGAACGTATCACCAGTGATGCCACTGTTAACCTCGCCAATGGCGGTGTCTTCACTCTCAACGGGGATCAGACTCTGGCGAATCTTAATTCCACCGGCTTGCTGAATGGGGCGGGCACGCTCAGTGCCGCGGCTTATAATCTTAGTAATGGCGCGGTCACCTCGGCCAATGCGCACCTTGGTGATGGCACGCTGAACGTGGGTCCGGGGAATGTCATCTTGAATGGCGATACCGGAGCGGACACGATCAACCTTAATTCCGGTTCCCTGGTGACCAGCGGAGACGTCACCAACGCTTCCGGGATCTTCACTCTCTCGCCAAATACGATATGGTTCGTCAACGGGGCCTCCCAGTATAACACGTTACGCGGAGAAGGGACCGTAAACCCCGGAGGAGCGAACGGCGATATCTTCGTGAATCGTGGCAACGTGAGCCCTGGGAT
This sequence comes from Akkermansiaceae bacterium, assembly GCA_047629805.1. Taxonomy (GTDB): domain Bacteria; phylum Verrucomicrobiota; class Verrucomicrobiia; order Verrucomicrobiales; family Akkermansiaceae; genus SW10. The sequence continues at coordinate 4,815 of JBLHUR010000086.1, read as the reverse complement.
TGGCGACGATCTTGGCGTCATTGAGATCGATGGTGACTACACCGAGCGGGGGACTCTCCAAAGCCAGCTCGATCCATCCATTGTCGGAGGTCTCTATCTCGGCAGCGATCTCCTTCGTGGGAGCGGTGCCCTTGTCCTGACGGATGATGGAATCTTGAGCCCAAGTCCGATCAATGGTCTGACGAGCGAGGGGGTTCTCATCGGTCACCGTTTCAATATCATCGACGCTGCCAGAGGCATCTCCGGGAGTTGGGGTGAAATTACCGATGGCAATAACGCGGGAGCGGGAGGACGGACCATCGACTCGCAATTCTTCTTCGATGTCGCCACGGGTGACATGGTCGCTCTGGGCCTCATGGGAGACCAGACCACGTCTGACTTCGAGGACCTCACCGAAAACAAGCTCACCATCTTGGACGCGGTCATCGATGGCGCGACCGATAGCGCCGGAAACTATGACAGTGCCGATGGCGCGGAAGGAACAGTTCTTAATGGCATCCTGACGACAGGAGAGGCCGGCGACCTGGATACGAGAGTCGAGTCACTGGGCGCGCTTTCGCCGGAAGGCTATGCCGGAAGCATCGACTACACCCTGCAAGCGACCCGCAATTATTCGCGAGTCATCATGGATGGGACGCCCTTGTTCTACAACTCGAAATACGAGCTCAGCGTGGGATACACGAACTTGGGACTGGCTTCGGCCTCCTCAAATGATGCCAACGACTACGATCTTCAGAGTAACGGGGCTTACATCGGCATTCAGTCGAACACGACGACTGACTTCACCTTCGGATCTTATCTGGCCTTCGATTCCGGTAGCATTGATGCGGGCCGATTGGACCTCGATGCCAAGGGCATCGTCTTTGGCGGATATGTGGAGTTTGCACCTCAGAACCCCATGAATCGCTGGAGGGGCTGGGGCGCGCTCAGCTACGGATCTTACGAATTTGATGGCTCAAGGACAGGCTTCCTTTCCGAGCTTTCGGTTCCAAACTTCGATGGTTCAGCCTTCATGATCGGAGCGGGTGTCGACTACCTCGCATACGAGAACAACGGACTCCGACTCATCCCAAATGCTGGTCTATCCTTCTTCTCGGCGAGCACGGATGGCTTCACCGAGAAGGGCGGAGCGGATGCCCTGTCGATCGATGGTCAGGACCAAAATTCTACCCTCCTTCAACTCGCCTTCCGTCTGGAGTATCAAAAGCCGGGAGAGAAGTTTTCCTTCCGCGGCGAGATGGGCTGGCAGCATGACCTCAGCGATACTCACCGTGATGTTGTGGCTACGCTCGGGAGCACTGACTTCCGGGTCAATGCGCCCGGCCTGGGTGAAGATGCCTTCTTCCTCGACGTGGGAGCGGCTTATGACTTCAACGAAAGATATCAACTGAATGCGGGATATCACGCGGAGTTCCGCAGGGATGCGGACACACTCAATTCTTTCAACCTCGGTCTGAAGGCTCGGTTCTAGAGTTTGAAAAGCCTGGCAAGTTCTTCGCGAACCGCTGCCAGGTTGAACCATCGATTCTCCCACTGTGGTTAGGTTTTCATCGCTTGGAAGAAAGATGATGGATCCGCTTCTGTCTGGAACGGGGGGTCACTCCCATCAAGATGAATCGGAGTCACCCCCGCCACCGCTTACAATTGAAGGTCACTCAATGGACTCGATGCTTCCGTAACGAATCGCGTCCTAGACTCGATCTTCGACCAGATTTTCTAATTCTGATACATGGAGAGGAAGCGGGGAAGGTTCGTCCAAAAATCCGACGAGCTAAGTCCATCGTCTCAGTCGATGTGAATGACATTTTTATCAATTGGCCGCAGCGGGATGTTCCGCTTTGATGAAGCTGATGTTACGACTCTTTTTTCTGTTTCCGTTTTTAGTGTTGATCTCGGGGTGCACCCGGAGTTCGGGGTATCGGCAATCGCCGCAGGCTACGGTGGAGAAGTTGACGCCGAAGGTGTCGCTGGCGCATGTCGAGATCGATGACCAGGGGGAGTTGATTAGTTTTGCGCAGTTGCAGCGGGTGACGGCGCAGATCAAGGCGGAGTCGAAAGAGCCGCTATTGCTGGTGGTCTATATTCATGGGTGGAATCGGAATTCATCGGGAAGCCGGATTTCGGGGGGTGGGGATTTGATTCGGTTTCGCAAGATGCTCGGTGAGCTGGGTGAGGCACGGGGGATGAAGACGATGGGGGTTTTTATGAGCTGGCGGGGGAGGTCGCTGTCGACTTTTCCGGTGGGGGTGGATTATTTTCATCGCCATGCGTCGGCGCGTCGGGTCGGTGGCGTGGCGGGGACAGAGGTGCTGCATGAGATCGGGGCGGCGGCGCGGGGGGCGAATTCGCGAAACCGGATTGTTATGCTGGGGCATTCATTGGGCGGGGCGATTTTGGAAAGTGCGATGGCGGAATCGATCGCGGCGAAAGTGGCAATGGATTCGGCGCGCGGGCGGAAGTTGAAGCGGAAGGATTTTCCAGCTGATTTGTGCGTCACGATCAATTCGGCGGAGTCGGCGATTTATGCGCGGCAGCTTTTGGCGACGTTTAAGAATCGGGGAATTAAGGATGTGGAAAGTGGGCCGCTTTTGGTTTCGTTGACGAGTCAGACGGATACGGTGACGAGCTTTCTTTCGCCGATGGGGAACATCGTGGGGCGTTGGGTGCCGGGCTTGAATTTTTTCAATACGGGGGTGGCGGGGATGTATCGGAAGGATCCGGTGAACGATAAATTACGCGGGACTCAAGGGGCGGCACATCGTTCGACGGTGGGGCACTTTGAGCCGCTTTTCAGCCATCGCTATGAGAAGGTGGGTGAGGAAAATCTGAGCTTGGCGGAGATTGTGCGGGTGAATGAGAGGGCTCGCCGGGGGGAGGGTTTTTTGGTGCGGGGGGAGAAGGCGCGCTACCTTTTTTCGCGACCGGAGGAGGCGTTTTACAATGACACTCCTTATTGGATTGTCCCGATCCCAGGGGCATTTATCAAGAATCACGAGGATCATTGGAATCATAGTTTTATGGGGCTGATGACGGCGATGATGTCGCTGACGAAGTGAGGTTTTTGGCCTCTTGAAGCAGAGGGAAAGCCTTATGCAGAGGGGCAGAGTTTTTTGGATGATGGTGAGAGGCGGGGAGAGGTTGAGGGGAATCTCACGCAGAGGCGCAGAGTTTGGGGGGCTATGGGCTTTTATTTTCGGAGGCCGAGAAGGCCTTCGATATCGAGTTTTTGGAGTTGCTCGTCAGAGAAGGTTTCGCGGATTCTTTTTTGGATGTCTTTGTTGCGGAGGAGGGCGGAGAAGTTGCCTTGGTCGTAGGCTTCCTGGGTGGCGGGGTCGACGGGGACGGCGTCGTAGATGATGTTGCGGCTCTGCTGAGAGGTGATTTGGGCGAATTTTTCTTTGCTCTCCTGGACGATGGCGAGCTTGGCGGCGTTGGTATCGATGGGGTTGTTGAAGAAGTCTATTTTCTGATGCCACTGGCCGATCTGGCTTTCGTCGATCCACTTTTTGAGTTTGGCAAAGGTGGGTTCTTCGCTGGAGGAATCGATCTTGCCGGTGACGAATTCTTTGAGACGGTCGAGTTCTGACATGGTGCCGGCGTAGCGGACGCCGGTGAGCATGAAGTAGGCGAAGCCACCGCCGAGGAGGAGGCCGAAGATGCCGCCGGACATCCCAAATCCACCGGTGCGGGCCTGGCTGCCGTCCCCGCTTTTGCCAGAGAGGAAGCCGAGGATTTTTCGGATGATGATGACAGTGAGGACGAAGGCGGCGATTCCGATGGCGGGGGCCATCCAGGGTTCAGGTTGGGCCACGGCTTTTTTGGCGATGATGAAACCGTTGTTGTAAGCCCAGAGTCCGGCGAGGGCGCCGAGGGCGAGGGAGATGAGGTTGAAGAAAAACTTTACGAAAATTTTCATGAACCCAAGAACGGTGAAGAGGGCAAGAACGATACCGACGATTGTGCTGGGGGCGAGTTGGTCCATGGCGGTGGAGGCTGGCAGGTTTGTGGAGGGAGCGGAAGTCTGATGAGCGGAGCTTTTTGAACCATGAATCTTCACGAAATTTCACGAATGGTTGAGGGCCTTGCTGGAGGGGTTTTCTAAGCGCGAATCTGGCGGATCTTTGCGAATGGTTAGGGGCTGGGTTGGAGATGTTTTAACCACAAAAAAAGCGGAAGGAGCAGAAGCTTGAGGGGTGGGGGGGGAAGGTCTTAAAAGCCGTGGAATCTGCGCCTAATTCTCTCAAATCGATGCTTAAAATGGCCCTCCTGAATGGCTTTGATCATGGGGCTGACAAATTGAAAGTTGGGTTTGAGGGTGATTGGCTGGAGGCGCCTGCGTGTGGGTCGTGTTGATTTTTTTCTAAGGATCTGGGGGCTTGGGTGTCATGGTGGCTGAGATGAAGAACACCCCCTACTTGTCACCCTTTCCAGAGGAGTTGGCCGAACTCGGAGACATGGTCATCCCACGACTGAGTTGACAACTCCTTTTGAAGGTATGGAGACCATTCTAGAATTCATCGAGGTGTGTGTGGCGGAGGTTAAAATTTTCAGCCTACCCGATTGGATTTTTTCAATTCCAGGTAATAAAGGTCTTGGTCGCTTCTCGGAAATTGTTGTCCCTGCTTGCACGGTGAGCAATGCTTAGATCATTCAGCATAAAATCGAGAGCATCCTTAAGTCGGTCTGAGATAGCGACACCCTTCAGGATCATTAAAGGTGGTGTAAATCTTTGTCTGTAAAAGTCCGCTACGAAGCAAAGGCCCGCCGCAAGGCAGCCGATGGAGCGTAGCGGAATCGGCTGCCTTGCGGCGGCGC
>JBLHUR010000085.1:0-25510 GCA_047629805.1 Akkermansiaceae bacterium | reverse complement strand
ATGATCGAAGGAGGAACCCGACCTAATATCGTCCCTGCTCACGCTACGGCTACTCTCGACATTCGCACCGTCCCGGACCTCGTCAAAAATGGCCCCGCCGCTGAAATTCTCCGCGACTTCAGCGGCGATCTTGAAATCATTCATACCGCCGAATTTCCTCCCATGGAGATGCCTTCAGACCATCCTTGGCTTCGAAAACTCCAAGCCATTGACCCCAATCTCGTCCTCACCGGTGCCCCTTGGTTCTCCGATGCCGCTCACCTTTCCGCTGCCGGACTCCCCTCCATCTGCCTCGGCCCCGGCTCCATCGATCAAGCCCACACCGCCGACGAATTCATCGCCATCTCCGATCTCGAAAACGGAACCCGCTGGTTTTCAAATCTCATCGCCAGTCTCGCCGAGCACTCAAATTCTTGAGACAATCTGAGCAAACATCTCCGACGGCGACCTCAACAAACGCCCATCAATTTCAGCCACCGCCATCAGTTTACGGGTCGCATTGCTCAGCCAAATCTCCTCAGCCTCGCGCAGAACCGAGAGCGGCCACTGACCCTCCTCGATTTTCACTTGCCGAAGAACATTTCGTCGCATCACTCCGGGCAGACAGCCCGTCTCGAGTGCCGGCGTGAAAATTTCGCCATTTCTCACAAAGAAGACATTGGAAATGCATCCCTCACAAAGCTCTCCTTTTAAATTCGGACGGATCACTTCATCAACTCCTGATCCACGAAGTAAAAGCATGTTTTCCGCGTAAGAGGTGCATTTGATTCCCGCCAATGGACTCAACTCGTTCACCGGACATTCCGAGGTCACCACACGTGGTCTTTCCATCGAACCACTCAAAGCCTCAGCCGTCACCAGGCAGTTTAAACCCAAAGTAATCCGCACCCTTGCCTGATCCAGATCATTGGCCTGCAAAACCTCACTCACGCATCCCTCTAGCTCATCCTCCATCGGCACCTCAAAACCAAAAGCCTGCGCCGCTCCAGTCAGCCTCTCATAGTGATCCTGCCAATGGCACACTCTCCAATTTTCCGCCCGCATCGTTTCAAAAACACCCTCGCCTCTCAAGTAAGTGGCGTCGCTCAGAGGGACCTCTATCTTCCCTGACTCCACCAATTCACCGTTCCACGAGACCGTCATCGACCCCTTCATAAGCTCCCACTCTCACCCTCGCAAGCTTTGAACTTCCCCGCCCTCGCTTGGTCGGATTATTCACCCCCCCCTTCGTGACTTGATCTCCGAAATGCGCGACATCCTCGAACCCCGTCACCATTGGCTCACCCCGGAACCCTCCGCCACGATCGTCAAAATTAAGAAGGAGAACTGACTCCGAACTTACGTGAGTGAAGAAAACCCCGGCGGAGCATTCAATTCTCCGTAGAAATCCCGGCCCGACAGATCACCTAGCATCCTTAGCTCCATCGCCAAAGATTCCCGCGCTGGAGCCGCCCCCGCAATCGCACGACCGCATGGCGTGTGACTCGCGAATCCCACCCCATCCTCCTCGCGAGATCGGATCGTCAAAAACGGCCTCCCCTCCCGCTTCGCCAAAAGCACCGGATGAAGCCAACAAGAAGTCGGCTTATAATACCACGGATGCTTCCCCTCCTCCACCGCTCGCAGCTGCCACTTGCAACGATGTTCATCGTCTAAATACGCACAGCGTGTCTTCGCAAAATGAGACGGAAAATCTTTAGCAAGTTCTCCTTCCTTCGCCAGAACCGTCCTCGTCTTCCATCGCCCATCCTCAAGTTTAACCACCCCCTCTTTACCTCCCAACTCGATCAAGACATCCGCCTCCTCCTGAGAAAGAATGACCCCATCATGGCAACAAGTGGCGCGGCATCGATTCAATTCACAAACCGGCAAAGGTCGCTCGAAAGCCTCGTGATCAACCGCCGCCTCCGCCAACTGCCCCTCCAAACCACGCACCGTTTCTTGGAAGATCGTCTCTTGCTTTGGATTCATTTCAATACGGGCCTCCGGCTTTTAAAGCCTGTCGGCAGACAAAGCTGACACGTTTCTCGATAAAAACGCACTTTTTTGTAACCAGCCTTTGCTTTGCCCCGTCAATCCTCATGTCACTCCAAACATTTTAGACCACATGAAAGTAAAATTCACCCTCATCGCCGCGCTGGCCCTGACCAGCTCGTTCGCCCAAGCCGGAGACCGTTCCATCGGAGACGGCACTCTTCCTGAGTTCCTTCAACAGTTCGATACCAACGAAGACGGCAAGATTGACGAAGAGGAACGCCAAGCCATTCGTGACCTGCGTGCCAAGATGCGCGAAGAGCGCCGTAACTCCATCGACACCGATGGCGACGGAGAAATCAGTGCCGATGAGATCAAAGCGGCCCGCGAAGCCCTTCGTGCTAAAATTGAAGAGCGTCGCCTTGAGAAATTTAACGAGATCGCCGGTGAAGACGAACTCATCAGCAAAGAAGAGTATTCCGCTATTCCCGGCGTCGACCGCCTCCCCGATTTCATGTTCGATGCCATTTTCGACCGGCTCGACGCTGATGACAGCGGTGACATTTCCTCAGAAGAATTCTTCCACCGTCTCCGCAGGCATCAACAAAAACCAGACCGTCCTGAAGGGGGTAAAGGTGAAGGCGGCGAAGAAGGCCCCGACCGAGGTGAGCGTCCGGAACGCCCCGATCCACGTCCCCCTTTCCCTCGTGGTCGCTAAATCACCCAGGTATCTTTAAATTCACAAGAGACAGCTTCTTCGGGAGTTGTCTCTTTGTTTTGGCTGGTCCTCAGTTTATAAGTTCGCACCCGCGAAGCATGAATTCCCCCCTGTCTCTCCTTTTCATCACACCAGCAGTTCACGGTGGTCTCCTCTACTCCACGGACTTTGACGACTACAACGTAGGCGACAACCAATGGGCCGCCAACTCCGATTGGATCACTGATAACACAAGGAGCGGAGTCAACTTCATCGATAACCTCGCCTTCAACCAGGCCCTCGGAAACACCGCAGGCCTCGGGCTCAATCGACCCAGCAAGGACCGGGTGAGAATGCTCACACAAATCCCCCACGATCACCTCGCGAATGGAGAGAGCATTCTCGAAATCGAAACCCTCATCTCGATCAAAGACTCCGATAACAACTTTCGCGATGACTTCTTTTTCTCCATCTACAACGGCAGTGGCACCCGCCTCGCTTCCATCCGTTTTGACAACGAGGACCCGGAGACGAGCGGAAGCAACTTCGGATTTTGGCGCGAAGACGGAGCCAGTCAATTCGACACCACTTTCGACTTCGTCCACGAGGAACTCTACGACCTTTTCATCACCATCGATCTCGCTTCAAACTCTTGGAGCGCCAGCGTCAACGGAAGCCCCCTTTTTGAAAAAGTCACTTTCACCAACGCTGCCACCGGAGACAACCTTGCTCTCGGGATCGTCGGATATGAATGGGATCTCAATTCTGGCAATCCCTCCCTTTACGGAGATAACTTTCTCCTCGTGGCAGACCTCCGTGTCGTCAGCAAGGCTCCAAACGAGCCCCTCTCGCTCAAAATCGAACTCGATGAAAGCAGTGCTCCCATCCTCACCTGGGATGGCTTTGCCGGCACAACCTACCAGATTGAATATTCCGATTCTCTCGAAGAAGGCTCTTGGCAGGCCGATCTGCCCGACTCCACCTTTTCCACCAACGAGATTTCCAAGCGGTTCAGCTTTTCTCCGCCTGCCTCAACCGTCGCCAAAAGATTCTTCCGCGTTGCTCAAAGCGATTGAGGCCCAAAGGCTTCCGGCAGAAGCTCTCCCAGCGTGCTCGTCCTCACCAACTTCCCATCTTCGTCCGCCATCAGGACTCTCAGATTCGGAGCAAATTCATTGAGCACCTGGCGACAAGCCCCACAAGGACTCCCGCCCCCTTTCACCACCACCGCGATCGTTTGGAATTCCTTTTCTCCCGCTGCCACAGCCGTCGCAATCGCAACTCGTTCGGCACAAATCGTCAGCCCGTAAGAAGCATTCTCAACATTCACGCCGGTGAATACCTTCCCAGATTCCGTGAGCAAAGCCGCACTCACCGCAAAATTGGAATAAGGCGAATAGGAGTTCCCCCGCATCTCAAGCGCCTTCGTAATTAAAACCTCGTCAGTCATGAGGCCACCTTCCTAGCTGCTTCCAGCGCAATCTCCATCATCGCGGTAAAACTCTTCTCACGCTCTTCACTACTCGTGCTCTCGCCTGTCCGAATATGATCGCTCACGGTGCAGATCGCCATCCCGCGAGCGCCAAACTCCGCGCAAACTCCGAACAATCCGGCCGCTTCCATTTCCACCCCAAGGACTCCCATCTTCTCCATCCGATCAAACATCTCAGGAAGCGGGCTATAAAAAAGATCAGCCGAGAAGAGATTCCCAACCTTCACCGGCACCTCCAACTCACGCGCCGCTTCCACATGCGCCTCCAGTAGTTCGTAGCTCGCCGTCGCCGCAAAATCATAGCCGCCAAAGCGAGCCCGGTTCACCCCACTATCCGTAGACGCTCCCATCCCAATGAGCACATCGCGAACTTTCACTTCCTTAGAAACAGCTCCGCAGCTGCCCACGCGAATAAGATTCTTCACGCCATAATCCGTAATCAGTTCCTTGGCATAAATCGAAATCGAAGGAATTCCCATTCCGCTCCCCATCACCGAAATTAGTGAGCCTTTGTAGTTCCCGGTGAAAGCCAGCATATTACGGACGCCGTTCACTTGGACCACATCACTCAAAAAGGTCTCTGCAATAAACTTAGCCCGCAATGGATCGCCCGGAAGAAGAACGGTTTCAGCGAACCCACCGGCCGGGGTTTCGAGATGAGGTGTCGACATGCGCGCGATCTTAGTCAATCGCCCGCCCTTCGTCCATCTCCACTCCAAAGAACTTCCCTACCGTCGCGCCAATATCAGCAAAACTCTCCCGAATCCCATGATTGCCCGTTCCGCTTAGAAGAACTGGAACTCTCTCGCGCGTATGATCGGTGCCCTTCCACGTTGGGTCGTTCCCATGATCAGCGGTCACGATTAGAAAATCCTCGGCTCCCATCTCAGGCAAAAACCGCCCTAGTTCTGCATCCCATTCCTCAAGGGCCAGACCGTATCCTTCGGGATCACGGCGATGCCCGTAGAGCATATCAAAATCGACAAAGTTTGTCATCACAAGCTCACCTTCCACCTGCGCCGCCCGCGTCGCAGCCCATAGAGCCGGGTGACCATTCGCCTTGATCTCCCTCGTGAATCCGGTATGCGCGAAAATGTCCCCGATTTTCCCGACTCCTATCACCGCATGTCCAGCGATCTTGACCCGCTCCAGAACAGTCGGCTTGGGTGGCGGTACCGCATAATCCTTCCGATTCCCCGTTCTAGAAAAACCCCCGACTTCGCCCACGAAAGGACGCGCAATTACCCGCCCCACCAATGGCTCCATCACCGCTTTTCGCGCGACTTCGCAAAGGCCATAGAGCTTCTCCAATCCAAAGGAACTCTCATGAGCGGCAATCTGGAAAACCGAATCCGCCGACGTGTAAAAGATCGGCTTCCCCGTCGCCACGCTCTCCGCACCCAAGCGCTCGATAACTTCCGTCCCGCTCGCATGGCAATGCCCCAGCGACCCCACTAACTCACATGCTTCGTAAAGGTGATCCAAAAGAGCCTGCGGAAAACACTCGTCGATATTGGGATAATATTCCCAATCCCATCGGACTGGAACCCCCGCCATTTCCCAGTGACCACTCGGAGTATCCTTTCCCGTCGAAATTTCGGTGGCAGCCGCAAAAGCACCCTTAACAGCTAGCTCTTCCCAACCCGCTGGGTATTTTTCATGAACCAGACGGTAGGCCTCACCAAGGCCCAGTTTTCTTAAATTTGGCAAAGCAAGGGCTCGCTCTTTCTCTTCTAAAAACCAGTCGGCAATGTGCCCAAGAGTATCACTCCCTTCATCGCCAAAAGCCGCCGCGTCTGGCCCCCCGCCAATCCCAACCGAATCCAGAATAAACCAATAAAGCCGCTTCATTTATACGACTGTAGTGGTGAACCCCACCGATGTCACTTCCTCGCCTGTTGTCTGTTGACTTCGTTATTAGAAATCCTTACACACTTCCTAACGATTTCCGCTCTCCCCAGATGTCACAAAACGAAACCATTGAGTTCGCGTGCCCGAACTGTAACCAGGGCCTAAGAGTCCCCGCCCAACTTACCGGAATTACCGGTCCCTGCCCTTATTGTCAGGCTTCCATCACAGCACCCCATCCAGCTCCAGCGGCCTTCCAAGAACAGCCTGCACCGCAACAACAGGCCTATTATCAACCGCAGGCCCAGCAACCTGCACCGCAATACGCGCAACAGCCTACGCAGCAAGCTCAGCCAGGTGGACGGCCTCCCGGCTCAGTACCGCACAATCAGCCGGTCAACAGCCAAGCCCAGCTCCAACAGCGGGCTGCTCCGGTGGAAATGACGCCTGCCCAGCGCCCTCAACCTCATAAACGCAAAGTCTGGCCGACCATCCTCTTCCCAGCCCTCTTGCTCCTACTCGCCGCTGCTGTAGTCTACCTGATTCTCGATCTCATGGGGATTTTGAATTTCGGTGAAAAAAAAGGAACTCCCGAGATCCCTAACCCCGTCACGGACGCCATACCAAAAGCACCGAATCAAGACACTCCCATCTTGATCGAGCCAGTTGAGGGCCCCTCGCCCATCCTCGTCGATCCAGAAATTCCTCCTCTGGAGCACGATCCTCAGGATATTAAAAAAGACGGTGAAGTCTCCACCGAGCTCCCCGATCTCGCTTCCTCCGAAGCCCGTAATGAATCGGTCCAAAAAAAAACCGCCGCAATCAATGAAGCACGTCAAATTCTCAAGCGCTTTCTCGTTGCCAGAACCTACAAGGAGCGGATGCCCCTCATCACTCAAAGCGAACGCCCCCCCGAAGAACTTGCCGCCTCCTGCCTAGGAAAGCCCTTCCCCAAAAGCAGCGAGCCCGGACTTATAATAGGAAGAGAGAGAGAAACTGACCGATCGTTTGAGGTTTTTTTTTCAGTAGCATTTGACGACGGGAAAAGTGATCGCTCTCGCATTGTCTTAGTGAAAACGATTACCTACTCAGAAGAAGAAGCTCCCAAAATTCATACCGATCCCTTCATTGACCTGTATGAAGAATCAGTCGGGAGCTTTTATGAGCAAAAAACTGAAGGAACAGCCACCTTCCATAGTCTCGTCGAATATTCGGCCTACACCTATGATGACATCCCAAAAGCCATAAAAATGGCTAAAGTCACCTTCTACACCAATCTCGCTCGGATCAGCGCCCCTATCGCCACAGCCTATCTCAGCAAAGAGTCGAAGGCCTTCAAGCAACTGAAAAAATTAGCCCAGGCGCGAGATCGCATTCCCGCAACTGTCAGTGTTGCTTGGGATATCGAAACTGATCCTGAGAGGCCATTCCTTCAGGTTATTCGGGTCGAAGCGATTAACTGGACCCTTTAGTTTACTTCTTTTCCGTTTGGAGGGCCTTGATTCCCCCCTCCAGCACAAATACCTCGAATCCGAGAGCTTCAGCGTGCCGCTCACGCAATTGCTCGGCGACGTACTTCGAGGACCCACAGCCAGACTGGTTGCAATAAACCATCACCTTCGGCTTGGTCTCAACCATCATCTTCATCATGAACTCCGGCTCAAGATCCAGCCAGTCCTCCTGATCATTCACAAGGACCGAGCCAAAAACCCCGTCTTTTTTCCAATCGGCTCGCGGTCGCGCGTCAACCCAGAGAATATCTTCCGCCGGCCAGTCCCGCGCCGTCACAAGGCACACAAAGTGCTCTGGCAGCTTCGCAGGATCGCACACCACGGCCCGATCAGGTTCGCCCACCACCTTCCAAGTAATGAGGGCCGCAATCCCACTCAATCCGGTCAAGGCGACTATAGACACTAGAAGTCGCTTCATTTTACGGCTCCCACCACAGGTCGGACCTTCAACTTCGGCTTGGTCACGACGTAGACGATCGCTCTCTTGAATTTTGGGATCTCACAGTCCGTCCGGAGAGAGATCATACCCATCCCGGATTCGATGGTATTCCTTGGCTGCACTCGGATCTCATATTCCCAGCCTTCTTTGATCGTTTTTAACTCGTAGGGATAAATCTCATCCTTATTTGAAGAATGAGAGATGATTTTAATGGGCTTCGTGTGATTCACCGTAATCTTGATCACCTTTTCGTCAGCCTCTCCACCGGTTTCCCAGCGCAACGTATTAGGTTCCAGCTGAACTAGGTCGGGAATATTGACCCTCACCGTCAGAATAACCGGATCTCTCCCGTTTAGCTTGAGTTCAAGTGCCTTATCGACTGTCCCCAGGAATCTGGAGGTATCGAAGCGTGCCTTAATCACCCCTTTTTCACCAGCCTTCCAATGAAGCTTGGGGGATCGATCAGCCAAAAGAGGCTCAACCCGACCAGCCAAACAAGTGCAGAGGGCATCATAGGAAACAATCGTCTCCGAGTCGCCTTTAATCTCAAAAGGAAACTCACCTGTCACCTGATTCTCCCCGGCCTTAGCGTCGATTTCGACTAGGAGGGACTTGAAAACCATCTCTGCCGACACTGGCAGATACGCGGACAACAAAGCAAAAAGGGCGATCTTTAATGGGTTCATGACGTCTTTAAATCTTCAATGCGAACCGCTAAAATCAAGCGGCCTTTTCGCCACTCCGGTCCCAGAAGATAGAGAGTTTTTCCCTTCGTCAGCACCGGATTGGTGCTGAAAACCTTACGCTTGCTCTGCCAATACTCCAGAACCATCTGAAGCTTGCCATCATCCATACGCTTGATGGGCTGAAAGCTCACCAAAATCTCCTTCGACGGGCGCAGTGGAGTGGCCCAGCTCTCATATCCCTTTAAAATGTCGGGCTTATCCGTCCCGAGAAGACGATACGCCTTGAATTTAAGCTCCTTGATCGCCTGTAATTTCTTGACCTCACTTGCAGAAACTTCCTTTGCCAAATCCCCCGCAGCCTTCGCCTCTCCATCGGTCGCAAAAAGAAGCTGCACACTCATTTCACCAATTGCCTCCATTCCCGGATCCTGGGCGGAAAGAAGCGGAGTGAATGAGCAAAGGATTGTCAAAAAGAGTGCGGGTTTCATAGGAGCAGATTATTGAAAACGGCGAGCCTCGGAGCTCTCGTAGTTGGCAGGCAGGCTCACACTGGTCGTCACGGTGACAAAATCAATATCGTCGCGAATGGCCGAAAGCCCGTTCACGACAATCACTGAAACTTCCCCATCGGAATCCGCGATCACCTCGGCATCGAGAGCTTCTCCGGTGAAATACACCGTCGGCAAATTTGATACCTCACCAGCGCTACGATTCACCAAGGCCAAACCAGCATCGTCCGTAGGTCGGGCAATGCGGTGCCCCGCGAAAAACGAGAGAACCAAAGCCATCGCACCGACCGGAGCCCAAGCCCAGCGGAGGGATTTCCACCAACGCTCTGCCTTCTTGGCCGGACGTTGGGATTCAATCTGTAGATCAACCTTCCGCATCAGCTGGCTGTTAAAAAAGTCCCCATAAGGTGGCTCCACCGAGGCTGGAACCTCCGCCTTCACCATCTGGACCACCGATTTCAGCTCTTGAAGTTCGGCCTCAATCTCGGATTCTTCTTCCATGAGAGCCTGCAGCTGCGGCTTCTCATCGGGAGATAGCTTGCCATCGATCCATTTTACAAAGAGTTCTTCAATTTTGTCTTTTTTCATCGCTCAATAGGGCTTGGAGTTTTTTTCGGGCATAGTAAAGGCGGCTCATCACCGTCCCAAGGGAGCAATCCATCACTTTGGCAATCTCCTTATAATCGAAGCCTTGCACTTCTCTTAAAAGGATCGTCTCGCGATGCTCTGCATTTAAAGTTTCAAGGGCGGCATTAATTTTCGCCCCCAGTTCGGAATTGACCATTGCGTGGTCCGGTCTCGGCGTCACCGATGGACTGGTCCGTGAACCAGCCGCAATGTCGGACTGGTTCAAAATACCATCATCCAATTCCCCGGCCGAATCGATCTTGCGCTTGCGCAGCCAATCATAAACCACGTTGTGGGTGATGCGATAGAGCCAAGTCGAAAACTTGGCGCGCGACTCGAACTTCGGGAGCGCTTTCCACACTTTCAAAAAGACCTCCTGAGACAAATCCCAAGCGTCGGCCTCATTTTTAATCATATTTTGTACCATCGCATAAACCTTTCCACGATGGCGGGTCACGAGAGTCTCGAAAGCTCGGGTGTCTCCACTTTGACACGCCTTTATAAGCTCACGATCAGGAACTTCCTGTTCGCCCGCTCCGGCGTCGGGGGAGGCCCCAGCTGGTGCCATCAACTGCTTGGACGTGACCCATCTGAAAAAATTCATTAACGAAGAAGAGATTTACCGGATTAATTTCATTCTGACCAGCCTTTAGCCAGCCTCAACCTCTTCAAGGATCGAAACCAGCTCCCGAAAAACCTCCGCATCAAAACTCCTCTCCGCTCCTTTGAGCTGACTTAAGATCCACTTCTGCATGATCGACCGCCGATCCCGGCTAAACTTCCGCACCCAACCCGCTCCCTCGCCCTCAATCACCTCCTCATCTCGACGGCCATGAGCCCTCGTCACAATCTCCTCATAATGGTGTAAAACCCGATCCAGGAGGATCCAAGCAAAGTTGTCGCTCTCCGGCGGTCCCATCACGAGAGCCTTCTGACTCTGCCCGTCAAAACTCACCCCCTGCGCGCTAATCTTAAGTTCAGGCAAGCTATCCCCCTTAAAAAAAGCACCACCAGCCCCCGTCAAAGCACCAAACAAGGTCCCCAAACCATGCGTCAATCCCGCACTCCCGATATCAATCGCCGCCCCCGCTGCCCCACCGGCCAAGCCACCCGCAAGCGCGAGCTGGGATCTCGAAAGCCCCCACTTCTGCCAAGTCTCCTCGGAACTCAAATCCACCCCGTGGAATTTCTCCGCCGCCACCGCCACCTTCAGCAGCTTATGACGGTAGATCTTCAAAAGCTTCCCGTAAGTCTTCTCCTCTAGCTTCGCAATATTGCGATAGTAACGCTTCTGTAATGCCTCCTTCGCCCGCTCCTTGCGATGCTCCAACTCCTCCTCTTTCTCGTCGATTTTCTCAGTCTCCCGGTGCTTCAGCGCCTTCGCCAAAAACTCCATGATGAATTCCGCGCTCTCTTCCCGACGTTGCTCCCACTCGGCATCGATCAAGCAGATCGTCTCTTCGATCCGCGCCTTATTGGACTCATCAATCTCCAAAAGAGATTTCAGCAAGCTCCGGCGCTCATCAAAGCGCGCATCGTGCGCATTAAAAGTCCGCACCAAATTAAAATAACTCCCCAGCCGGCTCCGCCACTCCTTGGTCCGCTCCGGATGATCGACCCTTTCATTTAACAAAGCCATCCGTGGCGTCCCAGTCCAGCGAATGATCTCCATCTCCGCCACAAAAGCATCGCGTAGCGGCTTTGAAGGATCGATGACATAAAGCACCCCCGCGCCCTCCACAATCGGCTGCAAAAGCCGCGCCTCATCCTCGAACTCATTCTTCTCCAGCTGCTCGGTCACGAAGCGCTTGATCGTCTCCAGATTCGGCGTCCCCTCTCCGTGCATATCCTGAATGGCCCGCATCGCCTCCAGCGCCCGCGAAAACCCCGGCGTATCGACAAAGCGGATCATCTCTCGATCGTCAAAGGTCAACGGCAAAGCCTGACAATGAGTCGTCTCGCCTGGAGTATTGCTCACCCGAATCAAGCGATCGTCATCGATCTCCAACAAGGTCGAGAGAACCGAAGACTTCCCCATGTTGATTTTCCCCACCACCGCAAAAGTCGGCGCGTCTGTGACCCATTCTTTCATCCCTTATAGTCAACACATTCCAACCGCGGATCCCGCAGTCCATCAATAAATTCCTGCCACCTCACAAAGTCCGCCTCATCCGGCTCCACAACGCCATCGCCCAATACCAACACCCGCAAAACCGTCTCCTCTCCAGCCTCCCTCCGAATCCGCTCGATCAAGGCCATCATCTCCTTCGGCGACAAACTCCATCCCTCCACCAACATCACCACCCCACAAGGCGCCGCCCGCATCGCCACCCAAGCCTCACGTTCCTCCGTCGCATCCAAAACCCCAACCGAATAAGACTTCTCAGGATTCACGCGTAAACTTTGAAGCAAAAATGGCCGCAACTCCGCCTCATCCAGCCCAAGCCCACCCACATCCAAAAGCACAACCCCATCCTTCATCCCCTCCATCGTGACCGCTCGCTCCACCCGACTAATCTCGCGCCAAAGCTTACGATGCTCCAAATCCTGAAACTCCAAACCTCCCAAGGTCTTCCTCTCCTTCCAAACCGCCATCACCCAAAGTAAAAACCGTGGCAGTAATCCCCACACCAAAAACGCCGCAAAAATAAAATTAAAAAACGCCGTCCAATTCGCATCCCCCGTCTCTCCCGAGACATCCTTCAAGCCCGCAATCTGCAAATCCGTCAAGCCGCCGCCCCCCCAAGCTCCTGCCAAAAAACGCGTCACCTTCCCCAAGCTATCACCGCCAAACTGCGATAAACTCGACTCCCAATAAAAATTGATCTCCGTGAACCAAAGCACCCCAAAAAGACCTGCAATCAGCCCCAAATTAAAGCCAATCCCTCCAAGCTGCAGCATCCGCGTCAATCTCCACCCCAACGCAGACGGCTGTTTCCCCTTCCCCTGAATCAGCGACTTCCAAGCATCAGGACTTACCTTCCCCGCAAAGCGACGCACCACCGATGAAAGGCTCTCCTTCAACCATCCCAATCCCCCAATCCAATACCGTGCCAGGAAAAAAGTCACCAAGCCCACGATTAAAATAACCCATTGCACCCCAATCGTCCCCGCCAGCAACCCCCAAATATTTAAAGCCCCCTCACCATCCACCCGCGTCACCAACCCTCTGATCACTCCCACACCCAGTAAAAAAGTCCCAATTAAAAGCGCAAGCCCGCCTAGCCGAGTCACCGAAACCACCTTCGCCCCGCTCCCCCGCTTCTTCGAAAGAAGCCATTCCTTCAAGCCCCATCGCCGCTGCGAAAGATCCGAACGATCTCCCGCGCGCAACTCAACACGAATCCTCCGCCCCACCTCAGCCTCAACCGTCGACGACTGCTGCACCGCGACCTCGAAATCGACGAGATCCTCCAAACTCCATGTTTTTCTCCCCGCAGCCATTCGTTGCCACGAAACATGTCCTCCCTCCCTCAAAAAAGCAAACCCATCAACCCCTCATCCGCGAATCATCCCAAGGAAGCGAAAACTTCTTGCCAAAATCACCAACTCTGGCAAAAAGCGCTCGTCGCAAGACAAAGTGTCGGGGCGTAGCGCAGCTTGGTAGCGCGCTACACTGGGGGTGTAGAGGTCGCAGGTTCGAATCCTGTCGCCCCGACCATTTTTACTTAAATTTGAGTCTACCTCTCAATCGAAAAACGGCGCGCCGCGCTCCTCCCGCGAATCTCCGGCGAATACAAGCACTCCACATGGGCCGGCAGGGCCAGGCAGACTCCCTCAGTCACGACACTCAGGGTATATCGATGATTCCGATTCCAATGCGAGAGTTCCGAGATGAAAAAGTGCGACTCGCCCGTCCAACTCTCCCGATACGCACTTTGATGATATCCACTGAGTTGCATCATCGGCTCAAGCCCCGCCGGAATCGGGTCGCGCAAGTGCAGGAACTCACGCGACTCGTCGGAATCAATCCGCAGGATCACCTCGATCATTTCACCCACCTTCAGCACGTCACCTTCTTTCAACAGGGTCCGATTCCTGTCCGCATTTACCCGGAAATATTGACGCTTCAATTTCAAACCGCCCTCCTCGCTTTTCATCGCCCTGGGATCCGAGGATGGATGCGTGATGGCCGCGTTTAGAAAGACCGCTGATTCAAGATTACCCCGGCGTGTGATCTCGAGGACAATCTCCTTTTCTCCTCCATCAACAATCGCAGCGACGGGTAACTCAATCTTTCCGGACCAGAGCTCTTCTTTTGATAAAATAACAGTCTGAGCCTTCCCCTTCGAGCGGATCTCGATCTCTGTATCCACCCCAGCGGCAAAAGGGTCCAAATCGAACGAGAGCATCGCCTCCACAATGGCCTCCAGACAAAACCCCGACTCACGAGTACTTTTCCAATGCACTCCATCTTTTCGAGCGGCCAGAAGCGTCCGGATCTCCTCCCGGATCTCGCCTTCTTCCGCGCCCACTTTCACCAACAATTTCAGGAAACAAGCCCGTCGCTCCACCGGCTCATTCCACCAACTGAAATACCGATTTCGATCGACCTTAAGAACCGCTATTTCCTTGCGTATCTCTTCCGTCAGAACTGCCACCTTCTCCTTGTCCTCCATCGCCAAGGCCAGATGAATTCGCGAAGTCAGCGGGAGCACATCACGCATCTTCCAGAGTTTCTTCACCAAGCTCTCCACCTCATCGCTTCCAGCTTCCTTCAAAGCCCAGGCCACGAAAGCCGCCTTCGCAAGTAGAACCAGACTCGATTTCTCCGAGCAATTCGTCCAACTCAACCCCTCAAGCCAGCTCACCGCTCTCTGTGTCGGATGGTCTTTTTTCAATTTCTTCCCCGCCTTCTCAGCCATCGTCAAGCCCCTTACGGCCAGAGCCGTAAGATACACCCGCGCGTCCGGATCGTCTTCCGAGAACCAGCCCCACGAACCATCATCATTTTGCATCTCCCGCAAGCGGCTTATGCCCACATGGACCATGTCATTCACCTTGGCCTCGCTCAGATCGACAGGCTCACGCGAAAGTTCCGCCTGACCTCTCCCGCTAATCCATCCCAGCGAATGTCCATTATTCTTCGAGAGATGAACCATCTTATCCCAATCCAAACCGAGTTGGCTCGCTGATTCCGAAGCTACCAGAAGCGGAAGAAATCGATTGAGGGTTTGCTCGGCACAGCCGTAAGGATATTGCACCAAATCAGGAAGAACGGTCAGAGCACTCACCGCCGCATGAGCTTCAGCCCCGATCTGAATCTTCCTCCCGGCCATCCCGGGATCGTAAGCAAACCGAAGCTCCGAAATCTTTTCATTCGTCTCTATCATGGCTGTATCGGAAACAGTCCGACTCACCTCGCGCGCAGCCACCGGCACGCTCTGCTCAAATCCATCGGTCAGCTTTCCGTCAGCACTCGCAGCCTTCACCCGGAACACTGCCGCACCGGATTTCGTCATCGTCACCCGCCACTGCGCAACTCCCTCAGCCCCGGCCTCAAGCTCGATTTTGCGCGCCCCCTGATCCGCCACCTCGGCACCCTCAAGTTCAAGAGTCAGCATAAATGATCCAGCACCTTCAGAGAGGTTTTGAATCATTGCTCCGATCACCAACTCGTCACCCACCACCGCCACCCGAGGCAAAAGAGGTCTCAATTGAAGCTCCTTCGAAACCGGTAGCTCCAACCTCGCTTCGCCAAAAGATCGCCCTCTGCCAAAAGCCCATGACTGCACCCGCCACGAGGTGAGATTCTCCGGCAGTTCAAAGTCAACCTTCAAGCGGCCGTCCTTACCAGTCCGTAAAGCACCTCCCCAGTAAGCCCGATCTGAAAAATCTTTCCGCACCTTGGCCTTCCCGAGCAGCTCCGCCTCCGGCAAACTCGCCTGCCCCCCCCTCGCCGCCTGCGGAAACGATCGCGGCGTCGCAGGAGTCATCGGGAAGGACGCTCCCCCACCACCGCCAACCCCACTGCCAACCTGATTTGGCAGCTCGGGTGGCTCGTATCGCTCCCATATTTCGTCGCCATGTTTTACAAAGCGCGAGGCTTTTGTCTGCTCCGTCTTACCAGACATATCATACCGCGCCGCGAAGACCCCTGGTTCATTAAGGCGATTGACCAAAAGTTCCCCATCCCAATCCCTCTTCATCGAACTCGACATCCGACTCTCCAAATAAAACATATCCTTTAACCTCATCGTAGACGGCAAATCCCCCCCTAAATCCTCCAGTGCCCGATCAAAGATCGTCAGAGCCAAAGACGCCTCCGCCATCGCACTCTTATGATCCCGCACCTCCACCTCGACCGCAGCCTTGCCCCCAGGTTCGCCTACTTCCCGGTCCAACTTCATCTCAACATTCAGGCGACTCGTCTCGTCGGGAACCAAAATGAGAGCCAAACTTGTCCGCAGCCTCCCTTCCCAGAAAGCCATCGCTTCCACCCCAAAGTTAGGTCGTGCCGCTCGACTCACCGGCAGCCGGATGATCGCAGTATGATTTTCGGTAGTGACGACCCTAGGGTTACTTCCCATTCCATCCGGCATCGCCTCGAAGAGCCAAACCTTTGTCGATGGTTCATCCGTCCGAACCAAAACTTCCACCGTCTCACCAGGATTAGAGATGAAATCCCGTGGAAGCACCTGCACTCCGCCGTAATTCCCGACCTGTTTTTCGCCCCCGATGACCTCCAACACAAATCCCCGCTCACTCCCTCCTCCCTTAAAAACACACCGATATTGCCCCCCACTCGGTGCCGCAAACGAAACCATGTCCAATCCATCCTCACCCACCTCGATCTCGCGACTCAGGACCGGGAGAAACTTCCCCTCCACCATCCGCTCCACCTTAAAAACCCCGCGACCTGTCAGCGGCTCCCGCTCACGAGTCAAGATCCCTACCTCGACTTCGACCTGCTCCCCCTTTCGATAAAATCCTTTGAGAGGACGCGCAAAGACTTCGAAGCTATGCCCGGTATGGACGAACTCATTTGCGGCAGCCACCGAGCGACCACTGAACTCAGTCACGCTCGCAACCAAGCGCACATGATATGAATACCGGTCCAGATTGGGAAGCTCGCTTTCGAATTCAACCTTCACCCTTCCGTCATCTCCGGTGACAAGCTCGACCGTCTCCCGGATCTGGTGATTCCAGGGAACGATATCATCCGACTCACCTTCCATTACTTCCGAATAAGAAGACCACATCGCCCACCTCTCCCAACCCCGGATATGTCTCAGCTTCGGATTCCCCCATTCATAACCCGCCTCATATAGATCATCCCAAGTCCGCTTCGGAAAAACCCGCGCTAACATCGGGGTCGCTTCAAATCCCACCACAACGGCAGCACCCTTCATCGGCTCCCCCGAAAGATAAGTGGCTCCCACCGTCGTCGCGAAATCACCGCTACCGTCCACCGGTTCCAGCTTCACCTGAAAATCAGGCTTCCGAAACTCGCCCACTTCAAAATTCCACCCGAACCCCTGAGAAACTGCATCACGATCCCAGACGATCTCCTTCAAATCTAACCGCTCATCCTCGGCCACAGGCTCCTCCACCGCAAACGGATCTACATCCGCCTTAGAACCATCTTCATGCAGTTCCTGAATATCAAGTTCCACGCGATACTCACCCAGCACGACTTCATCCCCCAATTGAAACTCCCCCGTGAACCCATTAAAATCATCCAATCTGGTCGCACCCGTCCACACCTCTTTTCCGGTGGGGTCGTAAACCCTCATCCTTAGCGGCAACTCCACCGGCAACTCGCGCTCCCACCCCATCCATTGAGGCACAAGTCGCAGCCAGCCTGCCATGGAAACCTTCTGCCCCGGTCGATAAAGCGGCTGATTCGTCACCAAGAAGGATTCAAATTGAGGTCCGCCCCATAATGAAAAAGTCCCGTAAGCCCTATCCCACTGCAAAATTTGCCATTCCGAACCTCGCCTCCGAACCATCGCCGGATAGACCTCCGAAACCCCATGCAACTGCCCTTGATGATCGGACAAGGTGTAAAAACTCGGCCGATAGGCCTGCCAAAATTCCACTCCCTCCAGAGCTTCGCCACTTGTCGGATCGACCAAGTAAAGAAGCTGGTCTTCATCCGCATCTTTTCGCCACGTCACCTCCGCTCCCAGCAGCGCGACATCATAGATTTGGATCGGCAATATCTCCAGGTCTTCACCGTCCTCCAGCAGGATCAAATAATGCCCCGGAGTCAGGTCCGGCATCTCAACCCGCGTCGCTGTCTGCATCCAATTTCCCTTCTTACGAATAGGAACATCAACCATCGCCGCATGGACACTAAATTCATCTAGCCAGCCCCCCATCCACTCCCGGTCACCATCCTCCTCGCGAAACCTCAATGCCCTCGACCAAAGCAAAAGATTACGGTTCATGCCTTCCCCAAAATTCTTGTTTCCTTTCTCCAAATTAACCTTCCGCAATTCCAGCTTCACCTGATCCAGCCCCCGCGAATTAATTGTCACCTCCGGTGCGGAACCATGCGCCACAGACCCTCCCGAACGCAGCGCAACATTCTTGCGAAGTCCCCAAATCTCAATCTTTTCCTCAATTCCCTTCCCATACCGCATCACTTTCCGCGTTCCCATCTTCTCCGCGAGCTCCAGCGCCAACGCAAACTGCCGCCGGTCCACGTAGATTGTCTCAACCAGAGCCGAGGCCGCCCGCCAACGATAATCCTCCGCTCCCGATTTATCCTCGACGATCTCTTGCAGCATCGAAATAAACCGGCAATGCGCTGGCAAAGTCACCCTCTGCGGCCCCTCCGGTCCCAACACCAGACTCTCATCAGCACCCAGAGTATGCAGCTCAAACTCACCCGGTGCCTCCATATCTAACTCGCTCTCGCTTCCCTCAATGTAAATTAAGCCTTCATCCGCCAGCTGCTCGACCCCGAGCAAATCATGCCAAAAAATCGCAAGGTCATACTTTGCCTCCGCCTTCATTTCCAAGGCCACCTCCACCGCACGATTCCGCAGCCAATAAATCCGTTCATCATCAGTGACCGCCTTTCCAAACGACTCCCGGAGTTCTGGAAGAAGCAATTTCCCGGCAGCATCCAGGACGGCCCCCCGCTCCTCAATCCGCTCGTATTCGGATTCAGGCTTCGGCAAATGATTCAGATCGGTGAGAACCTTTGAACGATCCGTCCGAATCCGCTCAAATTGATCCGCCAATTTCAAATAAACCTCCGCAAGCGCATCCCCATGCACTATGCCTGACTTGTGTCCCCGTTCGGCTACTTCCTTGGCTTTTAAAATCAATTGCAGGACACGGATCCGGTCACGCTTTCTGACATTGTGAGTTCCACTCCCCCACCCTGCTCGCCTCTCAAAGCCATCTTCACGAAGCACGACTTCATCCGGTAGTTTCTCGTGAATCTCCGCCGCCATCAGCCAGGCTTCCCACGAATCCGTAAACTCCTCCACCAGCCGCTTCGAAAGGTTCTCCCGCTCACTTCGATACCGGGAACTGTAAGAAGTTAAAGAAATAACCTTCATCGCCTCCTCAAAGCGCTCAAACACCCGCTCCACCTTAAGGCCATCCTCAAAAACCCACTCTTCCATCTTTTGAAAATCCTCCCCCGCTTCAGATTCTTGCAAACGCAGCCGAAACGCCGTCGCTGCGGGCGATAGCCCGGCATTCCCTTGGCCCACAAGAAGCATCAAACCCAAACAGACCGCTACAAATTCACAGAACCCTTTCTTCACCATAGAAGGAGTTGACGAAAAACGGGCTTCGGTTATTCAGAAATAATCTCCTTCAGCTCATTGCCTTGCCCCTTCAGACACTCTGAGGTCTCCGCCAAATCTTGTCGCCCCGACCATCCCATCTTTTGATCAGTGAGGGTTTAAGCAACTCGCAGAGTTGAGATTGCCGGCCGGCGACTGTTAGGCTCTCTGTCCTTCGATTTTCAATCGCCATCCAACCTCTCAGCCGCCCGTGACTTTGCGGAACTGTCAGGGAGAGAATTAAGCCAAGCTTCAGCACCCGCACGATCCACCCGGGACCAAGCGGCGGCTGTATTGGAGATTGCATTAAAACCAGCCTGGCTTGTTTTATTCTCCACCAGCACCAGCGCGAAACGATCAAGCACAGCATCAACGGCCGCAAAATCGAAATGCTCCCCGTTACATTGGAAGACATCGAAGCCGCCAATAAGATCGCCCCCGAAGTCCTAGGCCGCAGCCTCGACGAACTCCCTCCCCAAGGCCGCCGCCTCCTCGACAGCATCAAAGAATTGATTCGCGAAAAAACCAAAGAGCTCAAGACCGAGCAAAGACTTTGCCTTTTTAGCCGCCGAGAGCTGCGCGAGAAAACAGGGTGGAGCGAGTTCCAAGTGCGCACCCACACCGAGCGTCTCGAGCAAATGGAATACGTCAATCGGCGCAGTGGAAAACAGGGAAGTCTTTGCAAATACGAACTCCTCGTTGATGCCAACGAAAAGGCCGAAGCGTGGCAAGTCGGCCTTCTTGATATCGCCGAACTTCGCAAAAAAGAGAACGTGAAATGAACCTACGTCACCAACTTCGAGGGGTTTGGGTCGCACTTCGCGCCCCTTCGTGCTGCCCCCATCACGAAGCTGCAGCTCACGCGGAATATCGCTTTAAGGACAACTTCGTGACTTCGGTGAATCGCCCATCTGGACCCAAAAAAATCAACCCATCGTAGACGTAAAAAATCATGGCAGGAAAAAAGGGAGAACGAAACATCGACGGAATGAAGAACCGGCGCAAAGGCGGGAAGGCCGAACCGAAAGACGACGGCTTTGACCGAAGCAGCCCCGACACCCTCGCCAGTCTCATCGACCAATGGCAAACCCGACTGGGCGAACGCAACTACTCCGACCGCACCCTCGACGCCCACAAGTGGGCCTTGAAAACCTTCCTCACCTGGTCGGAAGAGCGCGACCTCCGCCGCCCCGCCGAGATCACCAAGCCCATCTTGGAGAGCTTCCAAAGCTGGCTTTTCCGATACCGTAAACCCAACGGCAAACCGCTCGCGGTGGGAACCCAGCGGGCGCGCCTTGGCACAATCCAGCGCTTCTTTGCCCACCTCTGCAAAAGCAACCACCTCCCGGCCAACCCTGCGGCCGACCTCGATCTTCCGCGCAAAGAACAACGCCGCTTGCCCAAGGGCCTCAGCAAAGACGAACTGGCCCACCTCATGAATGTTCCCGACATTCGCGACCCGCTCGGAATCCGGGACCGCGCCATGTTGGAAACTCTCTACGCCACCGGCGCGAGGCGAAGCGAACTCACCAACCTGGACCTCAGCGACCTCGATCCTTCCTGCCAAACCCTCCTCATCCGAAAAGGAAAGGGCGACAAAGACCGACTTCTTCCCATCGGAAAAACAGCGCTTCACTGGCTGCAAAAATACCTCGAAAGCACCCGCCCCAAACTCCTCCTCGAAGTTGGAGAGCAAGCCCTCTTCCTCAGTGGATACGGCGAAAGGTTCAGCCCCGGCTACCTCGGCAACTGGGTCGCCAAAACGATCAAAACCGCAGGCATCACCAAGCCCGGAAGCTGCCACCTCTTGCGGCACAGTTGCGCCACCCACATGCACGAAAACGGGGCCGACATCCGAGTCATCCAGCAACTCCTCGGCCACGCGAGACTCGATACCACCAGCATCTACACCGCCGTAGCGATCACGCATTTGAAAGAGGTTTACCAACGCACCCACCCGGCCGCCATCATCGAGATTGAAAACGAGAACCTTGAATGCTAGCTTCCCATCATGAACATCGCTCACCAAACAGTCATCGGAGAAGACGGGAAGCCTCAGGCTGCCATCATTCCGTGGAGTGTTTTTATCGAAATCCAAGAGCTCGTTGACGATGATGGACTTGAAGAAGTCAGACAACGCGCTGAAGAGTTGGACCGCGACCCCTCAATGGGAATGACCATGGACGAATTCAAGGCAGCCTGTGGGCGTTAAGAATGAGCAAGGTGATCTTCCACCGGACCGTTCAGAAAGACATGGACGGCATTTATCGGCACTATCTCGAAGAATCGGGTTCCAAGCTTGCAGACCGCTTTTACGACGCCTTCATGGCGACCGTAAACCAGGCGCTCGCCAACCCGCGCCACTTCCATCCCCTGAAACAGGGAAGCATCTGGCGACGAGCGGGAATTAAGGGCTTCACCCACCACGTTGTTTACGAAGAAACGGCCTACGGAATCCGAATATTAGTCCTGCGACACGATCAGAGGCATGAATCGTTTGGGCTGCGCAGAAAGTAAGTCTCTCCTTTTTAGCTGCCCAAAGCCGCCCGAATGCGGTAGAACTACGCCCAAATTTATGGGCTTCCACCTCACAGAATCGCGTTCCCGCGAATCACACCCCACCGCGAAAAGTCGCGTCCGGGGAATTTTTGGTGAGACCCAAGAATCGCGCCCGAAAAAATCGGCTGCAGCCCAGCAACCGCGCTGGGAAAATCACTCTACCACTACAAAACTCGCATCGGGTGTGCGTTATTACGGCTACAGGTATTACGATCCGGTGACAGGGAGATGGCCAAGCAGAGATCCCATTGGGGAACAGGGAGGGGTGAACCTCTACGGGATGGTGGGAAATGATGCGGTAGGAAGATTTGATTATTTGGGATTAGATGATGATTATGGTTATCAGAGCCAAACTGGATTCCCGCAAGGCTTTGATCCCCATGCAAATCGGCAAAAAGCAGCTGTGTCAGATTTGTCCGCAAGAATAAAAAACAACCTTCGGGGGACGTGTGTTGAAAAACACTCCAACATTTTAGATGTGGTCGACAAATTGTTAAAGTTAATATCTGATAATGAGATCACCGCGATAGTGGGGAAGGGAGAGAGTAATGTATACTATCCCGCTCTCGATAGGCTTTATACTGATGGTAGTCCGCATGTGGCATTGCATGAATTGGTGCACGCTTGGGTGGATAGAAAAACTGATATTGATGACGGTATATTTTATGATAAATCTGAGGATCGAAAGAACGAAGGGATGGCTTACGGAATGGCTGAATTATATAGATTCCTTGAGGGGATGGGCGCAATGGAAAAAAAGCATAATATGAAATGCCATGCGTTTTCTAGTCTTTTGCAGAGTAGATTTCGAAACGGAATTAAATCTTTAGAGGGGTTTACCGGTCAGCATAATGATGGTGGTTTGTTTGGTGGCCAAGGTAGTAATTTTAAAGGGGGTAAGAACGATATTAAGCGTTTAAGCAAGATGCTGGGGTTTAAGTTGGACTGTCCGAATTTTATTAAATGTCTCAAAGGAATTAGACCTGATTGCGAATGCGAGGTGGTTGGGGGGATTAATGCCCTTTCGGAAAAAGACTGTCCAAAGTGGCTTGAATAAAAGGTATGAAAATTTCGGCACTTTTTATTTTATTGGTATTTGAGAGTCTTCTTGTCGGTTGTCAGGAATCTAGATTGAATTCTAGAGATACGATAATGAGGATGAATGAGCTAAGATCTTTGATGAAGGTTGAAGATGATGACGAGTGTCAAGAGATTTTGGATCTTTGTTTAGAAAAGAGTCCTGAAAAATACAAATTGTTCCTAGAAGAAAATGGTGTGAGTTCTCACATTGAAGAGAGTGACTTCCCCGAGATATGGAAGGATTCTTGGGGTAATAATTATGACGTGATTGCATCGAATGATATTTCAATAATCGTGATTACGAGTAATGGCCCAAATGGGGTCTTCGATGAAAGAGAGGGTGACGATATTGTATTTTTGGTTAACCGTAAAAGGTAATTGTTGAGCGTTTCAATTGCCGGACGATTTGCATTCGTTCAATATCCCGCACTAACTGCAAAGGCCCCTACAGCTGCCTTAAATCTCTCCTCCAAGCTGTTCGGTGACTCAAAGCGTTTTGCCAGAAGGACCAGCCTCCTATCGTCGGGTCATTTTCAGAGCGAATAAATCTGCCAGGCATGAATGGCACTGAGTTACGTTCAATATCCCGCACTAACTGCAAAGGCCCTTCCAGCTGCTTCAAATCTCTTCTCCAAGCTGTTCGGTTCTTCAAAGCGTATTGCCAGAAAGAGCAGCCTCCTTCGTCGGGTCAATTTCAGAGCGTGCGTTCTGTCACGCCTCCAGCCTCCATGACTAAGGTGCCAGGCAAAGTATGACTACGATGACCTTCAAATATCGTAGCTGCAATGATTTCAGCGGAGTCCGCGTTCTGTGGTGTCGGGAAATTTTTCTCTGCCTCAGCCCGTTCTGGTCTTAAATCTAGCCTCCTTCGTCGGGTCATTTTTAGAGCGTGCGATCTGTCACGCCTCCAGCATCCATGGCCATCACACAACATCCGTAATCCGTCGCCGTGCCTGATCGGGTGGCTGCCTTCCCCAAAGGGGCCCCTTCCACCCGGGCACCACTTCGCTGTCGCTCGTTCGTCGAGCGGATTACGGAGTGTTGTGCGAAGTCATGGTCGGTGCGCCCAACTTCGGGGTTAGCCTCCTCCGTCGGGTTGGTGAAAATGGGCTTCCTTGCAGGAGTCGCGCCAGCCCGCCCGCAGCTCCGCGCCGCCCTCCGGCCCAGGGCATCGGGATCGTTCCTCACCCCATGCCGCCCTGCCACGCTCCGCACCACCCTCCGGCCCGGCTCCGGCCTCAGCCTCGTTCCTCGCCTCAGTCCTCCGCAAACCCACCCACCAGTAGCGACGAGGCAGGGAAGCGCATCGGGCACCTTTTTTGGCGAGTTCGGAGTTTTCCTTCTCGCTTTGCCGTCGGGCGGTCACGGCCTCAACAAGAAACTTTTCGACGACCGACCGCTATTCTTGTTGACCCCGCACCCCCCTCGGCGGCTCTGGTCCATACGGACTTTGCGCGGCAAAGTCCTTCGCCAAAGGCTCGGCCTTCCGCTCGAAGCTCCGCGCCGCTGTCGCAGTGGGCGAACCTTTCCCAAGGTCACTGCCGGCCGGTGGAAATCGTAAGGCGAGTTCGTAAACCCCAATGCGGCCTGCAGAAGCTCAGGCGGCGTAACGCGCACGGCCCTTTTGGTTGGTTCGTGAGCGTATGCCGCCGCCTTCGAGATGAGCCGCCAGTTTTTGAGTGGTCGCGCCCCCGTTTTGGTTCGTCGCCCAAAAAGCCACGCTCCCTATCGGTCGCCGGAAATAAAAAGAAGCTGGCGGCTCCAGCGCCCCAGAGAAATTGGGCTGCCGCCCCGACGCTAAGAGCGCCTTGCGCTCTCGCCCGCGAGGACGGTCTCGAACATATCGAGGACTTTTTGCTGACTGCCCCGAGGCAAGCTTGTGACCTGGTCGAAAAGCTTGCGAGCGCGACCGGCGGGGCCGCCGCGCCGCTTCGGCTTCGGAGCGAGTCCGAGCAGTGAATCCACCGAGACATCGAGGGCGGAGGCGAGGGTGACCAGCTGGTCAGCTTTGAGGCCAACGCTTTCGCGTTCCCAGTAAGCGATGACCCGTTGGGTCACGTTCACGGCCTCCGCAAGTTCGCTTTGAGTGAGTCCGGCATCTTTGCGAGCGGATGCGAGGCGCAATCCAAATGGAGTTGCTTCTTTTGTTGCGGGTCGACCTCCGGCCATGTCGGGATCATACCCCCGACTTTTTGAAATATTCGAAATGGCTTGCATGGTTATACGTAAAACCGCTAACAAGGTTGCGGATGAAATGCAATGCCTTTCATCTTGACGACAAAAAAGCCAAGCGGTGTTCATCCGGGAAGAAGTCCACCACTTGGCTCTCAATTAAAACG
>JBLHUR010000084.1:0-25695 GCA_047629805.1 Akkermansiaceae bacterium | reverse complement strand
CTCCATCGCGCTCACCTCCCAGGACGATGGCTTCAAGGACAATCAGATCGCGACCTTCCGCTATCCGAATGCTCTCGCAACGATTGGAAGCAATCACAACGATCCCTTTGGCGGCCCGCGTCGGCAATTCGTGGTCATTGGAACGGAAGGAGCGATTGAGATTCGCCCTCTCGAACCGGCCAAGCTTCGTCTTTCTTTGACAAAACCACATGGCACTTTCTCCAAAGGAATCCATGAGGTCGATCTCCCCAAGTCCGAGGGACGCTACCATGGTGAATTTCGAGACCTGGCTAAAGTTGTGCGTGGTGAGAAAGCCTTCGCCTGGGATGCCGCCCACGACATCGCGGTGCAGGAAACTCTTCTTCGCGCCAGCGGCCTGCCGCTGGATTGATCTCAGTCGTAACTTGAAAAGAGGACCACCCCAAACATCCGGACCTATCCAGAGCAGTGTGGACTTCAGTCTCAACGCTTGTCGGTCATCAGTGGCCCGCTAAATGCTGAAGGAAAGGTGATCGGAGTGCAGATTTCTGTTTCCAAGACTACCGAAGACGCCAGCGGAAAGATCCTCCACTACACGATCAATGCAACACCCACCAGTGCGGTGGTGGGAGAGAGATAGCGCAATTAGGAGTTCGGTAACCAGCCAAGTTCGACGAGAAAATCATCAGCTTCCTTGAGTGTCTGCTCCTGATGCTTACCGCGATTAAAAAAGCCGTGCGCGGCACCCTCATAGCGGATGAGCTTGCAGAGTCGGCCGAGTTTCTTCATCTGCTTATCGAAAGCTTCGACTGAGCCAATCGGCACGGTGGTGTCTTTTGATCCATGCATGATCAGGGTTGGAGGAGTGTGCTTTCCGATATGGTGCGATGGCGAAAGATCTTCGGACTTTTTAACCCCAAGGCGTGCCGTGGCAATCACACGGTGAGCCTTCCAATCGCCCAGATCACCCAGTGTAGTGGCTGGATTGAAAAGGATCATGGCGTTCGGTCTCTCATCGCTGCCCAAGCCCGTCAGGGTGCCAATGCTCGCAGCAACATGACCGCCTGCCGATCCACCGGCGGTGGCAATTCGTTTGGGATCAACACCTAGTTTGTCGGCATTCTCGCGCGCCCACGCCAGCGCGGCTTTGCCGTCTTTCACGCATTCTATAGCCGAGACCCCGTGACGACTTTTCACCCGATAGTCCACCAGCATCGCGATCATCCCCCGTTCGGCAAAGTGCCGCGCCTGCGACTCGAACTGGACAGGCGATCCGGCATTCCAACCACCACCAAAGAAGAACAAGATGGCGGGTTTGTCCTGACCTTCGATTTTCTTGCCAAAGATCCACAACTTCATCTCAACCTCGTCAACCGTGCGATAGACCTCCGTCCGTGCATCTTCAATTTCAGGTGGATAAGGCGGTGCCGCATGAAGGAATCCAACCAAGAGCAGGCAAACGACAAATCGAATCATGGAAGATGTAACGCGAAACTGCCTGAATTGTTGCAACAATTCAACCGGATCAATCCGAGCCTTCTTTTGGAAGGCCCAAGCGGCATCTGAGGGTTGTCCATGGTGTCCGTCATGTCCCTCATCAGGGCCACCTTTCCCCCAACTTCCACCATCTGCCGGATCCCGAACGGACGCCCAAGCACACACATATTGAGAGCCCCCCCGCACAAGATCTGCATTGTTGATCTTTCGCTCCTCCAACAGGTTCCAGATCTCCTGACCGTTGTCGGTGATCGCATCACCCGCCATGATCTCAATCGTCTTGATCTGCCGTGTCCCAGCGCTCCTTTACGCTGAGCGGCACCGGTGACTTCGTAAACGGCGCATCCTTCGCCTCCACCTCTTTCTCCGGCGCATCCTTCGATCGCGACCGCAGGGTCTAACTCAGTTTCTTTTCGTCAGCCAACATATAGGGAGCGGGTATTATCCCGATCGCCACCAGTCCAATCATTCGGCCTGTAAGTCTTTTCATTCCCGCACACTAGGTAGCAAGCCATCTCTCCACAAGGTCAAACGGGCTCCGATCCGGTAACGGAGACGGCATGGTCGAGACAGGCATCGATGACGGCGAGTTCAAGAAGCACGATCTTTTCCACCGTTTCAGCGGCGGCCCGAACTAGCCACGCAGCGTAATTTTTGACACTGATCTGAAACCCGCAAAACACGTGCTGACCAAGAACGAGTCACTGGTGAGTTTAAATCCGGGCCTAATCGCTCATGGAATGTCTCTCCCAAGTTCTCCGACCGTGATGACAGTGTTTCCGATGCTCTCGAAAAAGTGGTCAACCTTTCCAAAGTCGATCCTGAGTTTCCAGACTCTCCTTGGCTCACAGCTTTCGAAGATTCAACTTGGCCGGGAGGAGCTGAAGATCTCTATTTTGTAAGCTCTCCTGAAAGTAATGCGATCACTCCTCCCCCCCCATCGTCAAAGCGGACATCACAACTCTTCGCTTCCCGTTGAATGTCATTCTAGTTTGCCTTTTCCTAGGTGCTTTTCATTAAAAGAAGCTCGCAAAATTTCGCGCACTCGCAGTCTAGGCTCAAAAAAACCAGGCACGCAGATTAGGGAGATCATTCCGATGGGGCTGCCTGAATCCCTACGAGGGAGCCACCCCCGTTCTCTCCGACCTCCTCAACGACGAGATCTAGTCCTGCGCCGGGATCATCTTCTGGGAGGCCAGCCATTCCAATGAACCGCTTTGCCAGGCATCCCACATCGGCCCCTTGTATCCGTTCAGTCCGTGGTCTCCTGACGGGAGTTCGAGATAATGCGTCGCAACATTCTTCGCTTTCATTGCCTCGTAGAACATCTGGCTGTTCTCGGCGGAGACAACCCGATCGTCCAAGGCGTGAGTGAGATAAGTGGGCGACGATTCCGCTGTCACTTGCTTCTCATTGGAGAATAGCGCCACGCTCTTTGCCGAGGGAGATTTCCCAAGGAGATTCCGCTTCGATCCTCCATGACCCTTATCGCCCATCGAAATCACGGGATACACCAGCACTGCAAAATCAGGGCGACAACTGACACGCTCAATCGGATCCGTCGCATCAGGCTTGCCGGCATCAAAATGCGTTGCCGCCGATGCGGCCAGATGTCCGCCGGCAGAGAAACCGATGATCCCGATACGCGTGGGATCACAACCCCATGCCTCGCCATTCGAGCGGACGATACGAATCGCGCGCTGTGCATCGAGCAAGGGAACAAATTGGCGTCCGCGCGGAAGACGGTATTCGAGCACGATCCCGGTGACTCCATGCGTGTTGAGCCACTTCGCAATTCCGTGGCCTTCCCCTCCGGTCACCAGTCCCCCGTATCCACCCCCAGGGCAGATGATGGCCGAGGCCCCGTTCGCTTTGGCCGGACGATGAATGGTGAGGACAGGCTTGGCGGACTCGAATGTCCCATCGCCGATCGGAGCTTGTTCGGGCCAGAGGATCACTCGCTCTGGTGCGGGTGCTTTGTCAGCCAGCAACTTCTCAAGAGTCGGTGCCACGGCCTGCGCCCAAGCTTCAGAACCAAGCGGACTCGGATGCAGCAAGTCCCACATCAAGTCCGTATTGATTGTCCCATCCTGGCGCAGGAAAACGTGGTTCACATCGAGCCAGAAGACCTGCTTGCCATCTGCCAGTTGCTTGGTGAGTTCCCCGGCACGGCGGCAGGTTTCGATACATTGCTTTGAGGAATTGAAGGCGGGCGGACTGACTCCTTTTTCGTCATCGCCTCCCCGCGGAAAAATTCGAAGAACAAGGATCTTGGTGGTGGGATGACGCTCCTTGACCAAGTCCACAATCGCTTTGGTCCCGGCAAAGATCTCCTCTGCGGTGTGAACTTTCTTAAAATGCCGGTCATCGCTGTTGTTCGTCCCAACCAGAATCATCGCCACCTTGGGAGAGTGCGCGAAGTCGAGTTCTCCATTTTGAAGGTTCCAGAGAATCTGTTCGGTGCGATAGCCATTGTGCCCGAGATTGATGGCATTGCGTGAGGCGAAGTGTTTCTTCCAGACTTCCTTCATCGGCTCATACTTGCCGCCAAGTTCGCCCAATGAATGGGTGATGGAGTCTCCAATAAGTACCAGGTCGTACTTTCCACTTTTGACCGCCGCGACCTTCTCAGTATGCCGACTGCTCGGCGAAGGTTTGGGGAAATCAGCGTCGCCGAGCTTGGGAGCGGCGACAGCCCAGCCCGAACAGAGAACGATCAACAGGAAGTAAGAGCGGAGGGTCGAGTGCAATATCACGACCGCAGACTAAGTCTTCCCTACGCACACCGCAACTCCTCAACTGCCTTTCTATGGTGTTCCGGTTTAGAGACGTCATTTTCTCCAGACACCCGCTATACTTTTCCTAATAGAATTGGTAAAACTTCAGTTCCACGACATTCAATCCGCACTACTGATGCAGATCAACTCCTTCATCGTCCGCGCGTAGATCCGGCCATCGCTATAGGACAAACTCGACAAAGACCAAGTTTCGCCCGCCGGTCCGAAATCGGGTAACCCTTGCCAATCGCACCGAGTCGGCTCAATACTTTTAGCTCGGTCCAATCTCCCTTATTCTAAAGCTCCCCCCCTATTTTGTATGTCCCATCGACTCCTTCTCTGCCTTCTCATCTCACTCACCGCGTGCCGCAGCAGCTTCGCCGGATCGCCTGACGCAATCGTCGTTTTCAACGAGATCCAATACAATCCGGCGGGTGCGACGGAAAACGGCGAATGGGTCGAGCTCTTCAATCAGATGGGGATCAAGACCGACATCTCGGGCTGGCGGATCAAAGGCCTCGACTACATCTTCCCGCCGGGGACAGTCGTCGATCCCGGCGGCTACCTCGTCGTTGCCAAGAATCCGGGCGCCGGACAACTCGGGCCGTTCACCGGCAGCCTCAACAACGCCGGCGAACGGCTCGAGTTGATCAACCAGGGCGATCGCCTGATGGACGAACTCGACTACAACGACTCGGGTCGCTGGCCGGTCGAGGCCGACGGATCCGGCGCGACACTCGCCAAACGCAATCCCTATTTCGCAAACAAGCCGAACGAAAACTGGTCCTACTCCGAGCAGGTCGGCGGCACACCCGGGGCCTTGAATTTCCCCGATGAAAACGCGCCCCCCGCGACTACGACAATTCCACTTTTTGAACTCGATACGACCTGGCGCTACAACGAGGCTGGCGATGATCTCGGGCTGGGCTGGGCCGCGAACGCCCACGCGGTCGGCGGGAATTGGGAATCGGGACAGGCCGTCCTAGCCAACGAGAGCGGCCTCGCGGAGACGATCAACACGACCCTCGATTTCCCCGGTTTTAATTTTCCTTACCGCGTCACCTACTATTTCGAAAAGGAATTTGAACTGAGCGCGGCGCAGGCGGGCGCGTTGCAGTCCCTGCCCATCCGCCACCTGATCGATGACGGGGCCGTTTTCTACCTGAACGGAACCGAAGTCTTGCGCACCAATCTTCCCGGAGGTGTCATCACCGCGGCGACACGTGCCACCGACAATATTGAGGCCGTGCTCTCGAGTCCGATCCCGCTGCCACCGGGTGCGGCCGTTGCGGGGACAAACCGGCTTTCAGTCGAAGTCCACCAAACCGACGGCAGCAGTAGCGATATTGTCTTTGGCGCGGAGCTCGAGATCGTGATCGAAGACGCTACTCCGGGCTCTACGCCACAGGTCACGATCAACGAGATCCCACCCGCGACGGAAGCAGACTTCTGGATCGAGCTCATCAACACCGGCGGCGTGGAAGTCGAAATCGGAGGCATGATTCTTTCAATCGGCGGAGATCCAGCGCGCGAGTATGCGCTCCCGGCGCAATCGCTCGCGGCCGGCGGACTGCTCCTTCTCGACGAGGCCACCCTTGGGTTCCGTCCCGCAGATACTGAAAATATTTTCCTCTATGATGCCACCAAGAGCATCGTGCTCGATGGGCAACAGCAGACCGCTCGCCTGCGAGGTCACGCTTCGGAGAAGGACGCGGCCTGGCTCTATCCCGGGAGCGCCACGCCGGGGGCCGCGAACGTATTTGCCTTCCGGGATGAGATTGTCATCAGTGAGATCGCCTACAATCCGCCCGCCCTCGCGGCGATCCCGGATACCCCTGCGACCTTCGACACGGTCGAGCTGTTCGGGTTCAACAGCGCCTGGCGCTACAACGATGGCGACGAGAATCTAGCGTCGAACTGGGCGGGCACGGCCCACGCGGTTGGCGGCAACTGGAAATCCGCGGGTGCCCCGATCGGGCGCGAATCTGGAGCGCTCGCCGAACCCCTCGTGACCGACCTGAATGCGACCTACCAAGCTTCAACCGTCACCTACTATTTTGAGAGAGAGTTCGATCTGACCGTCCAACAACTTGCGGGAGCCGACTCGATGGAGATCACGCACCAGATCGACGACGGTGCCCTCTTTTACCTCAACGGCGTCGAAGTCGGCACCTTCAACCTCTCAAGTGGAGCCGGCCCCGAGACCCAAGCCAATCCCAGCGTCGGCAACGCCGAGCTACGGACCATGACAATCTCGGCGGACGCTCTGATCGCAGGCCGCAACCGCATCTCGGTGGAGGTTCATCAGTCCTCGACCGGCTCAAGCGATCTTGTTTTTGGGCTGAAACTAGACGCGCGCTTTGCCCTCACCCCATTCATCCCCGGTGCGCCCTTCCGAAATTCTGACAACCAGTGGCTGGAGATCGCCAACCGCAGCGGCGCCCCTGTCGATCTAGGCGGGTGGGATTTCGGCGACGGTATCGGCTTCGAATTTCCATTTGGCACCACCCTCGCTGCCGGGGAACATGCCTGCATCGCACGCAACGCGGCCGATTTTTCCGCGGCCTTCCCAGGGGCACGCTTGCTGGGTCAATTCGACGGTTCCCTCTCTCGCTCCGGCGAACATCTCCTGCTACGCGACTCCCACAACAACCCTGCCTACGAGATGCGCTACTTTGATGGTGGCCGTTGGCCGGACGTCCCGGACGGCGGAGGCGCTAGCTTGGAACTTCGCGATCTTTACGCCGATCCCAGCAACGGTGCCTCATGGGCTGCCAGTGACGAGACCGGCCAGACAGGATGGAAAACTTACAGCCACAGCGGGGTTCTCGCCGGAAGCCGTGGTCCGGACACGAAGTGGCGCGAATTCAACATCGGCCTGCTCGGCGAGGGCGAACTCCTGATCGACGACATCAGCGTGATCGAGAACGGTTCGACGCAAAAACTCAGTAATACCGATTTCAGTAGCGGCGCCGCCGGGTGGAGATTCCGCGGCACGCACCGGCACAGCGAGGTCATCGATGACCCCGAGGCACCCGGCAACAAAGTTTTGCGCCTCGTCGCCACCGGTGGCACCGGTCACATGTCGAATCAGCTTGAGACCACACTGCTGAGTGCCGCCGTCAATGGCCGAACCTACGAAATCTCTTTTCGCGCGCGCTGGGTGGGCGGGACCAACCAACTGCACACGCGGCTCTACTTCAACCGCATGCCGCACGTGACCGTGGTCGATCGCCCGCAGCATGTTGGGACGCCCTCGACTCCAAATTCCCGCGCCGAGTCTAACATTGGACCGACCTTCACCGGGACGCGCCACGCCCCCGCCGTCCCGGCAGTAAACGAGTCGGTCATGATCACGACTCGCCCGGCAGATCCGGACGGCCTCGGCACGATGCAGTTATTCTACTCGGTCAACGGTGGCCCCTTCCAGAATACCACCATGGGGATCGGCTCCGGCGGCCTCTACGAGGGCAGCATCCCCGGACAAGCCGCATCCGCTCTGGTACAATTCTACATCCAGGGCAGCGACAGCCTTGGGGCCAGCGCGAGCTTCCCGGCGACAGGCCCGGAATCCCGGGCGCTCTTCAAGGTTGATGACGGCCTCGCGGCGAGCAACGGCCA
This sequence comes from Akkermansiaceae bacterium, assembly GCA_047629805.1. Lineage (GTDB taxonomy): Bacteria > Verrucomicrobiota > Verrucomicrobiia > Verrucomicrobiales > Akkermansiaceae > SW10. The sequence continues at coordinate 17,821 of JBLHUR010000084.1, read as the reverse complement.
GCACAACTTCCGCATCGTCGTCACCAACGCCGAGCGCGATTTCATTCACGAACCGATCGAGGTGATGAGCAACGACCGCATCGGGGCCACGATCATCGACCGCGAGAACGACATCTACTACGACGTCAAACTTCGGCTCAAAGGGAGCCAGCGCGCGCGCAACCAGACCAACCGGGTCGGCTTCAACATGCGCTTCGGCTCCGACCAACTCTACCGCGGCATTCATAAATCGCTCGCCATCGACCGCTCGGAGGGAGTCGGCCAGGGACAGCTCGAGATCCTGTTCGACTTCATGATCGCCAACTCCGGTGGCATCGTCTCGCGCTACTACGACTTCGTCAACGTGATCACGCCGCAGAACCAACACACGCGCTCGGCAGTCCTGCAGATGGCACGCTACGACAATGTCCTCCTCGACTCGCAGTTTGAGAATGGCTCCGACGGCAACCTTTACGAATACGAGCTGCTCTACACTCCAAACAACACCGACGCCAACGGCTTCAAACTGCCGAACCCCGACGGGGTCGTTGGCGTCAACGTCAGTGACCTCGGCGACGACCAGGAAAAATACCGCTGGTTCTTCCTGAAGAAGAACAATCGCGAAGCGGACGACTTCGCCCCCATTATGGCCTACAACAAGAAGTTCAGCCAGAATGGCGCGGCTTTCGAAGAGGGGCTCGAAGACGTCGTCGATGTCGATGCCTGGCTGCGTGGTATGGCCTACGCCGTCCTCTCCGGTGCCGGCGACAACGCGGGCGCAAACAGCCAACACAACGGGATGTATTACGCCCGCCCAGACGGCCGCGTCATCTTCCTGCCGCACGACATGGATTTCGCGTTCGACGCCGGTCGGACGATCTTTGCCAACAGCCAGTGTGCCAAATTAACGACAGATCCGGCACGCCGTCGACTCTATCTCGGACACCTCCAAGACATCATCAGCAGCACTTACAACAACAGCTACATGTCGATATGGACGAGCCATTTGCAATCGTTCGACTCGTCACAGCCGTGGAGTTCGCACCTCAACTACGTCACCTCCCGTTCGAACAACGTGCTGAGCCAAATCAACAGTCAGGTTGCGCCGACCTCGTTCACAATCACCACCACGAATCCCCACACCGTGAATGGCAGCTCCGCGTCCCTCGCCGGTGACGGCTGGGTCGATGTGCGCAGCTTCCGCCTCGCCGGTGGAGGCGCTCTCGATGCGACCTGGACTGACAATAACAGTTGGCAACTCACCGTCCCCGTGACACCTGGCAACAACACCATCACGATCGAGGCCCTCAATTTCTCAGGAGAAGTCATCGGGACCGACTCCCTCACCGTCACTAATACCAGCACCACCGAACCCGCCTCGGCGGTCAATCTTGCCATTTCGGAGATCATGTATCATCCGGGTTCCCCCACCCCAAGCGAGATTTCAGCGGGCTTCCTTGATGAGGATGCCTTTGAGTTCATCGAGCTGATGAACATCGGCAGCAATGAAGTGGACCTCGGTGGGGCCCAGTTCACCAGCGGCATCAATTACGCGCTACCGGCCACGATCATCCCGGTTGGTGGCAGGGTTTTCATCGCCCGAAACCGCGCCGGATTCCTCAGCCGCCATCCGGGGATCGCCGCAATGCTTCTCCCCGGCGAGTATGGTATCGCCGATACCAACAAACTTGCCAACGGCGGAGAACTGATTGTCTTGGTCGATCCTTCGAGTCGCGACATCCGCAGGTTCACCTACGACGACACTCTCCCATGGCCGACCTCCACGGATGGCGCGGGTTACAGTATGGTCCTGATCGCAGCGGACACCAACCCGGATCATGCCCTAGCCACCAACTGGCGATCGAGCACCGCCGTGGGTGGTAATCCAGGATCGAGCGATAGCCTCGACTTCTCGGGTGATCCGAATGGCGATGACGATGATGATGGCTTATCGAACTTCCTCGAGTACGCTTTGGGGGTCAATTCGCCTGCCATCGAGGCCAGCGCGGATCCGAACGTCGCCGGTGTCTTACGCTTGACCTTCTCTCGAAATCTTGCCGCTGACGACGTGTTCATCGAGGTTCAAAGTTCAACCGATTTGAGGAGTTGGACGACGAATCAATCGACGATGATTGAATCGACGAGCCAGGGCGACGGAACCGCGATGGAAACCTGGGCGATTGCGCCATCCCCTGGATCGCCGGGCAAATTATACCTCCGCGTGGCGGTAAGTTCGCGCTAAAAATACGGTGAGGTCTTCTCTCGCCGATCGAGCGCGATTTGCGGGCAATCGGTCATCCCGACGCGTGCCAACGCCACGCCCGGCATCAAGAAGTTAGAAGGGAATTGTTAGCATCCTCAAATTTCATGAAAAACCCCTTGTGATGACCATCGAAACTCAATAGTGTTTTCTGTTAGAGCGACGATTTCGACGTTGCCTTCTCGAATCAATGCAAGCCAACTCCGATTTTATCATCATGAATACAGTTCAAAAAATCCCCACAAGGTCTATCACCATCCTCGCTACTGCAGCTCTTTTGGGTTTCACCTCCCTCGCGGCCCAGAGTGCCACCATCTCGGGCGTCACCATCGAAGATGTCTCGACTGAGCTCCTTGGCGGTTTTGATCGCCAAGCAAACTATCTCGTCGATGGCAGTGGATTCGACGCGGGAACCGGGACTCACACTATCACGCCGGATGGATTCATGTGGCTCAACAACGGGACCTTTACCGCACCAAACGATCCCAATGCTCCAGGCGCCGTCATCACCTTTGATCTGGGCAGTAACTATGCTTTGAACTCGCTCACGGTGTGGAACTACAACGAAATGTTGCCTGGCCGCCCCGATCTTCTGGGCCGCGGAGCGAACGAAGCCGAAATCCTCGTCGCCAGCTCGGAAGGCGGCGCATTCACCTCCCTTGGCAACTTCACCTTCGACATCGCTCCCGGAGCGAACAACGTCGATTTTGGGCAGGACATTGATCTCAGCAGTTTCGGAGCTGCTGGCGACGCGCGCTTGGTGAGGTTCAACATCACCTCGAATCATGGCGGCGACAACAATTTCGTGGGCTTGAGCGAAGTGCGCTTTGACGCAGTGCCCGAGCCCTCCGTTGGCATCCTGGCTCTGCTCGGTCTTGCCGGGAGCCTGCGCCGTCGGCGCTAAGCCTTCGGGCGGGATGGCGCTCTCCCATCTCCCATCATTTTGAAGTTCTCATCGCGAGCTCTTGGTAGAATCCCGGTTCTACCAACTCAGGGCCGTCGGATCTAACAGCCCGGCACGCCCTTTCCGCATATTCCCTTCCGGTCTGGAGTTTAAACACTCTGGCTCACGGATGACATACCACCCCTTCGGCGGCACCAAGTTGACGAGACTTGGACTCCCCCAAGGACATTCTTTACTTCCATGACCAATTCTTACCCCCCGGGGAAGGATTGGGGAAGCCACCCTCAAGACCAAATGAAAGAGACAATAATCCAAAGACAGTTCAAGCGATGGCCTTCGTTGATCAAGCAATCCCAAAGGGCTCGTGGCGCGCCGGATATCGCTCAGTGGATTTCTCGACTACTCCCGATGGCTTTCTTGGCGATCCCAATGCAGACGGCCCGGAGCCAGACCATTACGGGAGTGACCATCGAAGACGTTTCCAGCGAGCTCGTTGGCGGTTTTGATCGCCAGGCGGCGTATCTCCTGGATGGGACCGGATTCGACGAAGACCTTGGTTCTCATACCCTGACGCCTGACGGATTCATGTGGCTCAACAACGGGACCTTTACCGCCCCCAACGACCCAAATGTGCCGGGAGCAATCATCACCTTTGACCTGGAAGCGAACTACGACCTCGGTTCGCTAACAGTCTGGAACTACAACGAAAGCCTCCCGGGCCGGGCCGATCTCCTCTTACGAGGGTCAAACGAGGTCGAGATTCTTGTCGCTGATAGCGAGGGTGGCACCTTCACATCTCTTGGGGACTTCGTCTTTGCGGAGGCACCCGGGCTAGATACCGTGGACTTCGGCCAGACGATCGACCTCGCCACCATTCCGGAAGCGGCCAATGCGCGTCTCGTTCGATTTAACATCACCTCGAACCACGGTGGCGACAATAATTTCGTGGGCCTCAGCGAGGTGCGTTTCACCATCGCATCGAGCCCTGTCCTCCTCTCCTCTGCCATCATCTCTACCGCTGCAAATCAAGGAACGACGATCGGAGATCTTTCCTCTCCACGCGGAGACGTTGGAGACACCTTCACCTATGGGCTGATTGCTGGTGATGGCGACGCAGATAATGGAAAGTTTCAGATCTCCGGCGACGAACTTCAAGTCGGTTCTTTCGACTTTAGCACCACCCCTGACGGGGCTGAATTCTCGCTGCGGGTAAAATCCACTGGTTCTCCTTCCGGGGCTGAATTCGAGGGCGTTCTCCTCGTCACCGCTTCTGCCGATTCGGATGCCGATAATTTGCCCGATTCCTGGGAAGAGATGTGGGCGGGAGCCGGTAATCTATCGGTGCTCTCCGGCCTTGGTGATGCCAACGCAGACGGAGATTCCCTCACCGATCTTGAAGAATACGACCTGCGGATTCAATTTCCCGATCTGAACCCGACGGAACGGGACAGTGACAACGACACGCTGGAAGATGGAGCTGAGATTGCCGGGGCAGGCTCGCGGCCATCCACCGATCCCACAAATCCCGACACCGACGGTGATTCCCTGACGGACGGAGTGGAGACCAACACCGGGATCAACAATGGTCCCGGAGATACCGGATCCGATCCGACGCTCGTCGATACCGATGAGGACAACTTCAGTGACCCCATCGAGGTCGCTGCGGGGAGTGATCCCAACGACCCTACTTCCACACCACCTGTGACCTTGGTGGGTTATTGGCCCTTCGATACCGCCTCCGATCCTCAACCCGATCTCTCTGGCTTTTTCAATGACGCCACGGTCGCTACCGGCGCGTCTTGGGTGAACGATTTGGAGCGGGGCGGAGTGATGGAGTTTGACGGGAACGATTCCTACCTGGAAGCAGCCGACTCGGAAAGCCTCTCGCTCACCAGCGACCTAACCATTGCGGCCTGGGTCAACGCCACCGACTACAGCAACTTCCGCGGAGTTGTGGGAAAGACTGCCGGACCCAACGGCAATCAACCCGCCGCCTATGATCTCTATCTCTTCAATGGATCGGGAGTGCCTCGCTTTATTGCCGGAAGCCCGGGAGGTTTTGCGGCTGCAGATGCCATCACCGCTCCCATTGCCGGCGAATGGCACCACCTCGCCGTTTCGAAAATTGGCAGCGACGTTTTTTTCTATTACGATGGCGTGCTTGATGGACAAGGGATCAACGACTCCGAACTCCAGGATTCCGACACCCCTCTGAAGATCGGAAACCGGGATGACCTCTTTGTCGACTTCTTTGGCCGCCTCGATGATGTCGCCATTTTCAGTGGAGGTCTTTCGGCCGCTCAAGTCATGGCCATCAAGGATGGTGACTTCAGCGAATTTGGAATCGGATCGTCGGGATTCATGATCACGGAAGTCACCTATATTGACGACTACCTGGACTCCGGTAATCCCGCGGTCTCTCTCACTTTCACTTCCCGCCCCGGAAGAGAGTATGCCATCGATTTCTCCACCAACCTAGATGCTCAGGGTCAACCCGGAGGCTGGTCGGAACTTCAGGATGGGGTCATGTCAGAAGGTGCCGTCACGACCTTTATAGACACCATCGTTGCCGGGAATGCCCCGACACTCTTCTACCGCGTACGAAAGCCCTAATCCCGATACTTTATCTCCTCAAATGCCGACTTCATCGACGGCCTTGTTGAAGCGGGATTTGGAGGACTTGGCCCGAAAGGGCTCGTTGCTGCGGAGTGGTAAAAAAAGAGGAGCGAAGTATCACCTGAAGCTCGAATTTTAGGTGAGTATCTTTTTCGCGATTTTCAGCCTGATTTCCTCCTTCGGGCGAACACTCAATTGCCCTGCGATCATGGCTTGAGTGATCGCGTCCGCGTCGATAGTTTGGCCTCGAAATGAGAAACTATTTTCGGCGCCTTCGCACAGGACTCTCCTCCGTGCTGGCGTGCGCCTCCCCCCTCTTCGTGCTGGCTGAACCGGCAACTGCCCAAGTCGTCATCACCGAACTCATGGCAGTCGCGGATGAGAATTTCCGCGATTCCGAGGGTGCCCCATCCGATTGGATCGAGCTCACGAACCAAGGGGCACAAAGCGCTTTCTTGGAGGGGTTCCACCTTACCAACAGCCGCGTTGACCTGACCCGATGGACCTTTCCGGCCAAGGAGCTTGCGCCCGGCGAAGCGATCGTCGTGTTCGCTTCTGGAAAAGACCGCACGAATGGTGCGGAACTGCACGCAAGTTTCACCCTCGACCGGAGTGGCGACTACCTTGCGCTGGTCGAGCCTAACGGGATCACGATCGCCAGCGAGATCTCACCTGGATATCCCGGGCAATTCAAAAACGTCTCATATGGCATCGGAGTTGGCGGATCTCAACAGCAGCAAACGCTGGTGCCGCGAGGGGCGCCGCTCAAATTCCTGATCCCGACGAATGGGGCGCTCGCCCATACTTGGACACAGGCGGCGTTCAACGATTCCGCCTGGACAACCGCCAGCGCCGGAGTGGGTTTCGAGTCCCCCACTGGCGTCCTGGTGCCGTTGGTCTCTACTAATATCCGCAGCGAGATGCTGGGCAAGAACGCGAGCGCGTATTTGCGTTTTCCCTTTTCCTTGGATCTCGCAGACCGGCAGGTCCTATCGATGGAACTTAGCGTGAGTATTGATGATGGCTTTGTTGCGTATCTCAATGGCGTCGAGATTGGATCGTTCGGCAAGCCTTCACCGCTCACTTGGGAATCGGTGTCAGCGGAGAGCCGCAGCGATGCGACGGTCTTGTCGACGCCGATCACAATCAGCCTCGGCGGCTTCCAATCCGCCCTCGCGAACGGCGGCAACGTGCTGGCCATCCACGGAATGAATTCAACCATCGGCGGGTCCGATTTTGTCGTGGATGCGCAGCTCGAGGTAACCACCTTGAGCACGCAGGACGAACTGCAGTTTGGTTACTTCAAATCGCCGACGCCCGGCGGGCCGAACGGAATGGTCTCGCCGCCACCGCCAGCCGACGTCACATTTTCCGAGACGGGGAAAATGTTTACCGAGACCTTCGAGCTCGTGTTGAGCAGTGAATCGCCGGGCGCAATCATCCACTACACCACCGACCTTTCCGTGCCGAGCGAGACCTCGCCGGAGTATTCTTCGCCGATCCAAATCGCAGCGAGCACGCAGGTCCGGGCGCGGGCATTTCTCCCGGGGGCACTCGATGGCGCGGTCACGACTCATACTTTTTTGAAAATGGCGGACGGCGTCGCGAACTTTTCATCGGACCTGCCAGTCATCGTGCTCTCGACGCTCGGGACGGGATCGCCGCCGGCTACGAGTTCTACCGTACGCAAGACTGCCTACATCTTCTTTTTCGAACCCGATCCCGTGACCGGCCGCACAATCTTGACTCAGGGTCCGGCACTCACCACGCGGGCTGGAGTGCGGCGGCGCGGATCTAGCTCGGGCGGGTGGCCCAAATACTCGCTGTCGGTCGAGACCTGGCGCGACGGCGACGATGAAGATCGCAATATTGAACCTCTCGGGATGGCACGTGAGGCGGACTGGATTCTCAATGCCCGATACGAGTGGGACCTGGCCCTGATGCGCAACCCGTTCGTGTACGAGGTGAGCCGTCAGATCGGTCGCTACGCTCCGAGGACGCAGTTCGTGGAAGTTTTCAGCGACACGACTGGCACCGAAGTCTCCGACATCGACTACTTTGGCGTCTATTCGCTGATCGAGAGGATCGAGATGGATCCCAACCGGGTTGATATCGAGCGGCTAATGCCGTGGGAGAACGCCGAGCCAGAGATCACCGGCGGCTACATCTTCAAGAACGACCGTCCGGATCCAGGCGAGCCGACGATGAACGTCAGCGGCATGGGGCAGCTCACCCATGTTGATCCGGGTGGCCTCCAGCTGTCGGGGCAGCAGCGATCCTGGCTCACTGGCCATCTCAACGAACTCAACACTTCGCTGGTAAGTGTGCCAACCGGCATCAATTCGGCGACCGGGCTGCACTTCTCCGATTACATCGACGTTGATTCGTGGATCGATCACCACCTGCTGAACATCATGGTGATGAACATCGATTGGGGTCGGCACAGCGCGTTTTTCCACAAGGATCGCGGCGGCAAGATCGTCAGCGGGCCAGTGTGGGACTACGACCGAGCCCTTGGCTGCGAGGACGTGCGCGACAACGAGCCGCGCGCATGGGAAGGCGTCGTCAACGCGGTCGGCACGGTTTCGAGCCACACCTGGTTCGACTCGCGGTTCCCATGGTATGGGAATCTGTTGGGACCGACGGAAGATCCGACTAAGGCGAACTACCCGGAGATCCGCCAGCGTCATACCGACCAGTGGTTTGCCTTGCGCGAACGGGAATTCTCGATCTCCAATCTGCACGCGATCATCGACTCGATGGCGGACGAGATCCGCGAGGCGCAGGTCCGTAACTTCGTGCGCTGGACGCAATTCCCACCGAACGGAGGCAACTTCGCCGATCCTGGTCTGACCGGCTGGGAGGCGGAAGTTTCCCACATGAAAAATTGGTTGGAGACGCGCGTGTCCTGGATGGATGAGCAGTATCTGGCAGTGCCGAACTTTAATACCGATGGCGGCGTCATCGCTGCGGGTTTTGAGCTGACAATGGGCTCGCCCGATGGCCAGGTCTTCTACACCACCGACGGCACCGACCCACGTATGACCGGTGGAGCGCCCGCAGCCGACGCGCTTGGTTTTCCCGGCGGCCCAGTCAGTGAGACCCTGATCGACCCCGATAGCGCGACCTGCCGATATATTGTCCCTCCCGACGGCTCGCTCGGTCTGACTTGGACAGAAGACCCGGACGCCTTCGATGATTCGAGTTGGGCGGCGGCTACCAACGGGGTCGGATTCGAATCATCGGGGGGCATCATCGAATTGGTCAACACTAACATCGGCAGCGAAATGCGGGGCACCAACGCGAGCTGCTACGTGCGCTTCGAATTTGATTTCGAGAACGTGGAGAACATCAACTCGATCACGCTTTCCGTCTGGTCTGACGACGGGTTCGTCGCCTACTTAAACGGGGTCGAGGTCGGCAGCCTACTCAAGCCCGAGCCACTCGAGTGGAACAGTAACACAGATGGCGGACGTTCACATCCGGGCGGTGATACGGCGGTCTTGAACACACCGATCGAACTCGACCTAACCCCTTTCAAAGACCAGATGCGCAAGGGATCAAACACGATCGCGATCCACGGCATGAACAGCGTGAAGGGAGGCTCCGATTTCCTAATCCGCTCAGGGTTGGACGTAAACCACAACCTCACCCCCAAGCCGTTGCCGGTGGCTGCCAGCCGCGTCATTACCGCCCGCACCTACGACGGCTCGACCTGGAGCGCGCCCAAGCAAATCGCCCTGGTCGTCTCCGATGACCTCGCCGACCAAACCAACCTCGTCGTCTCCGAAATCATGTATCACCCGGCCGCTCTCACCGCAGACGAACTAGCCGCAGGCTTCGAGGATCGCGACCAATTCGAATTCCTCGAGTTGCTCAACATCAGCGCGGCCCCAGTCACCCTGATCGGCATGCAGTTCACCAGTGGCCTCGAATTCGATTTCAACGACAGTCCGTTCACCTTGCTCCAACCCGGTGAGCGCGCGCTGCTCGTCCGCGATAGTAGCGCTTTCGAGCATCGCTATGGTCCCGCCTTTGCTGATCGTATCGTCGGTGGATTTGGCAACGATACAGGCTTAAGCAATGGCGGTGAGCGCCTGACACTGACGGCTTTCGATGGAAGGTCGGTGCGCAATTTTGTCTACAATGATCGGGCGCCTTGGCCCGTGGATGCGGACGGCCGCGGTCACAGTCTCGTCCTAGCAAATCCTGGCTCGAACCCTGATCACAGCATTGCGGGAAACTGGCGCAGCAGCGCAGCCACCGATGGGACGCCTGGTTATTCGGACTCGCTGACCTTCGCTAATTGGGCGGCAGCCTACGGAGATCCCGCACCCGATTCTGATGACGATGGGGACGGTCGTGATGCCCTGCTAGAGTTTGCGAGTGGCGGCGATCCAACGGTTGCCGAACCCGCCAGTGACGCGGTGAGAATCGAGCCAGGCACGGTCGCGTTCCGGAGAAACCTCCGTGCTGGCGACCTGACCTTCGAGCTTGAGAGCTCCGATGATCTGCTCAACTGGCGATCCGCCACGGACAGCTGGGAGTTTGCCAGCGAAGAGAATCTCGGTGATGGCACCGCCATGTTCTTGTTCCGCCCATCTGGCGGAGACGATTCGCTCTACATTCGTCAGCGCGTCAAAGTGCCGTAGAAGCAGCGTCCGCATCGATTAGCAGATCCCCTTCCCCCCTTCCCCCCTCTCCTATTTCCTCAAGCCCCAGTTTTCAGGGCATAAAGCTCACCCCCAGGAATCAGCCCGGCCACGAGCATTAGCTCTCGTGATTTTGTCAGAATAAGGGGAAGAGAGGGCTTCATTTTTCCGAGGCTCTCTTGACACGGAACTGAGTCCTCGGGATGGCTTCCATTTTCCCGCCGGGCACTTGCCACTCCAATAAAATTGCGGCGGTATCCGGCGCCGCGAGATAGCTCATCCTAATAGGATGAAGCCCCGCCTCCAAGGCGATCTCTCCCGACAGGTCCCTTGCACCGGCGGTGTCGTGTGAATCGGCGTCAATCAAGAGGGCGTCGTGCAGGCGCACAACCGCCTTGCCGTCAGTGGTCAACGTAATATTTTAAGGTGTCAGACGATTGGCATGCGACCTCAAAAACGACCTCGCCGAGTCCAAAAACCTCGCCGCCTCCATGCCTAAAAAAGCGGCCGAACCCGATGCCCTCCTCGTCAAGCGCCTTAAAGCAATGGACGCCAAACTCCCTCGCCCGAAAAAGTAGGATCCCCGCCTGCCTGACGAAATGGCACTCAGGAATAGCAAGGCGCAGTCTTGCGCCTTGAGCGGCGCCTCAATCCGACGTCAGGACTGAGATTTCTGGAAATAGTCCGTGACGTTTGACTCGGTAGATTGGTTTCCTTCTGAAGATGGATCGAAATGATGACGAACCTGACGAACTGAAGGACTACGTGAACCTGATGACCGGACATCAGTCAAATCTGCGCGCCTTCATTGTCTCGCTGATGCCGGGAAGTCAGGACGTGGCCGATGTCCTGCAGGAAACCAATGCCGCGCTGTGGTTGAAACGTCACCGCTTCGAGGCGGGTTCGAATTTCGGTGCATGGGCCTTCCAGATCGCACGTTTCGAGGTGATGCGGCAGCGGGGCCGGAACAAGCGGCTGCAGCTTATCGTGTTTTCCGATGAGTTACTGGAGATACTGGCCGAAACCGACAGGCCCGAAAATCCGGATGCTCGTCTGGCGGCACTCGACGGTTGTCTCGACAAGCTCAGCGACACCCAACGAAGGATCGTGCATGAACGTTACACCGCCGGTTGTTCTCTGGAAAAGTATGCCGCCGAGACGGGGCGTTCGCCCGGAAGCATACGCATGGCCCTCCTCCGCATCCGGGATATTCTCAAGGACTGCGTCAACCATACCCTCGCCGAACAATCCAGATGATCCCACCCGAACTCACAGCCCAGATCCAGCTCATGCTCGACGGAGAACTCACCGTCGGCGATCTTGCCACGCTTGAGGCGGAGCTGCTCGAGAACGCGGAATCCCGTGAGGTATTCCGGAGGATGGCGTGGCTTCACTCGGACCTCGAGGTCGTGCATGCGGGGCAGAAGGCCATCGCGGATGCTGGAATCGTCCCGATCAAGCGTATCATGATTCACCAGCGCAAACGTATCGGGCAGGTCGCGCTCGGTATCGCGGCGTTGATCACTCTGATCTTGGGGCTGCTCCTTTTCCTGAAGAACATCCCCGAGGTTCCGCTGGCCAGCTTCCGGACCACGCCCGGAGCCGATTTCACGATCATCCAGGAGGATGGCCCTGATGACGCAACGCAGGTGCAGGAGCTGACGGAGGGGTCCAGATTGAAGCTGCGGACGGGACGCGTGGAGGCGAGCTTCAGTTCCGGGGTCCGTTTGGTGATCGAGGCTCCCTGTGACCTGGAGATTTTAGCAAAGGACCGGGTCTCGATCAGTGAAGGCGCGGCTTGGTTCGAGGTTCCATCGGCAGCGAAGGGTTTCACTGTCGAGACCGCCGCACTCACGGTGGTGGATCTCGGGACGGCGTTCGGCGTCGATGCCACAGTGGATGGTCGGCACGAGGTTCATGTCACCCGGGGAGTGGTCGAGGTGACGTCCCGGTTCGAAGGTGGTGAAACTCAGACTCTGAAGGAAGGCGAGTCCCGCCGGGTGGACGAGCAAGGAGCCATGCTTACTATCGAGTTCGATGCCCATCGCTTCCCAACCATGCTGCCAGCTACCGATGGATTAGTCGGGCGCTGGGAGTTCGAGAGCGCCCCAAATGGCCTTACTCCGGATTCCTCTGGCAACGGGCACCTCGGACGCTTCGAGGGTGGTGCCGAGATCGTCCGTGATTGGAAGCGGGGACAAGTGCTCCGCCTGCGAGGTGCCGGGGCACAACAGGGCTGGGTCGATATCGACTCGGTAAAGCCAATCCCAAATCTGCTCCCGCATCGGGGCCTGACACTCGCCGCTTGGATCAAGCGTGACTGGCGCAATTCTCCCAACCAGATACACGAGTTCGTGATCGGACTCGGGCAGGAGCAGGATCACCCGATCGCGACGCTGAGCGTCGATCGGGGAATGGTGAACGGCTTCATCGAGGGCGATGGTGGATCAGATCAGGTCAAGGTCACCGGAAAACCTGCCGTCATGGACGGCGTTTGGGCGCACATTGCCATCACCTACGATCGGGGAAAAAACGAAGCGCACACCTATGTCAACGGGGTCGCGCAGGCGTCGCCGAAGGACATCTCCGTGGTCGGGGACGGGGAACTCGAATGGTCGGCGGGAGTCATCGGCAGATCTCTCCGTCCTCTTCGCCCGAATGAGCAGAGATACTTCGGCGGGTTGATCGACGATGTGCGCATCTATGAGCGGCCACTGGACCCGAAGGAAATTGCGGAACTGACCAAGTGAGCCTCCCTTTCCAGATGGAGCCGAGTGGTGACCTGAAGACCTGCACGACGAGGGTGCGGCCCGAAACGGGACGATGCTGGAGCTGGATGACACGTGGTTCTGCCGCATCCTGACTGCAGAGGACTCGCAAATCCCATGCAAGTCCCCTTCGTGCGTTCCTTCAAAAAAACTCAAAATTTTCACAAAGACCGCGTGACGTTCGCGATGCGAGATCGGTAACCTAGTAGCAAGAGTGCAAGTCAGCGCCTATTGCCCGATAAGTAAATACCTCAAGAAATCATGAAAATAAAACCATCAATTCTACCTCTCGTTGCGCTGGCCGGTCTTGCCAGTAATGCTCAGTCTGCAATAACCGCTTACCGTAACATGGTTCTCGGTGATAATCCTATCGTCTACTACGAGTTCGATGAGACCAGCGGAACCACCGTATCCAACTCCGCCACGACGGGCGCGACGTATGACGGGACCTTCAACACGACGGGTGGAGCGATCTCGGTTGGCCAGTCGAGCTTTGCCCAAGGCGGGACGGCCTACGACTTTGGAGGCGGCTTCATCGGAGCGGCATCCGCGCTAACCACCTCATTGCCCGAATGGACCGTGGAAGCTTGGGTAAATTATGACCCGGCGAAAAGCAGCGCGTCCAATTTCCTCTCCAACGACCAGGGTGGCTGGAATAATGATATCCTCATCGGGATCGGCGCGGAAAGCGGGAACGTTGGCGTCTCCGCCGGCAATGTGGGCGCGATCCAGCAGGGTAACCCGGGAACGACCCGCGACGCTGCAGGTGGATTACTGGGCGCCAATGCGTGGCACCACGTCGTCTTGACCGGCAGCACCACGGCAGGCGAAATGGCCGTTTACATCGATGGGGTGCTCGCTGGCTCAGACACCGCGCTCGTCAATGGCGTGACCTTCAATGGAGCGGACGGTATCGGCACAGCCAATCTGACGATCGGCGCGGCGCGGCCGGACTCGGCGGACCCCGGTTACCGTCCCTATGACGGGCTGCTCGACGAGCTCGCGATCTACGATTCAGTGCTGACACCGGCTCAGATTAGCGCTCATGCCAATGCCACTATTCCGGAGCCGGGGAGCACGTTGCTCTTGGCTCTCGGGAGTTTGGTGCTGGTACGACGTCGCAGATAGGTTTCCGAAATTTTGCCCCAACTTCCACCAGACCAGATCCCAATGAACAGTCCCAGAAAAGACCTTCGATGCCAGACGGCTCTCGTGGTCGCTGTCACCCTCGCTACTGCAACGAGTGCCTACGCCGGCACAAGCGCATACCGTGCGGTGATTCTCGGCGACAGTCCCATCGTCTACTACGAATTCGATGAAACCAGTGGAACGACCGCAGCCAATTCCGGTTCCACTGGCGCGACGAACGATGGCACCATCGGAACGGATGGCGGAGCGGTGACCGTCAACCAAGCGAGTTTCGCGCAGGGTGGAACCTCCTATGATTTTGGTGGCGGTCATGTCCTGGCGGCGGCACTGCCGTCCTCGTTGACCGAATGGACCATCGAAGCGTGGGTGAATTGGGACCCGGAGAAAACCTCCGCGTCCAATATTTTTGGCAACGACCAGGGAGGCTGGAATGACGATGTCCTCTTCGGCATCGGAGCCGAGAACGGGGCCGTGGGGGTTCCCGATGGCAGTGTCGGACTCGTTCAACAAGGTTCTCCGGGCGCCACTCGTGACTTTGTCGAGAGTCCCATGACCGCCAGCGAATGGCACCACGTCGTCGTCACTGCCAGCACCATTAGCAATGAACTCATCCTCTATGTCGATGGGGTGGAGGTGGCAAAGAATGAAACTCCCAACAACGGCCTCACCATGAATGGCGGCGAGAACGGTGATCCCGACACCCTCGGGACCCCTTTCATCTCTGTTGGTGCGGCACGCGCGGTTGTCGATGCGGGTTATCGTCCCTTCGACGGATTGATCGATGAGTTCGCAATCTACGGAACGGTCCTGGATGCTGATGTCATTTCGAGCCATTACACGGCTGCTCTCTCCGCCCCCCTCATCAACATCACCGATCTCGCCTACGATAGCGGGACCGACACCGTGAGCATCACCTGGACATCGGAGCCGGGCCGGATCTACGGCCTCTTCTATTCGCAGGATTTGACAGATTGGGGAAGCGACGTCGAGGACAGTATCCCGTCGCAGGGCGATACTACCGTTTTCGAATTTCAAAACCCCATTCCCGAAGCCACCAAGATATTCTTCCGCGTCGAGTAGTCTGCCGGGGAGCCGCCGTGGCGTTTTAGACCAGTTTAGAGAATTTGATCGATAATGAACAAACAACGAAGAATGACGATACCGAGATGGACATTCTGGAAGTATGCAGCTGGTGTCCTGTCTGTTGCAAGCGCTTCTTATGCAGGCACCTCCACCTACCGGGAGGCCGTCTTAGCCGATGGTCCCATCCTCTACTACGAGTTTGATGAGACTGACGGGACGATCGCGACCAACTCCGGCTCGACCGGTGTTGCCAACAATGGCTCGATCAGCAGGGCAGGCGGCACCGTAACGGTCAATCAACCGAGTTTCACCAACGGCGGGACTGCCTACGACTTTGGCGGAGGTTTTGTTGGGGCGGCGTCAGCATTGGCGAACTCGTTGGACGAATGGACCGTGGAGGCGTGGGTGAATTACGATTCGTCGAAGACCAGCGCATCCAATTTCCTCTCGAACGACCAAGGCGGTTGGAACGATGATGTGCTGTTCGGCATCGGTGCCGAGAACGGAAGCGTGGGCGTTCCCGGTGGAAACGTCGGCGTGGTCCAACAGGGCAGCCCGGGATCTACCCGTGACTCTACCGGGGCTCCCCTGAGCGCCGGCCAGTGGCACCATGTTGTCCTAGCCGGCAGCACCAGCAAGGGCTCACTCAGACTCTATATCGACGGCGTCGCTGCGGGAACACCGGACACCTCGCTCGTCAACGGTGCCACCTTCAACGGTGCTGATGGCATTGGGACGGCCCATCTTACAGTCGGCGCGGCAAGACTCAATCCTGGAGATGCGGGATACCGACCCTACGACGGGCTTCTCGACGAAGTCGCCATCTACGACAAGGTCTTGGACGCAGATGCCATCGCGAGGCACTACACCGCCAGCGGCGAAACTCCGCCGGACCCGCCCGATCCGCCGGACCCACCGAGCAGGGAGGGTTTCGGGCTTGAGGTGAGCGAATACGCTCCTGGTAGCGATCCAGCCCAGTTCAGCTGGCCGACCCACATCGCGTTCGGGCCGGGTAAGCAGGAGATCATTAGCGACCTAAAAAACAACCGTTTCGTTTATCGAGACAATCCCGGAGACCCGTTGCAAGTGTCTCCGGTGTCGCTGAGCGGTCAGCACTCGGTGGTCTACAACCCGGAAGACGGCCTCTACTACGCCAATGACACCGGCAATCATCGCATCATCGCCTTCGCCGACCTCTCCAGCGGCACGATCGCAGCTCAGACCAACACCATTGCGGGCGTGGCCTTGGACCGCCCGCACGACATCTTGATCGATCCCGCCACGGGTTGGATCTATGCGCTCAATCCCAACTCGGGCCACGTCTTTCGTTTCACCGCGATTGGTGAGAACGAGAGTGCGATCTCCGTTCCTGTCGGCGGGTATGCGCGGGCGCTGACCTTTGCCAACGGCAAACTGTATGCGATCGGATCGGCAAAGGGCCGGATCGTGGAAATCGTGGATTGGGACACCCCGACGTTCAAGATCCACGACAGTTTCGATCCCACCGGTCGGGGTGGGTCGGCAGGATCCTGGAGCAAGACCGGACTGGTTCTCAACGACGCCGAGTTCTTCAACGGCTTCTGGTATGCCACCAGCTATTTCACAGCTTCGTATGCAGACGGCACCGACTTCGATGAGAACAAGTTCATCCGCTTCGCGACCATGAACGACCTCGTCGCGGGGGATTGGACCGATCTCAGCAGCCTCGTTCCCAGCGGGATGACGCCCTACTTTCTTACCGTAAATGGAGACAAACTCCACTTGGCGATCTTCAACCATGAGTCCCCTGGAAACGGGGACGCCATCCTCCAGCTCAGTCCGATTCCCGACTCCACTTGCGCCATCATCGGCAGCGAACATGATCCCCTTGCCGGAACCACCAGTCTGACCTGGGAATCGGTGGATGGGGAAGTTTTCGAAGTTCAAAAAAGCCTGGATCTCGATTCCTGGTTGGTCATCAAGACGCAGATTCCTGCGGCGACAGCCCCGCTCAAAAACACCACGGACCTTGTTGATCTCAACGCGTTTGAACAGCGGGCCTTTTATAAGGTTGGCCGTTTGATTGGCGACGGAGACCAATAGTAAACACAAGGTCACTCATTCTTTCCATTCTGCTTTACCACTTCATCGGTGCCACCTGGACACAAGAACCGACTGCTCCGCTTTCCGCTCGTTCTCCGATTCCACAGTCCGCAGTGCCCCGTCCCGAAGCCATCCACACGAGCACAGCCAACAAGGACAGTCAACCCCCTTTCTCCCCCCTCCGCTCCGGTCCCAGGGCGTTTGTTTCGCAAGGGCTTGAAAGCCCATGGCTAGGGCGTTTTTCCATTTCCGCTAGACATTTACCCTAAAATGCCCAAGTTCCGACATCCTGACATAGGGGGGGGCTGATCTCCTGCAACGCTGATAA
>JBLHUR010000083.1:0-25713 GCA_047629805.1 Akkermansiaceae bacterium | reverse complement strand
TCATTCTTCGACAACGTATTTGACTCCTATCGTGAATTTATCAGACAAAATCTCCAGACGGAAGGCCCTCGGTGGCCTCGCTTCGCTAGCAACCATTTCCATCGTGCCCAGCCGTGTGCTGGGGCTGAATGGACAGACGGCTCCTTCGAACGAACTGACTCGTGCGATCATCGGTTGCGGCGGGATTAGCGCCTCCCATATGCCGATGCCCGGTAGGCTGCTGGCGCTCTGTGATGTCGATTCCCAGCGTCTGGATCAACGGATGAAGCAAGCCACCAAGCGCGGGGATAAAGACGTGAAGGGTTATCATGACTTCCGCGAAATCATCGCACGGGACGATATTGATATCGTCCACACTTGCACGCCTCCGCATTGGCATGCCTATATGGCGATTGCGGCGGCAAAGTCCGGCAAGGCGGTTTGGGGTGAGAAGCCGATGTCCCGCACGATTGGTGAAGGGATGGCAATGAAGAAAGCGATCGCGGAAGCTGGGACGGCCTATCGCATCAATACTTGGTTCCGCTTTAAATCAAATTTCTACGGATCTGGAGTGACGGCACGTCAGGTGAAGAAGGCGGTTGATGGAGGGATGATTGGAAAGGGGCCTTATAAAGTAACCTTGTCTGGCGCGACGGGCTTTAACTGGAAGTTTAACTGGTCGGGTAAAACCAATCTGCCGATTCAGGCCGTGCCGAAGCACTTTGACTACGACTTCTGGCTCGGGCCGGCTCCTTATCGCCCTTACAACTCGCACCGCACTCACGGGACTTTCCGTGGATATTGGGACTATGATGGTGGTGGCCTTGGCGACATGGGTCAGCATTACCTCGATCCGGTTCAGTATATTTTGGGCAAGGATAATGAACTGCCTGTTTCGGTGGAAATCGATGCCGATCCGCAAGACACGGATGCGGTGGGAAGCTGGCGTCGGATCACTTATAAATACGCCGATGGCACGACGATCGTGTTGGACGGTGAGAATAAGGATAAAAATGCTGCCTTCATCGAAGGACCGGAAGGGAAAATTTTCAAAGGCTTCAAGTCCGACGTGAAAGGCTTCGCCGAGAAAGTTAAGACGCTCCCCGAACCGGAAGCGCAGATCACCGATTTCCATCAAGCGATTCGCGAGAAGAAGAAGTTTGCGCTCAACGAGCAGAATGGCTTTAACTCCTGCACCTTGATCAACCTTGGTAAGATCGCGCATCGAGTGAATGCGAATCTCAACTTCGATCCGAAGAAGATGCAGTTTCTCGACAACGACCTGGCAAACTCGCTGATTGATCAGCCATTCCGCGAAAAGTGGAAGCTGCCAGTTTAATACCCACTCTCAGAATGATTTGGTAAAACTCACGTGATCTTTGCACCGATATCAGCGTTGTCGATTCATTGAGATGCCCGCATCCCAATGAATCTCCGCCTTGGCCTCGATGCAAATCTCGCAGCGAGTTCTACCAGCTGACTCTGTTCATTGGTTTAAAGTTCCCTTCAATTTCCAAAGCGGTCATCTTTTCGGAGGTGGCTGCTTTTTGCTCTCAACGACCCATACTATGAAATACCTCGCACTTTTACTGATCTCGATTCTTCCGCTTGCGGCGGGCAAACCAAACGTTGTTTACATCCTCGCCGATGATCTTGGCTATGGGGATTTGAAGAGCGGTAATCCTAATGGAAAGATTGCCACGCCGGGGACGGATCAGTTGGCGAAAGAGGGGATGCTTTTTACGGATGCGCATTCGAATTCTGCGGTTTGCACGCCGACCCGTTATGGGGTTTTGACGGGGCGCTATGCCTTTCGTTCGCGGATGAAGAAAGGAGTTCTGAACGGATATTCAAAATTTTTAATCGAGGAAGGCCGGATGACGGTGGCTTCGATGCTGAAGGGGAATGGTTACGACACGGCGTTCATTGGCAAATGGCATCTTGGCTGGGACTGGGCGATGGATGGGAAGAAGGTAGATTTTTCAAAGCCGGTGAAAAATGGGCCAAAGGAGAAGGGCTTTGTTTATTCATACGGTCACTGCGGTTCGCTTGATATGGCTCCCTATGTTTGGGTTGAGAATGGGATGCCGACGGCGGTTCCGACGAAAGAGACGGGGCGGACGAAGAAGGAATCGAAGAATGGCTGGTGGAGGAATGGCCCGACCTCCGATGATTTTGATCACGAGGATGTTCTTCCGAACCTCACCCGCCGCGCGGTGAAATACGTTAAGGAACAGGCCAAAACGGGAGAGCCATTTTTCCTCTATCTTGCCCTGCCTTCGCCTCATACGCCGGTCTTGCCTACTCCGGCGTTCAAGGGGAAGAGTGGGATAAAGAGCGCTTATGCGGACTTTGTCACGATGACCGATGATACTGTAAAGCAGGTCATGGATGCTCTCAAGGAAGCTGGAGTGGATGAGAATACGATCTTTGTATTCACGAGTGACAACGGCTGCTCACCTGAGGCTGATTTTGCCGAACTTGAGGCGCAGGGCCACGATCCGAGTCATATTTATCGAGGGCATAAAGCGGACATTTTTGAGGGCGGACATCGAGTTCCTTTCCTCGTACGTTGGCCGGCGAAAGTGAAGGCGGGATCGACTTGTGACGATACGACTTGTTTGACTGATCTCTTGGCGACGATGTCGGAGGTTCTTGGCAAGCGATTGCCGAAAGACGCTGGTGAAGACTCAGTGAGCATGCTTCCGAACCTTCTCGGTCAGTCGGACAAGCCACTTCGGGAAGCGACGGTGCATCATTCCATCAATGGCACTTTTGCGATCCGGCAGGGGAAGTGGAAGTTGATTGACGCGCCGCATTCCGGAGGTTGGAGCAGCCCCAAGCCCCAGCAGAAAAAGCTCTACCGAGATCTCCCGGCGATTCAGCTTTACGATCTGGAGAGTGATCCTGGGGAGGTTAAAAACGTCCAGGATGATTACCCGGAGGTCGTAAAATCTCTACGAGGATTGCTTGCGAAATACAAGAAGGACGGGCGAAGCACTCCGGCGCGGTAGTTCTCAAAGACGAGTGAGCGCCAATACCCGCTGATTCCGGTCATTGGTAAAAAGACAGCAAGGTGAAATTCATAGGCCTCCTTGACGGAGGGGCAGAAAAGGTGTGTTCTGAAAGCTAGCGAACCACACGCGTAATTATGAAAAAATCACTACTTCTTCTCTCCCTGTTGCCGAGCATGCTCTCGGGGCAGGTCAATACCTTTACTGGTGACGGTAATTGGTTGGACGCCGCCCGTTGGGACCCTGCTTTAGTTCCAGATAATCAGATCGCAGTCATCAATGGGAATGCCATCGTCGATCAGAACACTGGTGCCAGCAATACCGATAACCCCAGTCGAATCGAAATTGGAAATGCAGCTGGCCAAGCCGGGTCGGTCACGGTGACGGGAGGGACGCTCAGTGGTGCTCATGGAGGAGGTAATGGAATCTATGTGGGATTGAACGGAGGGAACGGAACTCTCGTTGTGGAAGAGGGGGCTACCTACCGCAGTCAAGGAGGTTCAATGGAGTTTGCAATTGGTGATTTTGGAGACGGTTCTGGATTTGTTTCCGTAGCTGGAGTGCTGCAGATTTACAAATTTCTGAACATCAATAATGGAGTTTTAGAAATGCAGCCAACGGGTGAGAGCAATCTTTTCAATTCGGCAGATCCAAGCACGATTGGAGCGAATGGAACGCTATCATTCATTATTGACGGAGCCAATGGGGGATCATTAGCGCGATCAAATTCGACTGGTCTTAACATGACGATCGATTCGGCGGCTACCCTACGAATCACCTTGGGAGGTGTCTTTGCGATCAATGATTCGTGGACTTTGATGAGTTACACAAATCTCAGTGGCCAATTTGCCCAAGAGACCTCGTTCACCAATGAGCAAGGGTATTCATTTTCGGTGAATTATGGTTCGGGGACCAATGATTTGGTGACCCTGACCCTGACCTCTGATTCGGAAAGACCAAAGATCGATTCTCTCAGTGCAACTCCTGCTGCGATTTCAGTGGGAGGCTCCAGCACCATCGCGTGGACGGTTTCGAACTTTGATTCGCTCACCCTGGACCCTGGAAGCATCGATGTGACTGCGCTTGCAGAGCGCTCGGTCATGCCTGGGGCTACCACGACCTATACCCTGTCGGCTCAAAAAGGTGCTGTTGTTGTGACGAGCGAAGTGACTGTGGTGGTGGATGAACTTCCGGAGATCAATTCATTCACTACAACTGATTCTCTCATTGCACCGGGTGGTTCGACCACCCTGCAATGGGATGTTTCCGGTGCAGATACGGTGACCATTTCTCCAGATCCGGGAGCGGTTTCATCGGTAGGTTCTTCTTTGGTATCTCCAGTTGCCACCACCACCTACACGCTTACCGCAACCAATGGAACGGGAAGCGTAGATGCCAACGTTGGGATCGTTGTTGATGCTCTGAGTGCCGCCGTCATCCATTGCTGGGACCCATCGCTTCCGAATCAAACGAGTGGAGCGATTCTCGATTCTGTTGGCGGTAAGAATTTTGATATTACAGGAGGAAATCTTTTGATCGGCTTGACCTCGGAAAACAACAGTTTAACGGCAGCGATTACCCGAGTTAATTTCGCCGCCACGACTGGTGGAGACATGGGGCTTGGCTTCCCTTCGCAAGATACTACTCTTGAAATTTGGGTCCGCCCGGGGAGTCTTGATAGCAACCCTCAGGTAATTTTTGAAACCGGAGGTCCGCTTGAAGGCTCGTCCATTCTTATGTCTTCGGCGTCTGTTCGATTTCTCCATAGCACCGGAGGGGCAAATACCGTCGATTTGGAGGCTCCCTTCTCTCTTGTAAACCCAAACGACTTTGTGCAGATTCTGGTGTCGATTGATTCGATGACCGGGGATGTTGCTCTCTACATCAAGGGCTCGGCAGGAGGTTTTGGTTCTTCGACCTCGAATGGCGCGATTGGTGTTCCTAATGGGCGGGCTAGTCTTTTCACTTGGTCTGGATTTGGAGGTGGAGTTGATGGATCCCTCGGTGGGACTGGCGGGATTGCTCCTGAGGGAACGACGACATTCCAAGGTGATATTGGTTTTTTCAAAATCTATGATCGGGCGCTGACTTCAGCGGAGGCGGATGCAGCTTTTCTTAGCATCGCCGAAGCTATTGCCGAGAGTGATTCAGATGGCGACATGCTTCCTGATTTTTGGGAAATCAAATTTTTTGGCAATCTAGACGAGGGAGCGACGGAAAATAATGATGGCGATGCTCTCAGCAACATTCAGGAGTTGGCGGCGGGAACGAATCCTACTCTTGCTGATTCGGATTCAGATGGTCTTGAAGATCATGTGGAACTGGGTTTGGACGAGCCCACAGACCCAAACAATCGGGATTCCGATGGAGACGGTTTGACCGATGGAGAAGAGGTTAACGGAATCCTCTCCAGTAACCCCTTATTGGTAGATAGTGATTTTGATGGCTTCGGTGATGCTTTTGAAGTTTGCGTTGGTTCAGATCCTAGTGACTCCGAAAACCTGCCTCCTGCTGATGAAATTGGGACGCCTTTCGCCAATCTGAGTTCTTTGGGCACGGGAGTTTCCTATGACGCATTGTTTGGAACGAACAGTCTGGTGGATGCCAGCTTCCGGGTGGTGGTGGATTTCGAAGATAAAATCGATGGCCAGCGCGAAGTTCTCTTTGAGACTGGAGGGGCGACGATTGGGAGTTCTCTGGTTTATGAGGCAGGGAATGAGATTGTTTTCCGTGCGGCCGGGGGTGGTGGGCTGGAGCTCGCAGCCGCTAGCTATACGCTCACCGCATCGGAAATTACAGCTGGTGATCTGGAAGTCGTAGTGACCTACGATGTCCTCGATGATGAAGGGAATTCGGTGATCGCACTCTTCATTGATGGCACAATGGTTGCCTCTGATGCCCAGCCTCTCGGAGGTAACTGGACAGGAACAAACGGTTCATCCTTTGGTGTCGCCAGCGACAATATGACGGGTGACGGTGCCAATGGTTCATTAACTGGAGTGACCTTCACCTCGGGAGCGATCAATCAGCAAAAGGGGCTGAGTTACTACTCAGATACCCTGTATCTTGGTGGGATTGCTGGAGCTCCGGACATCACGGATCTCGCCCTCGATGGCGGTGTGATTGTGCTGACCTTCCGCTCATCGCCAGGCAAGACTTACAAGATTGTCCGCTCTTTCGATCTGGAAAACTTCACTGATATCGAAACAGGGATTACGTCGGGAGGTGAGATCACGGTGGCACCTTCCATTCCTGCTTCCGAAGCGAAGGCCTTTTACGAGGTGATTGAGGAGTAATTCCCTGTCGCCTCAACGCGAATCAACTTGAGAACGTTCTTGGGGATCCCCAGGAGCGTTTTTCCCGCCCCGAGGTTCTGCTACAAATCGTAAATCTCTTCCGGCCACCGCCTTTTCTTTTAGAGAGATTCGGCCGAGGGAGACAAGAATTCTTGCGAGAGGTCTTTTAACAAGAGTTGTCGATCTCTCCTGAGAGAGGTGAGATTGTCGCAAATCCCTTTGTTCCGGTTCGGATTTTTGCTAGACCTTTCCCACACCAATGCCTCAAACCGCTAAACCAATCGGTCATTTTCCAGTGCCGTTGATTATTTTCGGCTTCGTGTCGCTCCTTCTTGGAACGGCAACCGAAGTCTTAGGCGCTTTTAATGGCGCTACCGAATCACTCCGCGGACTTTGGGAGAGCGGGGGACTCGTCATTCAATCCGAGATGGGCTTGCCAGGAATGGTGGGAGTTT
This sequence comes from Akkermansiaceae bacterium, assembly GCA_047629805.1. Classification (GTDB taxonomy): domain Bacteria; phylum Verrucomicrobiota; class Verrucomicrobiia; order Verrucomicrobiales; family Akkermansiaceae; genus SW10. The sequence goes on along the minus strand of JBLHUR010000083.1, from coordinate 18,969 downwards.
TCGTGACGGCGGCGGCTTCCTTCGGGTTGATTGCTGCAATCCTGGGCACGCCTGGTCTGGGGCGGCAGTTGATGATTGGTTTTTCGGCACTGCTGCTCACTCTTACCTTGATCCCGGCCTTCGCGGTCTGGGGGATTTTTTGGAAACCTTTCGGTGTTTTACTCGCCGTTGTCTGGTCCTGGTTTTCGGCGACTGTCTATGCCCAAATTCACCGCATGCCTTGCGAGGGAATTATTGAAGATACTGCGGAAAACATCATCCGGCTCGAAGGTGACCACATGACGGAGCAACATTCCAAGCGCTCAGATGGCCAAGGTTGAATACCCCTCAGAAGTCCGAGCCTTGATCGGCGAATTAAAGCGCCTTCCTGGCGTTGGTCCTCGTAGTGCCGAGCGTATCGCGGTGCATCTTTTGCAGAATCCCAAAGCGTCCCCGATGGATCTTTCCAAAGCATTACGTGAGTGCCACGAAGTGGTGAAAGCCTGCCCCACTTGCGGGTTTTTTACGGGCCACTCCGGCTGTGCGGTGTGCAGCGAGCAGGGGAGAGAAACGCAACTTCTCTGTGTCGTCGAGCGGCCGACCGATGTTCTCCCGATCGAGCGCTCCGGCGTCTTTCGAGGGCTTTACCACTGCCTCGGCGGTAAGCTCTCACCTCTCGATGACGTCCGTCCCGAGGATCTCCGTATTGGTGGTCTGGTCCGTCGTGTGCGTGAGACCCCGGGGACCGAAGTCATTCTCGCCACTAGCTCTGATGTCGAAGGTGAAGCGACCGCCAACTATCTCAGTGAAGTGCTCGCTTCCACCGGCTGCACCATCACCCGACTTGCGCAAGGTCTACCTGCGGGTGGTGGACTGGAGTTTGCTGATGAACTCACTCTTTCACGCGCCTTTGAAGGCCGACGTTAATTTCTTTATGACACGACTTGTGACCTCGAAAGCGGGAAATGGGATTCTCTGTACGGAGAGATACGGGAATGGGACGAATACGAAATGGGCTACCTTTTTTGGTCAGCCTCACTGGCGTGCTCCCCGAAATTTGAACCATCTGTTATGATGGATCTTCGGCTGGAGTTCTGAATTCCAATCTGAGGTCTTTGCCTACGTAATTCGGGGGATTAAACGACAGATCTCAAGAGCTATTTCGTTGATGATCGGCTCAGTGGGCTACTTGGATTCTGTTTCTTCGATAGGTTCTCGGCAAGAAGGCAAAAGGGCAAGGCCAGCTAAGAGGCCTATAGTGAGACTGTTCATTTTAAATTTCTTGTTAGCTTATAAATCGAGTGAAGGAAGGCGTTTTATTTAGTCCGGAAAAATATACGAATGAGATTCCAATTGCGACGAAGGTGGAGGCTGGGTAACTTTATCGAAATGAATCGAAAGAAGGTCTTAATTTTATCTGTCCTCGGGCTTCCTCTTCTTTTGATCTTCGCCGGTCTTTGGGAATATCGGAGAATCCGTATTCCGCTGGATCCAGCGAACGGTTGGACGGTTGAGGTTCAGACGAAAGAGGGAAAGCGCATTGCGGCCTCCATTTTTGAAATGCGGGGTCGAAGGCATGTGCTTTTTGTGAAAATTGAGGAGTCTTTCGATGGCTCCGAAGGCCCCTCATGGTTCAGTATCGATGTTGACGAAGAGTTTGTTGCGGACCCTGGAAATCCAGGTGAATTTCTTTATCTCCATTTCAATCACGATAAGTCTCTCGGTGTGACTCTTAATGATCCCAAGATGGGCGATAGTTGGTGGTTCGGCTGTACTGCAGAGGTCGCGAAGTTTGGGAATCAGGAGTTTAAGGCCGTGGTAAAGCGGAAATGACAAACGCGTGTTCCTGATTGAGAGCAACTCCGGGTTCGGTGACTAAGCTCTGAACTTAGTTTGTCACGGCTCCGTCCAGCTTTGCCATCTTCTTGTCGCTTCCTGGTTTTGGCGATTTTTGATCCAGAGAAAAGAGGGTTGCTGGGGGCATGTTCTTTCGAAAATATTGACTTTGACCTCTAGGGGTATTGTTTTGACGTTTCTTTGTGAACTGCCCGAAGAACGGATCCGTTTGATGATGGACGGGGACTTTTCCTTGTGAAGCCATTTTAAATATCGTGGAATTTAGAGAGTATCCGTTTTGAAAATATGAAGAGTTTAAACAATGCATAGAAAAAGAAAATCTGAATTGGGTAGGGCCGATTGTTTGGTCGTTTCGGCTTTCCTCTCCCTCGCGGTCGCTTCGCCTCTCTGGGCCGATTCCGGAAAGTCGGAAGCGGCTGTGCCTGTTTTTAAGGATGGAGAAGCGCAGGTTGTTGAGAGGTTCAATGATCCCGACATGTGGATTCGCCACGACTTGTGGGTTGAGACAAATTTTGATTCCGATGGGGACGGCCGTCCGGATCGAATGCATGTTGATGTCACTCGTCCACGGCAGACTGAAACCGAAGGGCTGAAGTTACCGGTGATCTACATCACGAGTCCCTATTTCGCGGGGACCGGTCCGAAGGGGAGGGATTATTTCTGGAAACCACGGCAAGAAGTCGGGGAGTCACCTCTGGAGCGCGAGGAATCACCTCCAGTTAAGAGGCTCGGGGAGCGGCCAATCATTTCAAAGAGCCACGTGAAGACATGGGTTCCACGAGGGTATATTGTCGTGCATTCATCCTCGCCAGGAACCGGGCTTTCCCAGGGCTGTCCTACAATCGGAGGAGAGAACGAGTCCCTGGCACCCAAGGCGGTGATTCAGTGGCTGACGGGCAAGGCGTCCGGCTATACCACGCCGGACGGGGATGAAAAAGTTGTGGCCAACTGGTCGACCGGAAAGGTTGGCATGACCGGGACTTCTTTTAATGGAACCCTGCCGTTAGCGGCGGCGACCACGGGAGTTGAGGGGCTCAAGGCGATAATTCCCATTGCCCCCAATACTTCCTATTATCATTATTACCGTTCCAATGGGTTGGTCAGGCATCCCGGTGGCTTTGTCGGGGAAGACATCGATGTTCTCTACGAATTCATCCATAGTGGGAATCCTGAGCGTCGCGACCACTGCAATTGTCAAGTGCGCGATAAGGAGATGGCAGAGGGGTTTGACCGGGAGAGCGGTGACTACAATGACTTTTGGGCGGGACGTGATTATCTGAATCAGCTCGGCCCGATGAAAGCGGCGACTTTGATGGCGCATGCTTTTAATGATTGGAATGTTCAGCCCGAGCATAGCGTCAGGATTTATCAGGCCTTGAAGGAAAAGGGCGTCCCCGTTCAGGCGTATTTTCATCAGGGGGGGCATGGCGGCGAGCCTCCGCTTAAGCAGATGAATCGATGGTTCACACGCTACCTTCATGAGGTAAATAATGACGTCGAGAATGAACCAAGGGCGAGGATCGTTCGGGAAGGTGACAAGCGGGACCAGCCGACTTCCTACTACGATTACCCCAACCCGGCGGCGGCACCGGTATCGTTTTATTTGAGCCCCGGCGCACCTGAGAGAGGGGGCTTAACCGTTGAGAAAGCATGCGAGTTGGGGACTGAGACCTTGATCGATAATTTCTCCTTCGACGGGAGTTCACTGGCCCAGGCGGAATGGACCAAGCATCGCCTGATCTACACGACGCCGATCTTGCAGGAGCCGGTTCATCTCTCAGGAACTTCCTCGATTACCATCCGATTGGCGAGTAGCAAGCCTGCCGCCAATCTCTCAGTTTGGATGGTTTCTCTTCCTTGGTCGAAAGGGAAAAAAACTCTGATCACAGACAACATCATCACCCGTGGCTGGGCTGATCCCCAGAACCATCGTTCTCTGCGGACAAGCGAGCCGCTGGTGCCTGGTCAGTTCTATGACGTGAAGTTCGACCTTCAACCGGACGATCAAGTGATCCCCAAAGGGCAACAGATCGCCTTAATGATCTTTTCCAGCGACCGTGAATTCACCTTGTGGCCCGATCCTGGCACCGAGTTGACAATCGATCTTAAGGCAACCTCGATCTCGATTCCCGTCGTCGGCGGAATTGGGGCATGGAAGGAAGCGCTCGAGGAGAAACCTGAGAAGGCAGACGACGATGAACAAGACGACGACGACAAAAAGAAAGAGTAAGCTCAGTCAATGGTGTGGTTTAAACCAATTTCATTTTGAATCGCAGGCTGGGGTTTTGAGCAATATGCTGAAAGGCGGAAACTCCGAGGCATTTTCTTTTCGGTAAGAGGTCTTTGGGCTTTCGCGTTGATGTTCTTTTCCCTGCCGGGTGGGATGACTGCGGGGGGAGCGGCCGTTATTCGGATGGGCGATCACTGCAGTAGGTGACGATTCCTCACTTTTGGCTGACGTGCGCTTTTTCTAAAAAAGTGGTTTAGCTGGTTTCGAGCGATCGTGCAGAGCCAGCTTCGGAAGGTGCCTTTTCCAGGATCGTAGTCGAAGCTCGCAATGGCCTTGTCCACTGAGCGCATGACCTCTTGCCCAAGATCCGCCGGAGAAGGGTTTGGCACGTGTTGAGGTCGCTCATGATCCTGCTGGTGATTATTTTTGATCGAGAGTCATGCCGAGATCCTTGGCTCGGCCGCCGGGGAGTTCCATGATTTGGACTTTACGGAAGTGAATTTCAGCGCCTTCGGATTCGAGGCAGAGGTAGCCTTTGCGGAGGTTGGCTTCGCGGATGCCGTTCACGAATTTTCCGTTGATGGAGAGTTTGACGGTGCCATCGACGGCGACGATGACGTATTGGTTCCACTCGCCCTTCCCTTTGCAGCGCATTTCGTAGGACATGCTGCGGCTGCCGCGTGGGTTTTCGGGGACCGCTTTCATGCCGCCGGCCCCGAAGAGTTCGCCGCTGACGTAGCCCATGTGGTTGGGGGAACCGTCGCGCTTCTTGTGGATGTAGGGCCACTGGAGTTCGAGCATTTGGACTTCCATTCCGAGGGGGAGACGGTTGCCGGATGGTTTGGCATCGCTCCAGAGGAAGACGCCGGAGTTGCCTCCGGCTTCCATGTGTCGCCATTCGACGACGAGGATGAAGTTTTCATACTGCTTGGCGGAGCGCATGACGCCGATGGGGTGGCCGGTGCAAATGAGGAGGCCGTCTTTGACGGACCAGGTTTCGGGCGAGGTGTTGACGTCGACCCAGTTGGTGAGGTTCTTGCCGTTGAAGAGGTTGGTGAAGCCGAAGTCGGTGGCGGGGGGAGTTGGGGCTTTTTCTTGGGCGGTGAGGGTGGAGATGAGGACGAGGGCTGGGAGGAGTTTTTTGAGGAGCATTTGTGAGGTTAGCGAATGGGGGAGAGGGCTGGAAAGGCTCATATTTTTGATGCCGGAGTGGGCCAACCACGAAAGTGACGAAATGAACGAAAAGGTTGAGGGGGATCGACGACAGAGTTAGCAGAGAAGACAGAGGCTTGGTTGTGCGGGTGAAAATTGAACCACCGAAAAAGCAGAAGGGAATAGAAGCTGGGTTGGGGTGGTTTGAATGGGCACTCTGGAGAGAGCCATTCCTTGGGGACTGTGGTGGGTTTTTTTTCTGCTCCTGCTCTTTCTGTGGTTAATTCTAAGATCAGTTTTCTTTTGAAGAGGGCGGGGATTTTACCACAGATTTAAGCGGATTAGGCACAGATTAGGCATAGATTGGCACGCAATGGCACGGATTTCCCACGGACTGGGAGGGTCTTATTTCTGGGCGTCGGAGAGGTATTGGTCGGCGCGTTTTTCCCAGAAGGTGATGAGCTGTTTTAGTTTGTCGGGGTGTTTGGTGGCGAGGTTTTTGGTTTCGCTGCGGTCTTGGGAGAGGTTGTAGAGTTCCCACGGTTCGTTGTGGCTGGAGACGGCTTTCCAGTTGTTTTCTTGGATGGCGTGGTTGCCTTCGTGGGACCACCAGAGAGCCTCGTGGAAGTCGGGTTGATCTGCTTTGAAGACGGGGAGGAGGTTTTTTCCGGGGAGCTTTTCCACTTTCTTGCTGGTGAGGCCGAGGAGGGTGGGGAGGAGGTCGATGACGTGGGCGGGGGTGTGGCGGAATTCGTTTTGGCCTTTCTGGGTGGGGATACCTTGTGGCCAGTGGGCGATGAGGGGGGTGGCGATGCCTCCTTCGTGGGTCCAGGTTTTGTGTTTTTTGAAGGGGGTATTGGCGACGGTGGACCAGCCAGGGCCAAGGCAGAGGTAGGTGGCGACGGAGCCCATGGGAGCTTTGGGGTCGTGACCGTCGCCGCGGACCATGATCTCGGCGCTAGCTCCGTTGTCGGAGAGGAAGAGGATGAGGGTGTTCCCGAATTGCTTGGTCTTTTTGAGGTGGGCGATGACTCGTCCGATTTCCTGGTCCATGCGGTCGATCATGGCGGCGTGGATGGCCATTTTGTGGGCCTGGAATTTTTGTTGGGATTCGGTAAGTGAATTCCAGGGGAGGGGGCGGTTGACTTCGTCGGGTCCGAGGATTTTGAGGTGATCGGGGAAGTGGTAGGGTGGTCCGAGGTCGGGGAGGACGGGGGAGAGGGCTACTTTTGGAAAGCCGAGCTTGGCCATTCGTTGATGGCGTTTTGTGCGGATGGCTTCCCAGCCGGAAGGATAGATTTTCTCGTACTTTGCGATGTCTTGGGGCAGGGCGTGGAGGGGAAAGTGGGGTGCGGCAAAGGCGAGGTAGGTGAAGAAGGGGGCCTTCTGGTGTTTCGTTTCGTGCTCGGTTAGGAATTCGATGGTGCGGCTGGCGAGTTCGGTGGTGGCGTAGAAATCGCTGCCTTTTTTGACGGGCGGGAGGGGGGTGTCGTCGAGGTGGTGGGTTTCGGGATTGAAGAAACGGCTTTGGTCTTGGAGGTAGTAGGAGCGGTCGAAGCCGGAGGCGATGGGCATGCCGTCGAGGTGCCATTTGCCGACGTGGTAGGAGCGGTAGCCGAGGGGTTTGAGGTGGACGGGGGCGAGGGTGGCAAAGGCGGGGCGTTTTCCTTTTTTAGGGCCCGGTTTTCCTTTGATGGTATCGCGCCGGATTTGTTGGGGGTAGTAGCCGGTGAGGATGGAGGCGCGGGTGGGCCAGCAACGGGCGGTGTTGTAGAAGTTGGTGAAGCGGAGGCCGTTTTGAGCGAGGGAATCGAGGTGGGGAGTTTTGATTTCGGAGCCGTAACAGCCGAGGTCGGAGTAGCCGAGGTCATCGGCGAGGATGAGGAGGATGTTGGGGCGCTCCGCGCCAAATCCTAAATTCGAAATGAGAAATGCTAAAGAGGGGAGGAGAGTGAGGAGGTGGGTCATGGGTTTTGGGTTTTGGGTTTTAGATTTATGGTTGGGGGGCTTGGAAGAGGGGGATTGACCACGGAAAAAGCAGAAGGGAGCAGAAGCTTGGTTGAGGGGGCTTTGAATGGGCTCTCTGGTGAGAGCCCTTCCTTGGGGCTTGTTGGATTGCCGGGAGTTTTGTGGGTTGGCTTCTCTTCTTTTCTCCTTTCTCCTTTCTCCTTTCTTCTGCTCTTTCTGTGGTCGCTCTCAGAGGAAGTCTGGGAATTTTGCCACAGATTTAAGAGGATTAGGCACCGATTGGCGCAGATTTTTTTTAGAGGCGGTTGTTGATTTCGTCGATGGCCCATTGGGCGTGTTCGGCGATGAGGGGGGATTCGTGGGTGGTGAGTTCTTGGAGTTTTGGGAGGTCTTTTTTTGTGCCGGTGTTTCCCAGGGCGACGCAGACGTTTCTGATGAAGCGGTCGTGTTTGATTCGTTTGATGGGGGATTTGGCGAAGATGGTGCGGAAGTCATCGACTGACATTTCCAGGAAATCTTGGAGGGAGTGGGTGAAGATTTCCTCGCGGGCGTGGAAGGAGGTTTCGCGCGAGATTTGGGCGAAGCGGTTCCAGGGGCAGGCGTCGAGGCAGTCATCGCAGCCGTAGATGCGGTCGCCGATGGCGCGGCGGAATTCGAGGGGGATGGCGCCTTTGTGTTCGATGGTGAGGTAGGAGATGCAGCGGGTGGCGACCATTTTTTGGGGTCCGGTGATGGCCTGGGTGGGACAGGCGGTGATGCAGGCGGTGCATTTTCCGCAGTGGTCTTTTGAAGGCTCGTCAGGTGCGATTTCTAGGGTGGTTAAGAGTTCGGCGAGGAAGAACCAGGTGCCGAGTTTGCGGTGGATTTGGACGGTGGATTTTCCGTTCCAGCCGAGGCCGGCGGCGGAGGCGAAGTCGCGTTCGAGGACGGGGCCGGTGTCGACGTAGTAGCGCTGGGTTCCGTCCATGTCGGCGAGGGCGTGGTCTAGGTCTTTGAGCTTTTCTTCGATGAGGTCGTGGTAGTCGTCATTCCACGCGTAGCGGGCGATGCGGTAGTCGGAGCGGGCTTGTTCTTGTGCGGGGAAGTAGTTGAGGGCGAGGGAGACGACGGATTTGCAGCCGGGGAGGACTTCGCGCGGGTCGCAGCGGCGGTCGAGGTTTCTTTCGAGCCAGGACATGTCGCCGGCGTGGCCTGCTTCGACCCAATCGAGGTAGCGGTCGGCGTGGGGGGCGCGGGTGGCGGCGGCGATGCGGCAGTCATCGAAGCCCAACTGTCGAGCGACGAACTTGACGTTTGAGTTGGCGATGGCGGGAGTCATTTTTGCTCGGTTTGGCTGCCGAAGTGGTAGCGGGCGGACTCGATGATGCCGGTGGTGACTTCGTCGAAGGAGAGGTTGTCGGTCTCGATGCCGAGGTGGGCGGTGTCGCGGTAGAGAGGGGTGCGGATTTCGAGGAGTTCGCGGATGGTGCTTTCGGGGTCGGGGGTGTTGAGGAGGGGGCGGTTGGAGTTGCGCGAGGTGCGGTCGAGGATTTCGGACGGTTTGGCGATGAGCCAGACGACGTAGCCGAGTTCGCGGAGGAGCTTGCGGTTTTCTTCCCTGCCTATGATCCCGCCGCCGGTCGCGATGATGTGACCGGAGTGCTGGTGGAGGGAGTGGAGGACATTGGTCTCGATGTCGCGGAAGGCTTCCTCACCTTCGGAGGCGAAGATTTCGGGGATGGGGCGGCCTTGTTGTTCGACGATGAGGTGGTCGGTGTCGGTGAGCGGGTAGCCGAAGGTCTGGGAAAGGTTTCGTCCGATGGTGGACTTACCGGTTCCCATAAATCCGATGAGGATAATGTTCCGCTGCATGCTCTGAAGAAAGTCTAGCTTCTTCATTCGATTCATGAAGCTGTATCTGCTAAAGATTTCCCGTGGACACGAAATTAGTCGTAGCAGATTTTGAAGATTGGCGGGAAGCGGTCGCGCAAGCGGTGGCTCTCTTGGAGGATGGTGAGGTGGTGGCCTTGCCGACCGAAACCGTTTATGGACTGGCGGCCGATGCCTTTAATGCGGAGGCAGTGGCAAAGATTTTCGAGGTGAAGGAGCGGCCGACCTTTGATCCTCTCATTGTTCACATCGGGCATAAGCGTGATCTTGAGATTATCGCGAATGTCCCGGAGGAGCTGGAGGAAGTGGTGGATGAACTGATTGCGGCTTATTGGCCCGGGCCTCTGACCTTGGTTTTACCCAAGAGGCCGGATGTCCCTGATATTGTGACGAGTGGGCTGGATACGGTGGCGGTTCGGATGAGTTCGCATGAGGTGATGAAGGCGGTGGCGCGGGAAATTCCGATAGCGGCCCCGAGTGCGAATCGGTTTGGGCGGATTAGCCCGACCTCGGCCCAGGCGGTGATGGACGAGTTGGGAGGAAAGATCCCGATGGTGATCGATGGCGGGGCGTGTTGTGCCGGGCTGGAAAGCACGATCATTGCGCCTGAGATGACGGAGAAAGGTCCGGTTTTACGACTTTTGCGACCTGGGCCGATTGCGCGGGAGGATCTGCGGAAGATTGCCAAGGTGATCAGGCCGAAGCGGACGAAGGCGGATCACATCGAAGCGCCGGGGCAGGTGGAGAGTCATTATGCACCTGAAACGCCTTTGATTCTCATTGAAAAGCCGGATGATTTTGTCCCTGAGGAAGGGGTGAAGTATGGTCTGCTCAGTTATCGTGGTGAGGGTAATGGTTCGCTGATGGAAGCCACGGAGTGGGCCCATACTGAGATCATGAGCCCGGGGAAGGGCAAGTTGGCGGAGGGTGGAGTGCGGCTTTTTTACTGCCTGAGAAAACTCGACGCGGCGGGAGTGGATGTCATTGTCTCCGAGTCTGTTTCCGAAACCGGGGTCGGGGTTGCCATCATGGACCGACTTCGTCGGGCTGCGGCAGGTTCTCAGAAATGATTTTTAAAGCCGTCATCTTTCCACTCGTGTTTATCGGAGCCTCCTTCGGGGAGGCCCTGCGTATGAAGCTGGCGGATGGTTTCGACTTTCCGGTGGGGAAACCCGATGCCAAAAGTTACTACAAGGCTCGGGGGATGCGTCTGACGGCCCCGCTTCATTTTGGGGAGGATTGGAATGGCACGGGCGGCGGGGATTCGGATTTGAATGATCCCATTTATGCCTGTGGTGATGGGGTGGTGACTTTTGCGGCGGACGTTAAGGTTGGTTGGGGGCGGGTGGTGCTGATCCGGCATGCTTACCGTGAGCCTGCGACGGGGCAGGTCAAGTATGTCGATTCGCAGTATGGCCATTTACGGACGATTCTGGTGAAGAAGGGGGACTTGGTAACGCGAGGGCAGAAGATTGGGACGATGGGGAATAATCGGGGGATGTATGCGGCGCATTTGCATTTTGAAATCCGCTACAATCTCACGATCGGGATGTGGCGGGAAAGTGTCGCGCGCTCGACGAAGAATTGGGCGGATCCGACGAAGTTTATTAAGAGCCATCGTCGGCTCAAAAAGGAATGGCGACCGGTGACGGTGCCGACGGGGACTTACAAGATTTATCGGGGCCACACGGGGCTCTGAATTTGCGAAAGTTATGAATCAAAAAATGAAGATACGCCGGAGAGTGCGTATAGGGAGTATCGAGGAGGAGACACTAACGGGAAGCGGCTTGACGAGCAGGGTGAATTTTTAATGGCATGAGTCGGGATGATGTGGCGAAGGTAGGAAAGGATGCGAAGGCTTTCGTATTGAACTTACTGAAGACCGAGCACTTTGAGGTTCTGACGAAGTGGCAAAATGTCTATCGAGATAAATTACGAAAGCACTGCTTTGTGATTTTGAATTGGGAGGGCCGGGAGGTTTATCTGCACGAGCTTTTGGTGGCGCAGGGACTGGCTCGGATTCACACCTATGGGGCCGATTTGCCAGGTGGACGGGGTTGGAAACAGCAGCGGGAGTATCTTGGAAAGTGGGAGGAGGAAGTGAAGAAGGCTGGGATTGGGGATTGGGGCTTCGCTCCGGGGGAGGGTGAGAAAACTTCTTTAACCCATCTTTAAGGGAGGTGGTCGCGATCTTCATCAAGTTGGCCAAAGGCCTGAATGATACCAGCATGGGGCAGAATGAAGTGCCGCCCCATGTGAAAGGGTAACCACGCGAGTCGTCTGAAGGACAAGGTCATACGGGCAGCCTTATGAAGTTCGCCTTCAGCGAACAGCTCGGTCTCTGCCCCACACCCAGCCCGTTGGGCTGGGCTGATATGAGGAAGGCCTTTGGCCAAGAAACCCCTTATCGGAAGTGCCATTTGGCTCAGAGCCTCTCCTCCGGGGTAGGTGCGGATTATTTAGGGGCAACTTGGAGGAGGAATTTGAGGAGGGGCTCGACCGGGGAGAGGCCGTGGGGGTGGTGGCCGAGGCCGGGCTTGCGCCAGACTTTTAAAGGGGAGTTGAGTTTGGTGAGGTTGGCGGCGACGAGTTCGGCGTTTTCGGAGGGGGGGACGACGTCGTCGGCGGTGCCGATGACGAGGGCGACGGGGATGCCTTTGAGTTTTTCAGCGAAGGCGGGGGCTGTGATTTGGGGGTGGGTTTTGGCTTGGTCGGCGGTGAGGCCGTAGGCGGCGAGGCAGCGGGTGTAGTCGCCTTTTGAAAGTTTGCCGTTCATGCCGCCGGGCCAGGAGTTGAAGTTGCAGACGGGGTTGTCGCCGTAGATGGCGGAGACTTTGCCGGGATGTTTGGCGGCGAAGTTGAAGACGAAAAGGCCGCCGCGTGACATGCCTTCGAGGATGGGTTTTTGGCTGAGCTTGAAGTTAGTGGTGAGGATATGGTGGAGTTCTTCGCCTCGTTTCATGGCGGCTTCGCTGCCGTAAAGGTTGCTGACATCGACAAAGGCGAGGTGGTAGCCTCGGTCGAGAAGGGCGAGATCGAGGGCGGGTTGGTGGCCCCAAAAGCGGGCGCGCCAGATCCAGGCTTGGCCTTTGGCTGCGGTGTGGGGGATGACGAGGGTGGCTTTGGCTCCGGTGACAGGGAGTTGGAAGTCGTGGCGGTCGAAGCCGTTCCACTGGGAGGTGATTTTTGCGGGGGCGCGGTTGCCGGTGGAGTGGGAGAGGAGGTCGTAGAAGTGATGCGCGAGTTGTTGGTGGCCGGAGGTGTTGGGGTGGACGCCATCGGTGGTGTTGTTTTCGGAGAGGGCGCGGGAGAGGTCGTGGAAGTGGAGTTTGTCATCGGTCGCGGCGGCAGCGGCGTAGGCTTTGTGGATGACGGTGAGGTGTTTGGAGCGTTCGAGGAGGTCGGTTTTGCGCTCGGGCTTGAGGCCTTTTCGTTCGGGGAAGATGGGCGGTGGGGTGCAGAGGTGGACGATGACTTGCGGGTTGGCTTTGCGGAGTTCGCTGACGATGAAGAGGGCGTCGGCCTGGAGGTCGGGGTGGTTCTGCCAGTTTTTTCGTTTCGCGTTTTGGCAGGTGTCATTTGTGCCGAGAGTGATGACGGCGAGGTCGGGCTTGAAGGCGAGGGCCTTTTTGAAGTGGGGTGTTTTGACGAAGGGGCGATCGGCCTTTCGGAGGATGCAGAGGCCGCCGGCGGCGAAGGTCTGGACGTCGTAGTCTTTCCCGAGAAGATGACCGAGGCGGGTGGAGTAGCGGTGGGTTTCGCGTGGCTCTGCACCGGCTCCGAATGTGATGGAGTCGCCGATGACGGCGACTTTGAGGGGAGCGGCAGCGAGATGGAGGGAGGTCAGGAAGAAGAGGAGGAAGAAGCGCATGGAGTGGAGTCTACGCTTGAAATGGCGGAGAGTGATCAGGAATGATTTTAAAATTTGTCGAATTTAGTGATGATCCTCCCTCGCATTTCACGAGACAAAAGATCCTGTCAATCTCTCATAGAATCAGGACTCAATGTCTGTGTCGGGGGCGAATAATCGTAAGCTTTGCGGGGGAAGCTGAGGATTGGGTCTTTTTTAGAAAGATGCAAAATAATGCAATTACATGGGGTGAGTGGGAGTAGGGTAAGGGACATGAAAATCCCGATCATTTTTCCGGCTTTGTTTGCTTCCCTCGCTTGTTTGGCTTTTGGCGAGTCGATTCAGCTGGGAGCCGGGAGCTATAGCACTGAGAGGCCTGCGGGGTGCGAGGCTTTGCCGCAAAGTCTTTCCAAAACTTCTCACTTAAAGGGGGCGACACCCACCAATCAATGGTGGAGTTCTCTGGTGTGGGAGAATTATTCCCAGAATCTCTTTCCGCATCCACTGGCGATGGTTTGTCATGAGGGAGGACTGGCGGTGACTTATCCGGGTGCGGGGATTGATGGTCGTTCCGGAAATATCATGGGTGGAGGTGTTTCCAAGACGGGGGACTTTGTCCTGGGGCATAGTGGGATGAAGCAATTTCCCTCGGCAAAGCTGGCGGGATACTCGGAGTGGTTTGTGACAGTCGAATTTAGAGAGGGGGATCTGTCATTGCAGACAAGTTTCGGTCATGGCAGCCCCTACGTCTTTGGCAGGATCAAAGGAGGGGATCCGCTCGTTAGTTTTTCCGACAAGCCGATTGTCTGGAGTGGCGATAAGGGGGATGCCACGATCGGGGTCACGGTCCGGGGGAATCACTATGGCCTGTTTGGGTCGGCGGGATCGACATGGACGGGGCTGGAGGGGAATCAATACTGTAATGTCGGCTCCAAGGGGTATTTTTCGGTGGCTCTCTTGCCAGACAAGGAACCCGAGACTCTCGCGACCTTTGCCAAAAAGGCCCACTATCACGTCGTGGACACTCAGATTTCAACTGCGATTTCTGATGGGAATCTGGAGACAAGTTATCAATTCAAAACCGTTGCGCTTGAGGGGAATGGAAAAGGAACGGTCTATGCGCTCTATCCCCACCAATGGAAATACAGCGAAGTAAAGTTGACCGGGCAAGCGTATCGCTCGGTGCGCGGTGCCATGAAAGTCGCGGAGGGGAGTGGCTTTAAAACAGTGGTCCCTATTCAGGGCTTACTTCCGATGTTACCCGCCGAGGGGATCGAGGATCGAGCGCGGATGGTGGCTTACCTGAAGAAAGAAGTGCCGAAAGAGATCACAGAATTTAAAGATACCTACTGGGAAGGGAAGCATCTGGGGAAGCTCGCTACGCTGAGTGGGATTGCCGAGATGTTAGGAGAAAAGGAGATGCAAAAGGCCTTTGTCGGTGAAATCCAGGCCCGCCTCGAGAACTGGCTCACGGCATCCGAAGGAGAAGTGGCTCCACTATTCTACTACGATAAAACTTGGGGAACTCTCATCGGGAGCAAGCCTTCCTATGGCAGTGACGGCCAGCTTAATGATCATCATTTCCATTACGGATATTTCATCCGGGCGGCGGCGGAGGTGGCTCGCATCAATCCGGCTTGGGCCACGAAGTGGGGGCCGATGATCAACTTGATGATTCGCGACATCGCCTCGACGAAGAAGGATGACCCTCTTTTCCCACACCTTCGCTGCTTTGATATTTACGCCGGGCACTCGTGGGCTTCCGGGCATGCCAAGTTTGGCGATGGCAATAATCAGGAATCGTCATCTGAGTCTATGAATGCGTGGTATGGCCTCATGCTCTGGGGTGAGGTGACAGGCGATAAGGTCATTCGCGATACCGGAATTTTTCTCTATAACACCGAGCGGACGGCGGTGGAGGAATATTGGTTCGATGTCTCGGGGACGAATTTTCCGAAGGATTTTCCGAACGTTGCGCTCGGGATGATTTGGGGAGGCAAGGGGGCCTTTGCGACTTGGTTTTCGGGTGACATTGATTGCATCCACGGGATCAACTGGCTCCCTTTCACGCCGGCTTCGATTTATATGGGACGCTTTCCTGATTACGTGAAGAAGAACCATGATCGCATCGTTGAGAAGCGGGAAAAACGGAACGATTATAACAATGGCTGGGGAGACTTGGTTGTGATGTTTAATGCTCTGAGTGATCCCAAAATGGCAGCCTCATACATTGATGAAAACCCCGATTGTAGTCTTGAAGGGGGGAACACCCACGCCTTTATGTATCACTGGATTCATACGCTGGATCGCCTGGGGCGCAATGAGGCCTCGGTGACCTCGGAGCATCCTTTTGTGAATGTCTATCGCAAGGGCGGTAAAAAGACCTATGCCGCCTACAATTTTCAAAGAACACCTCTGAAGGTGCGCTTCTCGGATGGCTTTGAAATGACGGCCAAGCCTGCAGGCTTGAGCGTGAAGTCATCAGCGAATTAAGGGGTTTCCGGGGATTCTGCGTTGGGGGACGGGGCCACTGGGAATCTCGGTGGGCTTCTTTTCGCGGGGGACCACTTTAATCTGCTTCAAGATCGCGGCGGTTCGTTTGAAGTCTTCTTCGAGGAGTTTCCCTTGGCGGGTGTTGGGGTATTTGCTGGAGAGGTCGAGGTAGCTGAGGTTCACTTTTTTAAGCGAAGTGAGGGTGCGGTTTGTGATCTCTTGATGGAGGAGACGACGATGTTTTGAGTAAAGGGAAGCGTCGGTTACAACGGGGCCGGTGGCCTCGAGTGCGGCGAGTGATTTTTTAAATTTAGCCTGCCATGCGGGCGGGGTGAGGGCGAAGTAAGGCATATCCTTAACTTCACGGAGGCGATCCCATTTTTCGATCGGTTTGAGCGACTCTGTTTTGGCGACGGCTTCTGTGAGTTCCTTGAGGGCGAGAGGGGCCAAGGCTACGGGAGATTTCGCACGAAGGGCGAGCCATTGGCGGATGGAGTCGGAGCCGTTTTCTGGGTAGGCATGTCCCAAGCTTGGCCAAACTTCCAGGGAGACGGTGCCGCCGAGTTGGCGGTGGTGCAGGAAGCCTTTGAGGGCATAGGTGTAGCTGCCATCGGAGCGACCAAGGGCGATGTGGATGGGCTTTTTTGCGGGGTATTTTTTCATTGCACCCGGCGCGATCTGAGCGTGGCCCGCGCCGATGATGATGCCGCCGCTGATGGTGGGTTCGGCTTGAAGCATGAGGTCGGTGTGCCAACCTCCTAGCGAAAATCCTCCGATGTAGAGCTTGTCCGGATCGGTGCCGTGCTTGGCGATCATGATCGAGCGCACGGTATGGTAGATTTTTTGTTCAGCTGCGAAGGATTGCGGGCTCAGGGTAAATTTTCCCCGGTGGGTGTAGGTCATGCCGACGATGATCCAGTCTTTGTTTCCGGCCTGGGTTCGCATGAGGTCGGTGGTGGGGCGGCCGCTCGTGCCGTGATAGTAGAAAAAGGTGGGGTGCTTTACGGCAGGATCGTAGTTTTCAGGAAGGGAAACTTTGACGGGATGGGGGAGCTTGGGGATGTCCAAGGTGAAGTCCTGGGCCGCGACGGTGAGCGGGAGGAGGAGAAGAGGAAGGAGGCGTTTCATGGGTTTTAGAGGGAATGGGAGTTGAGGAATTCCGCACAGCGTGATTCGGACCAGTATTCCTGATCGCGACTGACAAATCCAACATGGCCTCCGTGGGGCGGGGTCTCAAGGGAAAGATATCGGCTTTTTTCGGCGATCTCGCGGGGAAAGCAGAGATCGGGCAGGAAGGGATCATCAAGAGCCTGCACCATCAGGGCTGGAACCGTGATTTTGTGAAGGTGCGGCTTGGCGCTGGCGCGGGTCCAGTAGTCGCGGGCGTCGGTGAAGCCATTGAGGGGCGCGGTGAAGCGGTCATCGAACTCGGCGAAGGTTTTGATCTTTTGAATTCCGCTGAGGTCGAGTTTGCCGGGGAAGACCTCGTTTTTCTGGATGACCTTGTCTTTCAAGCCGTCCATGAAGCGGGCCATGTAGATTTTGTTCTCCCAGTCGCCAAGGCGCAGCGAGCTGGAGGTGAGGTCGCAGGGAGCGGAGAAGGCGACTCCCGCTTTCACTTCGGGGTGCAGGTTCTCCCTCTGTTCGCCCAGATATTTGAGGAGAATATTTCCACCAAGACTGAAGCCGACAAGGGCGATTTCTTGGTAGCCTTCTGAGATCGCGTGATCGACGACGTGGCCAAGGTCATCGCTCACCCCAGAGTGATACGAACGAAGGAGGCGGTTCGGCTCACCGGAGCAGCCCCGGCAATTCCAAGCAAGGGTATCCCAGTCGCGCTTCTGCAGCGCGATCGACATCCCTCGAATGTATTTGGCTGAGGATTCCCCCTCGAGCCCATGCCCGATGATGGCGAGGCGCTTGTGCTTCCGCGGTGACCAATCGAGGTCCATGAAATCGCCGTCGGGGAGTTCAAGGCGCTCGCGCTCAATCTCTGGTTTTCCAAGCCGCCGGAAAAGAGTGGGGTAGATGGTGGAGCGATGTCCGCCTCGCAAGCCAATCGGTGCGCGGTAGGTGGAGGAGATGAGGGGCATGAATTTCCGTATCTGTCGATGATGAGGTGGCGATGGTCAACGGTTAAGGTGGAGGCTTTGGCCTTGCCTTGCCTGCTTCCTGATCCTGCCGTAAGGATTCGTCACAGATTATGTCCTTACCCGTTCTTTACATCAAACCCGGCTGCCCCTGGTGCGTCGAGGTCGTCGACTATCTATCGAAAAAGGCCATTGAGGTCGAAACCATCATCGTCTCCGGCAATCCCGAGGCGATGAAGGAAATGATCGATCTCTCCGGTCAATCCAAGGCGCCGACGATGAACTGGCACGGCGAGGTGCTGGCGGACTTTGGAGTCGATGAGCTGATCCCGTTCTTAAAGGGCAAGGGGATCGTTTGATCTTTGTGGGTGGAGTCTCTTTCACAGATGCTGGGGATCTTTTCTGAGGAGGTTTTGCATTCTTGCCGCTCTTATGAGAAACTCATGGTCAATGGAGCAGTTTTCGTCACATCTTTTCTGGGACACCGCGCGGGAATCGGTGAGCCTCGACGAACACCGGAATTGGCTCGTGAAGCGGGTTCTCGAAAAGATTGGAAGCTCCTTCAAACGACTTACAGTCGTGCTGGCATCCGTGAAGCGGTCACCCAGCTCCGATCCCTGGAAAAGAAGGCGCTTAGCTTTGCTTGCGCCACCCTCGGGATTCACCAAACTGAACTCAGATGTTTCAAGAACAAGTCCTCCCAGCTCACTGATTGGGATTACTGAGGGATCTCTCTCCTCTCCTCGCGCAGCAAGGATTCTATCTCGCGGGAGGAACGGCTCTTGCTGGACAGCTCTGAGAGAGCGTGGTGATTGGAGGCGGTGAGTGGAATTGGTAGACAGAGCCTTCTATGCGAAGGCTTTGACGGTCATGTTTGGAGCGATTTTTTGATCTGAGATCAAGAGGTATTGCCATGGTTTTCCGGTTGTATGCTCGGTGGCTTGGTCGCAGAAGAGCTTTCCGGCTTCGGCTTTTGCGACGACGTCTACGGCCTTTAGTTCATTGGCAGCTTTGACTTCGGCAAGATATCGATGGGTCTTTGTTTCGATGACGAAGTCAGGCTCGTAGCCCTTTTCTCCTTGGGTGCCGATACGGTAGTAGAGTTGGAACTGCCCGCTGGCGGGTTTGAACCATTTCTCAACGGTTGAGTCGTTCTCCAGGACTTCAGCGAAGCGGCGTTCGGCGTCAGAATCGAACTTCTGATGAGGATAGAGACACTTGGAGAAGCCGGTGTAGATGTTTTTGCGGATCTCGCTTTTCTTTACAGGGGTGGTGCGAAAGTTGAGAGCATCGTTGCCTTCTTCGGCATTGAAGGGGCATTCCTTGAGGGCCATCCAGCCCTTCAAGATCTTTACCTCGAAGCCTGCTGATTTTTCCCAGAAATGCGCCTGCATTTGTTGGTGGAGGTTTTTCGCAATGGTGCGCTCGTGGTAGCGGAGGACGTTAGAGAGGTCATCCTTGTCACTGTGGCTTTTCTCTAA
>JBLHUR010000082.1:0-25973 GCA_047629805.1 Akkermansiaceae bacterium | reverse complement strand
CATGTCGCAAGGTTGGAGAGCGAGGTAGATCTTGAGCGAGGCGTTGGTGAGGTTGATCATTTGCGCCCTCCTTCCCGTTGGCGACGGCGTAGTTCGGAGATGAGATCGGCTGCGAGATGGAGGTCATAGTGGGTGGCGACGATGATTTTGAGGCCATCAGAGTATTCGATGACGAGGCGGGACTGGATCACGCCGGGGAAATCAACCTCAGCGAAGCGGACTTCCGAGCAGCGCACAGGTGGGTTGGATGATATCGTGGACATGACTTGTGTTTTAGCGGATCTCGCCGCCACGCGGGAGGTGCCCAATTTCATGACGCCGACATTTTACTTGAGTCTATAATCATTCAAGTGTTAAGGTAATGCAATTATGAAAAAGCATCTCACGCTAATTTTGACCCTCGCGCTCTCCTCACTTTCGCTCTCCTTACACGCTCAAGAGGATATAGATAATATCAAGAAATGGTATAGCGAAGCGGAGGGTAATAAAACATTGAAAACCACCACTTACTCTCTAGATGAGGACGGCGGTGTCATGAAGCTGAAACGCTTCGTAGATACGAAGGGGAATGTAGTCAAAGTAGAGCTAACCGCAGGCGGTGCACATGGTTCAATTAATGATATTTATTACTACAAAGACGGCCTCTTGTTTTTTGTTTTAAGGACTGAATTCGATTGGAGGTTTACAGACAAGAGGGACAAGAACGGGAATCAAATGACGATTGATTCTGCACTTCAAACCCGAGTGTTTCTTAATCGAACTAAAGTCCTTCAGTTGCTAGAGAAGAGTGTCTCTACAGAAGATGCGGAAGCGGTAGTAGACATACTGGCTAAGGCACAAAACAAAGCCGCTAAGGTCAATGAATCACACACTTGGATCATAAACCTGGCTTATGCCGCTAAGTTTGTGTCTTCCAGAGCCGAGCTAGATGCCTTCTCTAAATTAGGGATATAATCTTGTTACATAACGCTGCCCCTCTCCACCTAAAAGGAAATTCTGTGCCATTAATTCTGACTCCCCCCCCACCCCCTTGTTTAGATTCCCTAGAACTCACCTAGGCTTTCTCTTAGCCTCGCTAGAAAGACGGTGGCGGCGGGTTACGGAAATACCCAAAGTCGTGGATTTTTTATAAAAGGGCATAAAAAACACGCTTGGCATACCGAAAAGATTCGACCTCTGTTTGGCTGTTTTATAGAGCGCTTCTATGGAGACTGAAGCCCCTAAGAATAAAGCCTCGAGCCCTCAGAAGGAGTGGACGCCGCTTGAGCTGGCGGAGATGAAATCGGGAAAATACTTGGGGCCAATTCATCGGCCGAAGGGATTTTCGAGCAGGCTAATGGATGAAGCCTGCGAAGGGCGCGGCTTGCTTTCATGTGATGTCTCGGACGGTCAATGGGGAGTTTCTCTTTGGGCCGACCGAGAAGGAAGCGTTTCGCAGGATGATGTTGGGGATGTCTCAGTTTTTGGGGATTGAGGTTTTTACGCCTGTCCATATAAAAAATTACTTTCATGTTCCCCTGAAGGTCCCCGAAAAGGCGATTTGCGCAAAAAGGGGGGGAGGCCCCGGGGGCAGGGGGAAGAAAGGCTTTTGAGTCATCTTTCGACGGTCTACTCCAAGGCGTTTTTGCAGCAGCTTCGGAATGAGTTAAAGAGTTTTCGATAGAGCCGTGACGGTCTCTCTTCCGCCGGAACGCACACCCCGTTGGCCCAATAGGAAAAGGAGCGACTGCCGGGACCGAGGCGCAGCGAGAGCGAGGAAAAACGGGTCACGGCACCCATCTCGGCGGCGGCCACTTGATCGATCGAGATCGTATTCTTGAAGCCCGGCTTGCGAGGATGTCCCCCTCCGCATGACCTCCCCTCTCCGATCCTCTGAACAGGATCGCAAAGCGCCCCCTCCCAAAAAGAAAACCCCGCCCGCCTCGGCAAGCCTGGGCCATGCCTGGCAAGAGGAGAACCCCCACCCTCACAAATCCTAGTCTATGAGGCCCCGCATGAAGGCTTTCGTATGGAAGTTCAGAGCGATGGCGAAACCGTCTGGCTCAGCCAACAACAAATGGCCGAGCTATTCGACCGAGCTAGGTCCACCATCAACGAGCACATTCAGAATATTTCCAAAGAAGGTGAACTCATCAAAGGCTTCACGATGGATGACCAGCGCCTGAAGTAAGCTGGCGCGGACGCTACTTCGAGGAACTTCTCCAGCGCGTCCGGGACATCCGGAACATCCTCTCCTCGAAACTCATCTCCGGTGGACCGCGCATCACTGGAGCCGAACTTGAACGATAAAGGCGGCCTCCACAACCGGGTCACCGCTCCTCCCATCCGGCTCGAACCCTTCACTCTTACCGAGAGCTCCACCTTCCTGAAATCGAGCCAGGTCAAACTCACCCCCTACGGGATCGTCAACCTCATCGAGATCAAATTCTCAAACGACTCCTTCACCATCCCCAAAAGCTACGCCGAAAATATCCGCCGCAAAATCGGCACCACCCACGGCCTCACTGAAAACGCCTACTCACAGGAACTCGTGCAGAGTCAGATCACCACCAAGCAACTGTTTCTCTAATTCCTATTAGTGGCCAAATCGCCTAGAAAAAGACACTTTTGGCCACCCATAATTCACGCCTGATACCTTGCCCCAGTTTGACTCTGCGCTAGTCTTGTAAAGTAACCCTTTTCCAAAGATGAACATGAACACCTTGAAATCCTTCAAAACCGGCTCCGGCTCAGACGCCTCCTACCACTCCCTCCCCGCCCTCAAAGCTCTCGGCGTCGCCGACGTCTCCCGCCTCCCCATCTCCATCCGCATCGTCCTGGAATCCCTCCTCCGCAACCTCGACGGCCTCAAAGTCACCGAGTCCGATATCAAAAACCTCGCGAACTGGAACGCCAAATCGCCCGGCGACTACGAGGTCCCCTTCACCGTCGCCCGCGTCGTCCTGCAAGACTTCACCGGCGTCCCCCTCGTCGTCGACCTCGCTGCGATGCGCGACGCCGCCAAAACCGCCGGCGCCGATCCCGCGAGCATCAAGCCCCTCGTCCCCGTCGATCTCGTCGTCGACCACTCCGTCCAAGTCGACTTCGCGGGCTCCCAGTCCGCCCTCGACCGCAACCTCTCCATCGAATTCATCCGCAACCAAGAGCGCTACGAATTCCTAAAATGGGGACAACAAGCCTTCGACACCTTCAACGTCGTCCCCCCCGGCATCGGCATCGTCCACCAAGTTAACCTTGAGTATCTTGCCAAAGGCGTCCTCGATAAAGACAAGGTCTTCTACCCCGACACCCTCGTCGGCACCGACTCCCACACCACCATGATCAACGGCCTCGGCGTCGTCGGTTGGGGCGTGGGCGGCATCGAAGCGGAAGCCGGAATGCTCGGCCAACCCGTCACCTTCCTCGTGCCGGAGGTCATTGGCGTCTATCTCCATGACAAGCTAGCAGAAGGCGTCACTGCCACCGATCTCACCCTCCGCATCACCGAGATCCTCCGCGCCCATGGCGTCGTCGGAAAATTCGTGGAATTCTACGGCCCCGGAGCCGAGGCCCTCAGCCTCCCCGACCGCGCCACCATCGCCAACATGTCCCCCGAATACGGGGCCACCATGGGCTTCTTCCCCATCGATGACGAGACCATCAACTACCTCCGCGGCACCGGCCGATCCGAGGAACTCTGCGGCACGGTCGAGAACTACTTCAAAGCCCAGGAAATGTGGGGCATCCCCCAAAAAGGTGAGATCGACTATACCGATGACCTCTCGCTCGACCTCTCCACCGTAGTCCCCGCCGTCTCCGGACCCAAGCGTCCGCAAGACCGCATCGATGTCCCCGCCCTCGGCGCAAAATTCAACGACCTCTTCACCGCCCCCACCTCCGACGGCGGCTACGGTCGCTCCGCCGACACGCGTAATCTCGTCGTCAAGGTCCACATGCCCGAACCCGCAGGCGTCGCCGTCGGCTCCCTTCTCGATGATCCCACCCCCGGAGCGCCCCAGGGCAAAGCGGAAATGATCACCAACCGCCCGACCCCATCCGAAGTCCCGGCAGCCGAGGCCTTCGATCCAATCGATACCCAACTCCAACACGGCAGCATCCTCATCGCAGCCATCACCAGTTGCACCAACACCAGCAACCCCTCCGTCATGCTCGCCGCCGGACTCGTCGCCAAAAAAGCAAACGAACGCGGCCTTACCATCGCCCCTTATATCAAGACCTCCCTCGGACCGGGCTCCCGCGTCGTCACCGACTACCTCAACGCCACCCATCTTCAAAAGGAACTCGACCAACTCGGTTTCCAAACCGTCGGCTACGGCTGCACCACCTGCATCGGAAACTCAGGACCACTCCACCCCGCCATCGAAGATGCCATTAAAAAGGGCGACCTCGTCTGCGCTTCCGTCCTTTCCGGGAACCGCAACTTCGAGGCCCGCATCCACGGCTCCATCCGTGCCAACTTCCTCATGTCACCCCCCCTCGTCGTCGCCTACGCTCTGGCCGGACGCGTCGATCTCGACCTCACCAATGACCCACTCGGTCAGGACAAAGAGGGCAACGATGTCTACCTCAAAGACCTCTGGCCCTCCACCGAAGAGCTTCAAGAAGTTATCGGCGCCGCACTCAAGCCCGAAGTCTTCAACAAGCTTTATAGGAACCTCGACACCGTCAGCCAGAAGTGGGTCGATATTAAAAGCTCCACCGGCGACACCTACGCTTGGGATAACGACTCCACCTACGTCCAACTCCCACCCTTTTTCGACCACTTCTCCCGCACTCCCGAAACGGAAGGCCAAGACATCATCGAGGCCCGCCCCCTCGGTATCTTTGGAGACTCCGTCACCACCGACCACATCTCCCCCGCCGGAGCGATCACCGAGGATAGCCCGGCCGGAAAATACCTCCTTGAGCACGGAGTCGAAAAAGCCAAGTTCAACTCCTTCGGCTCACGTCGTGGAAATGACCGCGTCATGACCCGAGGCACCTTTGGCAACGTCCGTATCAAGAACCTCATGACCCCGGGAATCGAAGGCGGCTACACCCAATACTTCGGCGACGCCCCCGTCTCCGCACCCGACCAAGAAATCGCCGCAACGGAAGGAGCCCAACCCACCTTCATCTACGACGCCGCCATGGCCTACAAGGAGAGCGGTCGTAAGCTCATCGTCATCGGTGGCGAAGACTACGGCATGGGATCGAGTCGTGACTGGGCCGCCAAAGGCACCGCCCTCCTCGGCGTCCAAGCCGTCATCACCAAGAGCTTCGAGCGCATTCACCGCTCCAACCTCATCGGAATGGGAGTGCTCCCCCTCACCTTTAAGAACAAAGGCGACTACCACAAAATCAAGGACATGCACTCCTGCACCTTCAGCATCACCGGCCTCGCCGGCGAACTGAAAGCGAGGCAAGAAGCCACCCTCACCACCAGCTGCGGCCTCAGCCTCCCCGTTATCGTCCGCCTCGATACCCCGGCGGAGATCGACTACTACCTCAGCGGAGGAATCCTCCCCTACGTCCTCAACCAAATCCTAGATGCCCAATAAAGAGCGTGGGCGTCCCGCCCTACGTCAGGGCCCCAACCAAGAAAACGTAGGGCAGGGACGCCCACGCTCCTTATTGCTTTTGCATGCCGGAACCACACATTCCTTCCTAAATCGTTTTTTGACATTTAGCTGACAAAACAAGATTTCCATCACGTTTACTTTTTACCCTCTGCTCTCTCCAACGAGATATTTTCCTCTGATCATCATTACGAATGCCTACTTTGCGCCCTTTCCTTAGCTCCTGTTTCGCCATCCTCTTCCTGAGTGGCTGCAGCACGAACTTCTACAAAAAGCAGGCAGATAAGGACGTCTACGACATCCTCAAAAAAGTCGAAAATGACATCTTCGGACACTCTTCCGACTTCTCAATCGACACTCCCGCCTCCGGAAAGAAGACCAAAGACCTTACCTCAGGAAAGGTTCTCAAATCCCGCAACAAGGGCGGCAAAATCACCCTCTCGCTCGACCAGGCCCTCGGCTACGCCGTCAAGAACAGCCGTGAATACCAATCAGAAAAGGAAAAGCTCTACCTCACCGCCCTCACCCTCACCGGCGAACGACACAACTTCCGCCCCAACTTCTTCGGACGCACCCGGGTCGATAACACCCGACAGAGTGATGGCGAACGCAGCGGCTCCACCGCCACCGACCTCGGGGTCAATCAGGCTCTCCGCACCGGAGGGAGCCTCGGCCTCAGCATAGCCAATGACCTCCTCAAATACTTCACCGGAGATCCCCGCCGTTCCGCCGCCTCCATTCTTAATCTCAATCTCACCCAACCCCTCCTCCGCGGAGCCGGTAAAAAAGTCGCCGCCGAGCGACTCACCCAGGCCAATCGAAACGTCATTTATTCCATCCGGGACTTCAGCCATTTTCAAAACACTTTTTCCGTTGGAATCGTCAACGAATACTTCGACCTCCTCCAACTCAAAAACGTCATTTTCAACGAATATAGCAACTACGAATCCCGCAAAGCGAACCGCGAATACCTCACCGCCCGTGAGGATCGCGAATCACCCGAAGCCCAGGGCGATGCCGAGCAGGACGAACTGCAGGCCAAAAATCGCTACATCAGTTCCATCACGAGCTATCGCAACGCGCTCGACCGATTCAAGATCACCCTCGGCCTCCCCCAGACCACCGACCTCCGCCTTGACGATAAAGAGATCGATCTGATCCGCGCCGCCGGTGCCAAAACCCTTTACCTTGGAAGCAAAGAAGCCTTCAGCGTCGCTCTCGATCACCGTCTTCCCCTTTTCAACCAAATCGACCGCTTCGAGGACAACAAGCGCCAAGTCGCCATCGCCGCCAACCAACTCAAGGCCGACCTTAACCTCAGCGGGAGCGGCTCGCTGAACAGCAGCGGCGGCCCCACCGACTACACCAACTTTAACGTCAGTAAGGTTCGTACTTCCGTCGGTCTCCAGCTCAATCTTCCCCTCGACCGACTCCGCGAGCGCAACGACTACCGCGCCACCCTCATCAACTTCGAGTCCGCGACCCGCACCCTCGGACAAAATTTCGACGAGCTCCGCAACCTCCTCGACCGCCGCATCCGCGAACTCGAGCAGTTCCGACAGTCTTACGAAATCCAGAAAAACGCCGTCGCTCTGGCTAAAAAGAGGGTCGAGGGAAACCAACTTCGACTCAAAGCCGGCACCGTCATTTTCCGTCGATTGAGTGAATCACAAGACGCCCTCATCTCCGCCCAAAATGCCGAGACCCGGGCCCTCGTCGATTACCTCGGCGCACGCCTCAATCTCCTCATCGATCTCGGTGTTCTCCAGTCCGATGAAAAGCGCTATTGGCTTAAAGAGAATCCCGCCAAGATCAAGTTCAAGAACGCTCCCCCTTCCTTTGAAAAAAACCTCCCTCTCGAAGTGGGAGGCACCGTCATCCCACCCAGCCGCTTGTTCCAATGAAAGCTCTCCTTCAAAAACGAATCCTCATCCCCGTCATCGCGGTCATCCTAGTCATTGCTCTGATCCTCACGACACGAGATGACGATGTCGATGAAACCCTCAACCATACCGTCGGGCGAGGCGACTTCATCATCTCCATCGTCGAAGGAGGAACCCTGGAAGCCGTCAACGAGGTCGTCGTCAAAAACACCATCGATGGTGATTCACGCATCATCTGGCTCATCCCCGAAGGAACATACGTCAAAAAGGACGACCTCCTTGTTGAATTCGACACCGGCGAAGCTGAAAAGAATGTCGAAGAACAACGCGTCGAATTTGAGTCCCGCCAGGCCACCCTCGTCAAGGCCGAAAACGATCTCATCATCACCAGGAGCACCTCGGAGAGTGACATCAGCACCGCCGAACTGGACGTTAAGTTTGCCACCATGGATCTGGAAAAATTTGAGAAGCTTGAGCGCACCCACAAGGTCCGTGAAGCTGAACTCAAAATCGACACCGCCGAGGAAGCCCTCAAACTCGCACAGCAGCGCTACGAATGGTCGATCAAACTCTCCGACAAAGGATATGAAACCAAAAGCCAGGTCGATCGTGACAAGCTGGACGTCAGCAATAAATCGAAAGAATTCGAAACAGCCAAAAGCACCCATCAGATGCTTGAAACTTTCGACCTGCAAAAGGAATACGCCGAATTCATCTCAAATAAAAAGGAAACGATCGCCAGCCTCGACCGCGTCATCAAGCAAGGTGAAAGCAAAATCGCCCAGGACAAAGCTGCCGTAAACTCCGCCAAGATCACCCTCAAACTCACCGAGAGCAGTCTGGCTAAACGCATCGAGCAACTCAAGGCCACCAAAGTTAAAGCCCCGCAGGACGGTCTCGTCATTTACGCCAAACCCCGCAGCCGCTGGGGCGATGATGCCCAAATCGCCGAGGGTTCGACCGTCCGCAACCGGGCCACCCTCATCTCCATTCCTGATGTCTCTTCGATGAAGGTCTCGGTCAAGATTCACGAATCCATGATCAGCCAGATTAAGAAAGGCCAAAAAGCCTATGTCGTTCTGGATTCCCTCCCCGACCAACGCTTCGACGGAGAAGTCACCAAGGTCGCCATCCTTCCCGACAGCGACCGAAACTGGTCCAATCCGGATCTCAAGGTCTACGCCACCGAAATCACCATCGCCGATACCATCGAGGGCGTGAAACCAGGCATTTCCGCCAAAGTCGAAATCGTGATCGAAGAACTCACCGACGTCCTCACTGTTCCGATTCAAGCCGTGACCACCGTCGATGGCCAGCAACTCTGCTACCGCAATAACGGAGGCGAACTCGAGCCACTGGAAGTGGAGGTTGGCAAGTTCAACACGAAATACATCGAAATCAAATCCGGCCTCGAAAAAGGTCAGGAAATCATGCTCAACCCGCCCCTCGATAACCGGATCAATCTCACCGGCGAGACCACCGACGACAATTCCTCGGAGTAACGCCCATGTCCGACTCCGCCCCAGAAACCGAATCCGGCGAAGTCATTCGTATCCGGAACGTCGAGAAGATTTTTCAAGTCGGAGAAGTCCAAGTCCACGCTCTTCGCGGCATCGACCTCACCATTCAAAAGGGCGAATTCGTCGCTATCATGGGACCATCGGGTTCCGGAAAATCGACCCTCCTCAACATCCTCGGCTGCCTCGACCGCCCCACCACCGGTGGATATTTCCTCGGTGGCGATGATGTCGCTCAAATGGATGACGACACCCTCTCCGCCGCCCGCGGAAAACGACTCGGCTTCATCTTCCAGTCCTACAATCTCATCGCCCAGCTCACCGTCCTCGAAAACATCCAGGTCCCCCTCATCTACCAGCAGGAGGACCTCGAGGAACACAAGGAACGTTGCATCGAACTCGGGAACCTCGTCGGACTCAGTGACCGACTCGACCACCGGCCCAACCAACTTTCCGGCGGACAGCAACAACGCGTCGCCATCGCCCGCTCGCTCGTCAATGAACCGCTCATGATCCTCGCCGATGAACCCACCGGAAACCTCGATTCACAAACCGAAATCGAAGTCCTCGACATCATCAACGGCCTCAACAAACAAGGCCGCACCATCGTCCTCGTCACCCACGATGACATCGTCTCCCATCACGCCCACCGCGTCATCCACATGAAGGACGGCCGCATCGACCGCGAAGTCATCAACCCAAAGCCGTGATCTCCTCCCACTTCCTCAACACCGTCCAGCTCGGTATCAAAAGCCTCCTGCTGCACAAGCTCCGCTCGGGCCTCACCATGTTGGGCATCATCTTCGGCGTCTGCTCCGTCATCGCCATGCTCGCGATTGGCGAAGGGGCCTCCTACGAAGCCCAGGAACGGATCAAACGACTCGGCAGTGAGAACATCATCGTCAACAGCATCAAGCCGCCCGAGGACAACCAACAAAACTCCGGCGGCCGATCATTCTCAGTGGAATATGGCATCACTTACAAGGACGTCACCCGCATTCAAGACACCATCCCCGGAGTCGAGCGCGTCGTCCCCATGCGCATCATCCGCGAGAACATCCGCTTCGATCGGAGCCAGGAATCGGGACAAGTCATCGGCACTCTTCCGGCCTATTCCCTCGTGCAAAATGTCGACCTTGTCGCCGGCCGATTTCTGACCCCGACCGATGAACGATTCCAACGCAACGTGTGTGTCATCACCGAGGATCTCGTCCGCAAACTCTTCCCCTATCAAGACCCGCTCAAATCCGCCGTCCGGGTGAAGGAAAGTTACTACGATGTCGTCGGAATCGTCGATGAAACCGGCACCTCCGAACAACGCCCCCAAATGGGCGACAGCCAAGGCGAAGCCGTCGACAACAACATCTACATCCCCCTCTCCACCGCCCGCTCCCGCTTCGGGGAAATGCTCGTCAAACGGAGCTCCGGCAGCATGAGCGCCGAGCGTGTCGAGCTCCACCGCCTCATCGTCCGAATGACCGATCCCAAGGCCGTCATCTCGGGCGAGCAACAAATTCAGCACCTCCTGAGCCACTTTCACGAGAAAAAGGACTTCGAACTCATCGTCCCCCTCCAGCTCCTCCGCGAGGCCGAAGCGACCAAGCGCATGTTCAACATCGTCCTCGGCTCCATCGCCGCCATCTCGCTTCTTGTCGGTGGCATCGGCATCATGAATATCATGCTCGCCACTGTCACCGAACGCACTCGCGAAATCGGGGTCCGCCGCGCCCTTGGAGCCAAGCGCAAGGACATCATCGTACAGTTCCTCATCGAAACGATCGTCCTCTCCGTCGGCGGCGGAATCATCGGCGTCCTCCTTGGAATCCTGGTCCCTGTCTGTGTCTCCTACTTTACCGAAATGAAGACCATCATCACCGCCTGGTCCGTCTTCCTCGCCTTCGGCATCTCAGGGCTCACCGGCATCATCTTCGGCCTCTACCCCGCCTCTCAAGCCGCCAAGCTCGACCCCATCGACGCCCTCCGCCAGGAGTGATTAAAGTTCTTCGACGATATAAAACCGACGACTCACGGCGGTGCTATCGGTGAAGGTCGTTTCATCTCCCCCGCTGACCAATCCATCTTCAAGGTCCGGCCAATTCAGGGGATCACCGCTCAGGTCATCGGAGGCGCGGACCACATAAACTTTTCCAGGCTTGGAGTTCCAGGTCAACTCTACTGCGCCACTCTCGGAGTTACGCTCAACCTTCGTAATCACCAGACCAAGGACATTAGAGGCATCTCCCTGCTGGAGCTTAAAGCCATTCAAGCCAACGAATTCGCTATGCACCGCCGAGCCCTTGGACAGGGCGGCAATCCGCAAGACCAATTCTTCGCCACCAACCGAATCAAACGAGAAAACCTGGGTTGAGCTCAGTTCCAGGGGGTCACCACCATCTACATTGGGCGCAGTGCCGGAGAGCACTTCATTCTCGGCAGGATTCCCGCCGGATAGACTGTTGGTCATTCGCCCTACGATCGGCTCTCCAAAAGTGGTCCCTCCATCCGACGAGACCTCGATCGTGAAATCGGAATTCATGTGTTCCACATCATGAAAAAAGGCCGTCATCTCGTAGCTGGCCTGTGGCAGCCCCGCGAAACGAAGTTGGAAATAAGTCGGCGTTCCAGTCGTTCCGTCCCAGGCTCCATTACCACTTTGGCCCGTGCGGGTATCCGCACCGATCCAGTCACGGAGAAGGTTTACGTTGTTCCCAATCCAGGTGTCGGCTTGCCCGTCCACCCTGCCAATCGATTGCTGCACGGAGGACACATCCGTATTTGGCCATTCCGGCGTCATCGTCACCGTGGACATTCCAGTGTTGGCAAAATCCACCTCGTAACTAGCTGTTATTTGAGTCGTCGGATCCTCATGTGCAGCATGATAACACATGAAATCGGGTTCTTGATGAAAAGCATTCGTGGGATCAGCCGGATCATCCGGAACAGGCGATCCACCACCCCCTTGCGTGCTATTAAAATCCACCCAAAACTGAGCAGATGAAATCGATTGGCTGGCAATGAAAACCGCAAGAGCTGAGGATAGTGAACGCATATGTGAAGATTTAAAAACAGCCCCCACCCTGTCAACAAGATTCTTAGGCCCACACAAGCAGGGCGATCAAGCTAGGGAAATTTGACCGCGAATCTTCACTAATCTGGGCCGGAAAAGAGCATCAAGCTTCGATAACCAAGCTGCCAAACGATGCAAGCCGTTGCTTCCAGCCCCCGCCCCAAGCCCTAAAAAACCGCAAGGTCTCGGCGCGAGACATCCCCACCCAAGTCTCAAAAATCTGCGAAATCTGCGGATCACCTCCACACCCAAGCCTTCAAAAACCTTCGCTGCTCCGCGTGAACCACCCCTCAACCAAGCATTCAAGATCCAAAATTGGACGTTCAACGTTCGGCGTTAAAAATCTTCTCCGCCCGATAAGACTCCGGATAATAAGTGACCCGCTTCGGCAAGACCCGAAACCCCACCGGCGCGACCCGCCTTAGAACTCCCATCCGAAACCGACTCCACCCCGTCGATTCCAAGCCCAGCCGCTCCCGAATTTTCTCCGGCACCGTTTCAATCGGCAAAAAATCGACCCCCTTCCCCAGCATCCGATCCCGCAGCGGATGCTGCGGCCGCACCACCGCCGAGGCCACCTCCGCACAGAGCGGATGGCTCCCCAACAAATCACCCGAAAGCATCTCCTCATAATACGCGACAAACTCCCCATAATTCGACGGCCCCACCTCTTCCTTCAAGCCAAAGTAAGTCCCGAAACGCCGGAAATCCGCGTAAAACCGCTCCCTCCGCTCCCGCCCCAGCGGCTCCCAAACGAACTCATATCCCTGGATCGAAGCATCAATCAAAGTCGCCAGAACCCACATCAACAAATCCGGCTCAAAGGCCGAATACCCCCGCGGCCCCGCCATCCCTTCCGAAGTTTTACCCTTCACCCCGCCATGCACTGCGCTCAAGCGCGCCCGCATCTCCTCCGCTTCCGCAATCGTCCCAAAAGCGATCCGGTTCACCGTCGACAAAGTCCGCCGTAAACGCCCCAGCGCATCATCCCGGAAATCACTATGATCCGCCACCCCCTGCGCGACCCGCGGATGAGCGACCTGCAGCAAAACCGCCGCCGGCCCGAACAACAAACCATTCGCATACCGGTTCACCCGCCAAATCTCACTCTCAGGCGAAAACACAAACTCATCATTCATCGCCGAACCCTAACCGAAAAAAGAAGACAGTAAAAGGACTCCCACCCCATGAATCGCGTGGACCGCCAGCTTTTTAAGAGACCCAGCTCCCAGCTCCCCAACCAAAAACCTGCGCGTCTCAGCGACTCTGCGCGAGCACTTCCCTCACTCACCTCCCCTAAAAAATCTCCTGCTCCGCTACCCCACAAGAGACAACCAAAACAGTCACCTGGTGCGAAGCCCTTCAAGCGCCGCGACCAAGCATTCAAAATTCAAAATTGGAGGTTCGGCCTTCCCATCCCCTCAGCCAGGCATTCACCAGTCACCATTCCGTCGCCTCCTCAATCCACCCCTTCATCCTCCGACTCCCCCTCTCATGCCAGGTCTCCAAAACACCCCGCCACTTCTCAACCCCCTCTTCCTTCATCAATTCCAAAACCCGGGTCAGAGTCCGATGAGGAATTTGCTGAACCAATTCCTCCTTCGTCCAAAAGAACCCCTTCTCCCGCATCTCCTCCAGAAACTCCCGCGCCGCCAGCCCCATATCAATCGCCAAGCCACGCTCCCCATACACCAGCAGCGGATAGCCATCGCGGCTCTCCAACTCAATCAAACCATTCTCAAGACACCAATCGATCATCCCGAGAACCTCCCGGTGCGTCTTCTCAAAAAAACCACCATAGGAAGGATTCTTCTTCCACTCCTCCTTCACCGTCTTCGCCCCCGACCCCGCCAGAAGTTTCGCCAGACTGGTCCGGCCCGCCTCTCCAAAAACCGCCCTCATGCCCCGTAGAATGATCTCAATCTCCTTCCGGGAAAGCCCATTGCCCGCCCCACAATTCCCCGCAGCATCTCTGCACAAATTCTCATCATCGTTTCCCATGGCGAAGTTGATCATAGCCCTTCTTCTCCACCAAGCAATCCACAGATCTCTCTCGATGATCAATTCATCCCACTTGAGCTCTCGGTTGCATAAAGGAAATGCCATGGCTCATGGTCCATCGAGCCGCCCTCGCCAAGCTGCACCTTGCCCGCCCCTACCAAGTATTCGGTGTTCATCCTCACCTATCCGTGGTTTAAATCCTCCATGCATCAAGGCCCCACCCCCTATCTCATCGGAGGTCCCAATGGTGCCGGAAAAACAACCTTCGCCAAAGAATACCTCCCAAACGAAGTCCAATGCCTCCGCTTCTATAACTCGGACGAAATTGCCGCCGGCCTCTCCCCCCTCAACCCCGCCGCCGCGCAGATCCAAGCCGCGAGAATCTCAAACGATCCATTGAAAAGCAGGAAACCTGCGGCCTCGAATCAACCCTCAGTGGCAAGACATACCGAAAATACCTGGAGCTGGCCAAAAAGAACGACTTCCGCATCGTCCTCCACTTCCTCTGGGTCCCCCATCCCGCCGAATCCTGGGCCCGTGTCCAAAGTCGCGTCGAAGACGGCAGCCACGCCGTCCCAAAAGACGCCGTCTACCGCCGCTTCCAATTTCGACAAACGACAGAGAATTTCACCTGGAAATTTCGGAATTAATTCCCTTATTTCTAGATCCCCCCCCTCAAAAAACCCTGCTGCTCTGCTGCTCTGCTGCTCTGCTGCTCTGCTGCTCTGCGCGAGCCCGCCCTCAACCCAGCCGCTCATTCTTTGGTAAATCACACACGTTTCCCATGAACACCGACCTCTCCAAATCGCTTTCTCAGGAGAAGTTCCCCAATCCAGACAAATGATCTCAATCATCGCCAAGAAGATCTTTGAACAGCTGCGGGAAATAGAACTCCACCACCTTGTTTGGAAAGGCGATTCTAAGAGCCCCTTTTTCACTTTTCGCCGCGATCAATTCATCTTTGAGCGCATCCCGGACCACCCCTCTGGCAGCGGTTTCCTTCAGTCCAAGAATCTTCGGAACTTCTCCCCGCGCCACCTCTCCCTGCAAGCACATGACTTTCAGCAGAGATCCCAATTGCGCCCTCTTTTTGAGACTCAAATCCACTCGTTCATAGCGAAGATAGTTTTCAATCCGTTTTAGCAAATCAAAAGGGCGAATGAGAGTGATCATAAACTCAATCTGATCCAGCATCTGAAGCAGAAAAAACAAACAAAACTCTGACAGACTCTTGTCACTCAAATTTCCTCTCCCATCCAGATCGCCTTGCCGTTTTTGATCCGCTGCTTGCAGCACACTGTAATAACGAACCCTAGAGCGGGCCAAGCCACGAGAAAACGTCCACAAACCGTCCCCATCAACCCCTGCCTGAATCATTGCTGACTGGGATTGCAGGCGCGCCACCCGTCCATTGACATCCCCAAAGGGGTGGATCCAAGCCAAGCGATGATGAGCTGCAGAAAGTGCCACTAATCGATTGGTAGCGTAAATACTCCCATTCTTATAAACCGTGTTGAATCGGTCTAAGAAAGCACCAAACTCCGAATAATTTGGGGGGACGTGCCTCCCAACATCCACATGATGGTCCCTCCACTTTCCCGGTTCGAGGGGATACTTCCTCCCGGATTGCGAGGTCGCAAACCATTCCTCTTCCGGTAAATGACGGTAAAATTCCTGATGTAACCAAGCGATAAATTCCGGAGCAAAGACGTCGGTTTCTGGTCGGGCGGAGAGTAAATCACGCATCGCATTTTCGGCCGCAATATGGGCCAAGCTCATCCTCTGGTTTCTTAAAGCTTCCTTATCTGCAAAATCCTGCTATAATCCACTTTCGATATCATGAGGCGAGGTCTTGTGACCCTCGATCAGATTTGAATAGTAGCTATTCATCCCCCTCACTAAATTTGCCAGCTCTCTACGCACCACTTCCGATGGCAGAGATGCTTTGAGCTCACCAGCTTTGGCGAAAATTT
This sequence comes from Akkermansiaceae bacterium, assembly GCA_047629805.1. GTDB lineage: Bacteria > Verrucomicrobiota > Verrucomicrobiia > Verrucomicrobiales > Akkermansiaceae > SW10. Next base: position 9,974 of record JBLHUR010000082.1, on the reverse strand, counting down.
TCACGCTCAACTCAGCAAGCTCGTGACCTCCGGAGACCGGAAGCATTGGCTCCATCGAGCGAATACTCTGGTAGATAGGCTCAGTTTTATTCATAAATCCGCTGATCTTTTCGCTGGTCCTCAGAGTCCTAAAACCCTTTTAAAAAGGAGACCTCAAGACATACCCTAGCCAAAAACACCTGAAAAATGAGGATCTGATGATTTTGAATTCAAGAGGATTGTTGATCCCAACGGATCAGACAGAAAACCACGGCCCCTCCCCACCCTCAACCACCCAATTTGTTCATTCTGCAATTGTTGAATCGTTCATTCTCTCTCCCTGCATTCTCCGATTCTCATCCCCAAAAATTCTCCGATCCGGGCAATCTTGAAGCGTGATCATTCTTCTACGCCAATCAAACATCGACCCGAGCGCAGCCGGAGCCTTCCGCTAAAAGTCAAAAGCAGCACCGATTTTTAAAAACGTCCTGATTCAATTCAGTAGCTCAATCGAGGTCCGACACCCGCGCTCCGCAGACAACAAAGTCGGATATTAAATCAGCCATCATCTCCCAGCTCCAGCGATTCCTGCTCGAAATGGGGCACGGCTTTTCCTTCCTCGCCCGCCAGATGCGGATCAGCACCGAAACGAGCCACTTCTACCTCGATCTCGTCTTCTACAACTATCTCCTCAAGTGCTTTGTCATCCTCGACCTCAAAACCACCAAACTCAGCCACCAAGACGGCAGCCAAATGGATCTGTATGTCGGCATGTTCGATGACCTAAAGCGTGGCCCGGACGACAACCCCACCATCGGCATCATCCTCTGCAGTGACAAAGAGGAAACCGTCGTCCACTACTCGGTCCTGAAGGGCAACGAACAGCTCTTCGCATCCAAATACCGCACTCTCCTTCCCACCGAAGAAGAACTTGCCACAGAGATCGAACGCGAACGACTCCTCACCGACGACTGCCCCGATCAAGAATCTTACCCCCCTTCAAAAATTCCGCCCCACCATCGCTTGGAGCGAAGCCTTTTACGCGGCCGCCCGCATCCCCCGCAGGATCACCTCAATCACTTCCTAGGAAAGCCCACTCCCTTGATCTCGTGCTGAATTCTCATCGATCATGTGGGAACGATCATGTTCCCGAGCTCAAGGCGCAATTCAGAGTCATTCCAAAACACTATGGAGCGCGGGCGTCCCGCCCTACGTCTTGGCCATCATCCAGGAATTCGTAAGCTTCGAAAGCCATGCTCTATATTCAAAAGACTCTCATTTTAGAAACTATTCTGATGAACATTTAACATTTCCTCTCACTCCCACCTCCAAAATCTCCCCTTTCCCAAAAAGGGGCCTCCTTCCCGTTGTCGTCTTAAGATAATTTCATCAACTTATCATGCCGTCTTTCATACTGTAGCCTCGGATCAAAAGCCTCGCTCAGCCCCTCCAGCAAACCCGAAATGCCCAAGCCGATCACAAAAGCAACAAAAGCAAAAAGCCCGCCCCGTGGAAAAAATTCCAACGCTCTCAAAAAAGTGTGAAGTGTTTCTTGGGGATGATCATACCCCACCATTCCAAATCCGCCAAGAGGCACCAAGCAAAACCCTTCAACTCCCCTCAAACTGAATAAAACCTTAGTTTGACTAATTTTTAGGTCTAAAATAAGATCCCTTCATGAGTGTGAAACAAATCCCGGTCTCCCAATTCAAAGCGCATTGCTCAGAAGAGCTTCGCGAAATTGAAGAAAATGACATCACCATCGAGATCACGCGTCATGGAAAAGTCATCGCCATCGCCAAGGCTCCCGAGCCCCCTGCCGAACCCGGCTCTCTCCTTGGAGCAGGAATCGGCACCGCCAAGTTAGGACCGAGATATGACCCGCACGAGCCCGCCTTCGACTATGAAGACTGGGCGATGAACCAAGAGGATTCTAAAAAAGACCACTAGCATGAGCTATCTCCTCGATACCTGTGCATGGATTGATGCACTTCTTGCTCCTGAGAAACTCAGCCCGAAGGCAAAAAAAATCATCGGCGGCCCCGAGTTGCTTTACCTGAGTAGCATCTCACTCCTTGAATTCTCCCGTAAAGAAGCTGATCCAAAAGGAAACGAGGAGGACATCATTCTTAGCATTCCCGCTGAAGATTGGCTCACAAAAGTCGCCCTTCCTCCAAGTAAGATTAAAGTTATCGATCTCACCTCTGCCATCGTCCTCGAGGCCTACCGTCTTCCCGGTCAACTGACCCACAGAGGGAAACGTCACAAAGACCCGGCCGACCTCATTATCACCGCCACCGCCCGCCTACACGAATTTACCCTCCTCACTTCAGATCGCATCCTCTTGGACTACCCGCATGTGAACACGCTCAACTCGCGAGAATAATCATCATTACCCCCTCAATCCCCCCCCCCAAAATCTCCGCTAGTTTGCTGCTCTGCGTGAAACCTCCCCCTCACCAAGCTCCATAAAATCCTCTGCGTCCAAAGTGCCCAGTATGGGTATCCGCGACTCTGCGTGAGACCTCCCCTTCTCATCCAAGCCCACAATCACAATCGCGTGAGGCGAAGCCTTTTACACGATCATTGCAAAGCAACCTGACCCGCCGCACACTCCCGATAACGAGAATGCCCACTCACACGAAAGACCGCTCTCATTGGACCATCAAAAAGTTCACCAGCCACGACGAACTACGCACCCACGGGATCAAAGAATGGCAAAAAGTGAGCGGAGCTAAACGCCGACAAGCCGCCTGGGAACTCGTGCGCGACTATCTGATCGACGTCAAAGGAAAGCAGCCTGATGAACTCCGACTTCAAAGAACTGTTACAAGCGTTCAACGAGCACGACGTTGACTACATGATCGTCGGCGGATACGCCACAATTCATTACTCACAGCCTCGCTATACCAAAGATCTCGATCTCGGGGTTCGCCCGACCTTGGACAACGCCCGTAAGGTTGCGAAAGCCTTTGCCCAGTTTGGCCTGCCCATGCACGACTTCACTCTGGGCGATCTGGCTGACACCGGCTTCCAATTCTACGTCGGAGTTGAACCCATCGCTTTCGACTTACTCACCTCCATCAAGGGCCTGGAATTTGGAAAGGCTTGGCCAAACCGCCAACAGTCGGACCAAGACGGGACCCCAAATCTGGTATCTCGGGAAAGACGATCTTATCGCAGCAAAACGAGCTTGTGCGAGACCACAAGGCTTAAGCGACATCGACGAAATCCGCCGCGCCGACTCGAACTTCGAGTAAGGCCCTAGTGAGGGAGTCAATGTCCCCGCAAGATCGGATCACCACGGCTTTCAGCTCTTAGCTTTGAAACCCGCCGTCGACGATGGTCAGGAGCCCCTGTCCTCCGAGAATAGACTTTAGTCTGTTTGCGGAACCAAAGTCTCCAACCTATCTGCGCCAATCCTCTCAATCTACGGACAGAATAACAATCGCGTGAGGCGCAGCCTTTTACGCGACCCTCATCCCCCGTAGGATGACCGCAATCTCATTCCGGGAAAGCCCGCTGCCCCCTCCGCCATCAGAGTCCCCACCAACAGGGAAATATTCACGCTCTTGTTCCGTCATGGGTTCGGACCATCAGGATTCGACCGCCACATCGCAATCCGGTTTCCCCGCAAAACTCCAAAGGAGCAACGGAGCCCCACCACTTCAATTACCAAGCTCCTTCGCCCAACTTCTCCCAACTTCTCCCAAGCACGTCCCTCAACCAATATGGAGCCGAGGCGTCTCGCCCTGCGTCAAGGCGGCAAAGTCCGTAAGCCCCTCTCTGCCTAGAGTGTTCTTTTGAACATTTAAAATTGCAATCCAAGCCCTATTTCTTCACCATCCCCTCTGCCCTGATGAGTAAACCAACCCAAAACCTCACTTCACCCACCTATTAAGATTGGCTAACCGCACTAAAATCTCGAGTCCAACAAGTCCAGATTAAGGCGGCCACAACCGTCAATCGAGGCCTCCTGACTTTCTACTGGGAACTCGGCCAAGAGATTATCGAAAAGCAGGTATCCAGTTCATACGGTGAGGGACTTCTGCAGCGTCTCAGTCATGATCTCAGCGCTGACTTTCCTGCGCTTAAAGGCTTCTCTGTCAACAACCTTCAATACATCCGCCGCTGGGTCGCTTTTTATACTTTGAACAATGTGGAACATCCTGTCCCACATTTGGAGGCAGAAGGCGGGACAAGCTGTTCCACTTTTGTGCAGGTCCCTCCTGAAATGCTACAAATCCCTTGGGGCCATCACCTTAAAATCATCTCCAAATGCTCCTCCACCGGAGAAGCCCTCTACTACGTCCGCCAAACTCTCACCCACGGCTGGAGCCGCGCCGTCCTCGTCCACCAGATCGAGAGCGATCTCTTCGCACGCGAAGGCTCCGCCACCTCCAACTTCGCCACCACCCTGCCTCCCGCTCAGTCCGATCTTGCCCAGCAAACTCTTAAAGACCCTTAGATCTTTGATTTCCTTACCCTCACCAAAAATCACAACGAGCGTGATCTCGAGAACCAGCTCACCAACCACATCTCAAAGTTCCTCATCGAGCTCGGCGCCGGCTTCGCCTACCTCGGCCGACAAGTCCCCCTTCAGGTCAGTGAGCGAGACTTCTTTCTCGACCTCCTCTTCTACCACACCCAGCTCCACTGCTACGTCGTCATCGAACTCAAGACCGGAGACTTCGAACCCGAGTTCGCCGGTAAGCTCAACTTCTACCTCAAAGCGGTCGATGAAAATCTCCGCAGCGAGAGAGACGATCCCACAATCGGCATCCTCCTCTGCAAAACAAAGGACAAGCTCATCGCGGACTATGCTTTAAGCGGCATTAATAAACCCATCGGCGTGTCCGAATACCAGCTCACCAAGTCCATCCCCGACTCACTCAAGCCCAGCCTGCCTTCCATCGAAGCATTAGAAGCCGAATTCCAGCAAGACTTCGATGATGATTCGCCCACGACGTAGCGCGGGCTCGTCTGTATCTCAGGTAAAAGCTCTTCCCTTCCAATCTCCGGGAAGACGAAGTCAAAAAATGCCCTACACAAAATCCACCGATACTCCGCGTGAGTCCTCCCCCCAACCAAGTCCCCTAAAAACCCTGCTGCTCCGCGTGAGACATCCCAAACAATCCCGTGGGGCAAAGCCCTTTACGCGACGCGACCAAACATTCAAAATTTACAATTGGACGTTCGGCGTTCACTCCCCTTCCAATAGTTCCTCAATCTACCCCTTCATCCGCTTCGTCCCTCTTTCATGCTAGGTCTCCAAAACACTCCGCCAGTTTTCACCCCCCTCCCCCTTCATCAATTCCAAAACCCGGGTCAGAGTCCGCAGCGGAATCACTCCCACCATCTCCTCCTTCGTCCAAAGAAACCCCTTCTCCCGCATCTCCTCTGAAAACTCACGCGCCGCCAGCTCGATATCAATCGCCAACCCGCGCTCCGCATAAACTAGGAGCGGATACCCGTCTCGATCCTCCAGGCGGATAAACTCCTCATCGAGACACCAATCGATCATATCCAAAATCTCCTGCTGCGACTTCTTTAAAAAAGTCCCCTACGACCAAATCGCGTGAGGCCCAGCCTTTTACGCGACCACTCCTCCTTCACCGTCTTCGCCCGCGACCCCACCAGCACCCTCGCCAAACTCGGCCGCCCCGCCTCCCCAAAAACCGCCCTCATCCCCCGCATGATCGTCTCAATCTCGTCCTGGGAAAGACCACTTCCAGCACTTCCATTTCCCTCCGCAAATCTGTCGAAACTCTCATGATCATCTTTCATGTTACCAGAGTTCATAGGCTTTCCCGCACGACCGCGCAATCCAAAGTCACCCTTTACAATATGGGGAGTGCGGGGCTGGCCTTCCAAGCGTCTCGCCCTCCCTACGTCCCAGCCCCTAGCCAAGAACCAGCACAGCGAGCCCTCCTCCCAAATCTCCGAATCAGGCGAAAACCCAAAATCCTCACCCCTGAACGAATCGGCCACCCCTAATCAAATCTCCATCCAGCCTCCTTTGCAAAACCCATCTACGGCCTTCAACTTGGCCCCATCAAAACCTCGGCATCTCTGCGCGAGACCTCCAAACATCTTTCCGAAGATTGGAACCCAGTCTAGTCTCTTCCCAGAGATTCCAAACAGCGCGAATCTCAGACCCCTTTCCCATGACCGACCTCACTACATCCAGTTCGGACTTCTTCGAAGAGATCCGCACCATCCTCGCCTCCGCCCGATCGAAGGCTGCCACTGCGGTCAACACCGCGATGGTCGAAGCCTACTGGCACATCGGACAACGCATCGTCGAGGAAGAACAAGAAGGTCGGGCAAAAGCCACCTATGGAGCAAGGCTCCTCGAGGAACTTTCACGTCATCTCGCCGACCAATTTGGGAAAGGCTTCTCGGTCGCCAATCTCCGCAATTTCCGGCAATTCTACCTGACCTATCCTGATCCCAATGGAATTCACGACACACTGTGTAGCGTATTGAGCTGGAGCCATAATCGCTTGATCATGAGAGAGGATGATGAACAGGCACAACTTTATTACTTGAACCAAGCGAAGCTCGAAAACTGGAGTGTCCGACAACTCCAACGCCAGCTCAAAACACAATCCTACCAGCGACTGCTCTCAAGCGGAGAAGCACCCCCTGAATCCAAAACCCCTCCCACAACAACCGACATCCGCTCCCTCATCAAAGATCCCTACGTCCTTGAATTCCTCACCCTTCCGGAGCCACACAATGAATCGGATGTTGAATCAGCCATCATCTCCCAGCTCCAGTAATTCCTGCTCGAAATGGGGCACGGCTTTTCCTTCGTCGTCCGCCAGATGCGGATCAGCACCGAGACCTCCCACTTCTTTCTTGATCTGGTCTTCTATCATTATGTCTTGAAATGCTTCGTCGTCATCGACCTCAAAACAGAAAAACTCACGCATCAGGACATTGGGCAAATGGACATGTCTGTCCGCATGTTCGACGACCTCAAACGTGGTCCGGACGACAACCCCACCATCGGCATCATCCTCTGCAGTGACAAAGATGAAACCGTCGTCCACTACTCGGTCCTCAAGGACAACGAACAGCTCTTCGCGTCCAAATACCGCACTCTTCTACCCACCGAAGAAGAACTTGCCGCTGAGATCGAACGCGAGAGAAACCTCCTCGAGTAAAAGCTCCCCCCAAAAAAAATCCGCGCAAATCCCCTCCCATTCGTTCATTTGCTCATTTCTTCCCCCTCAACCAAGCCAACTGCTGACCTCCAACTTCCAACCGACAACTCCCAAAGCCACCACTGACCATTGAAAATTCACGCAACCCTTCTTCCTCGACCTCAATGATCAATGCAGCATAGTTACGACACCGAAACTTTTGCCGCCTGATGACTCTCGATTCCCTCTCCACTCAGATTTCCCAGTTGGATCGCGAGCTCAAAAACGCCGCATCCAAGTCCGTCAATATCCTCCTCACCGCACGGAACTGGATGATCGGGTTCTACCTCGTCGAATTCGAGCACTCTGGAAAAGACCGAGGCGAATACGGGAAATCACTCACCGAAGAACTCGCAAAGCGTCTTGATACAAAAGGTCTTTCCGCTCGAAACCTCTGGCTTTTCCGGTAATTCTATCTCGCTTACCCTCAGATCGGCCTCGCTTTTGGAGATCACCCCCGAATTCTGGAGACACTGTCTGTAGAATCCAAAAAAAACTCCCAACCCATTGAATTAGAGCGTGAAAGAATTCTGCAATCACCGGTCGCAGAATCTCAAAAATCTCTCAAAACTGCCCCAACAAACATTCTGCGATCACTGGTCGCAGAATTCACTCAGTCTTCAATTTGGCAGAAAAATCTGGATCAACTGCCAAAGCAACACGTCCCAGGAGAAAAGCTCTTACTCAAGCTTTCCTACACCCATTTACAAAGACTCCTCCCCCTCGATGACCCACTCCAACGGACTTTCTACGAAATCGAAACCATCAAAGGCACTTGGTCCGTTCGTGAACTAAGACGCCAAATTTCCAGCCTCTACTTCGAGCGATCGGGAATGTCCGCCAGCCCTGAAGCGCTCTCTCAGCTGACGCAAGAGAAGACCGAACCGCAGACCACCTCACACCTCCCTAAGGACCTCTACACCTTCGAGTTCCTCGGCCTCCCAAATCACCTCGCCGTCGAGGAGTCCGATCTCGAAACCTCCCTTCTCGACCACCTCCACAGCTTCCTCCTCGAATTCGGCCATGGCTTTTGCTTCGAGGCCCGCCAAAAGCGCATCCTCATCGGCGAGGAATACTTCTTTGTCGATCTCGTCCTCTACCATCGCATCCTCAAATGCCACGTCCTCATTGAGCTGAAAGTCGGAGCCTTCTCCCACGAGAATGCCGGCCAGCTTAATACCTACCTCAACGACTACCGCGCCGAAATCAGCGAAGACTCGGACAACCCACCCATCGGCATCCTACTCGTTGCCGATAAGAATAAAGCCCTCGTCGAATATGCCACGGCCGGCATGGACCAGAATCTCTTCGTCCGGAAATACCTCCTCCAACTCCCCTCGAAAGAAGTCCTCACCTCCTTCATACAGCGAGAACTAGAAATCCTTTAAGCCTCTTTTTAGAACGCCCTCAACCAAGACCATTCGTTCATTCCGCAATCGTTCATTTGTTCATTCTCTCCGCCACCCACAGCCATTCCCCCAAGCCTGAAGGACTTGCGTCCCCCGCAATCCCCTGGAAAGGTTGGAACCACCCAACATTTTTCTACCGATCCACATTCCCAAAGATTCTCCTCACTCCAATCCCGCATTATTAAATGTTCTTTTGAACATTATCATATTGCCTAACTCTCCTGTTTTCTTCATCATCTCACCAATGAACAATAACCCCCAAAACCTCCCCACTTCCCCTCACGACGCCTCCTCAAAACTCCGCATAATCCTCAAAAAACGCCATCGCCTCACGGAACTCTCCACTTCTGACTTCCTCGCCGGATACCAAGCCATCTTCTTCCTCGCCCCCGGCCTCCACCCCGACGAATCAGATCATAACGAAGGAGGCTGGCCCCTCGGCTGGATGAGCATCGCCAAAGAAGCCTTCCGCCGCGCTGCCTTATTGTCTTATCCAAAATTACTCATTGCCAAGTCGCGCTCGATCCGGGCGAACTTAAATCGTGATTATTTTTCTCCGACAAGCAAACGTAGACCCCAGTGCCAAAGGCTCAATTTCACTAACGATCCAAGACTGTTGTTTTATCAGGATTAAGAACGCCGAACTTTATCCTGAAGGACTCCAATTCCACCCTAGAAAGGGGATCGATTATGACTTGATCCGTAAGACAGGAAGTGGCGACTGGATTGAACCAATGTCCAAAATAAAATATGACTTCCTCTTTATCTACAAACTTTACGATTACATCCCTAGACACTTAGAGATCCTTTACCCCAAGGCATCACAACTCCATCAAATCCGACAGAGAGAAAATGAATTTAGCGGGACCGCGACTGAAGATCAGTCAAAATAAATGCTTCGATTTAGTCCATAAAAACGGAATAATGGTCCATGGCCCGCTGGACTCGCGATCAACTTCTCCTCGCTCTGAACCTCTACCATCAGACGCCCTTTGGGAAACAACATAAGACACACCCACCGATTGTTGAACTCGCTAAGAAAATTGACCGCACACCGAGCGCTGTAGCGATGAAGTTGAGTAACTTCACCTACCTTGATCCGGCTGAAGGAGGAAAAGGCCTTTCTGGAGCCAGTAGAACTGACCAAGAAATCTGGGCTGAATTTGACGGTGAATTCGAAACGCTTGCAGATCTTACTGAACCTATTTTGTCTCCAGAGATCACTACACCCGTGGGTCCCACTGAAGTCAAAGCTCTCGTCACCCAACGCCGCCACCAGTCATTTTTCCGCAAAGTAGTTTTAGGAAGCTATGGCAATCGGTGCGCGATCACGGGCCTATCCGTCCCAAGTCTCTTGCGTGCTAGCCATATCATT
>JBLHUR010000081.1:0-26132 GCA_047629805.1 Akkermansiaceae bacterium | reverse complement strand
AGCAAATATGAGGAGAGTTCATGACCCGCCTAACTTGGGCATTTTAGGGTAAATGTCTAGCGGAAATGGAAAAACGCCCTAGCCATGGGCTTTCAAGCCCTTGCGAAACAAACGCCCTGAAGGCAGCATCGCGGTGGGCAATGTGCCCTTGACGGTGACCAAAGGTCTCTATTTGGTGTTACTGGGAGAAACGACTTCGGCAAATATGAATGCCCTGCCGCCCACGGTGTTCGACAATCTCGATGTCCGTTTGAGGATCTGGTTTAATGATGGAGTCAATGGCTTCGAGCGCATCAGCCCGGATTACCGCCTGGCCCCCGCACCCTATGCTCTCAATGCATCCCGGGTGGATCAGGTCTTGCTTGAAGATGTCCTGGCTCCCCCCGTCGCACCGGTCGTGGCCTGGGGTGATAACAACGACGGTCAGATCACGGTCCCCGGGCTCACCAACGTCGCGGCGATTGCTGCGGGCTACGACCACAGTCTCGCGCTCAAAGCGGATGGCACGGTGGAAGCCTGGGGGCGCAACGATGCGGGGCAGATTCAGGTTCCCGTCGGGCTGTCCAATGTCATCGCGATCGCGGCGGGCGCCTATCACAGCCTGGCCTTGCAAGGAGACGGAACGGTCGTTTTCTGGGGCTGGAATAGCGGTGGGCAAAGCATCGTCACGGCCCCCATTGTGAGCATCACCGACAGCACACACTATCAGCTTTCTCAAAGCCTTCCTGCAGCCACCAATGATCCCACCTATGGCGGGACGACGGTGTTGAGCTCCGTCTCCGATGGAACCCGCAACGTGGAAGTCAGCGATACCTCGGGCCTGCTCGTGGCCATGACGATCTCCGGGCCTGGAATCGCCATTACCGGAACCACTGCGATCGACGCTGGATACGCCTACAGCGTGGCTCTCAAATCCGACGGCACCCTCGTGACCTGGGGAGACAACACCGACGGACAAAGGACGGTTCCGGTAGAGGCCACTCAGGTCACTGCGATCGCCGCCGGAGCATCGCATGTCTTCGCCCTACGAGCTCCGCTCATCCCGGCACAGGTCGCCCGTCTCAACCAGAACAACATTTTCACCGGCAAGATCGGGATCCGACGCAGTCCCACGACGAATGTGCTCGAAGTCGAGGGACAGGCCAGCAAGACCACGGCCGGCAACGGGCTCGCCAACTCCGACCGCCGCTTCAAAACCGAGGTCGAAACGATCACCGGAGCATTAGGGAAACTCGAACAAATCCGTCTCGTGGACTTCCGCTACACAGAGGACTATCTGGCAGATCACCCTTCCATCGAGGACAAGCGCTACCTCAACGTGATCGCACAGGAGTTTGCCGGGGTCTTCCCGGACGACGTCAAGAGCAGCGGTGAATTTTTGCCGGACGGCTCGCCCATCCTGCAGGTGGATACCTACCCGCTCACCATTTACTCGGCCGCCGCCATTCAAGAATTACATCGCGAAAACAAACTCCTAAAAGCAAAACTGGAGGATCAGGAACAACCTCTTCGCAAGCTTGAAGCCATCGTGAATCCTAAATGCCCTGATTCCGTGTGCCCTTCTTCTAGTGCTCGTGACGCCACTTGCCGTCATGGCCGGGGAAAGCGCGCTTGCCCTTTCGGCACCATCACTTTCCGTGAACGAAAGCGGGACGCTACAACTCAGCGCCAACCTGCTGTTCGGCGACGATACCGCTACTCCGCTCGATGCGAATACGATTGTCTGGAGTGTTGCGAGCGGCCCGCTGAGTGGCATCGATGCCGCCGGGTTGATCACGACGGAGACGGTCTATCAGAACAGCGCGGCCGCAGTGCAGGGAATCTATCAGAGCTTCACTGGCAGCCTCGACCTCACCGTGCTCGATACGGATCCCGACAACTTTGGCAGCTACGCCGGCGACTCCCTCGAAGACGCGTGGCAGGTCTTCTTTTTCGGGGAGGAAAATCCCGATGCCGCGCCCCTGCTTGATCCCGACGGCGATGGTCAGAACAACGCCTTCGAATTTACTGCCGGGCTCGTGCCGACCCATGCTCTCTCGTATTTTTCTTTTTCGGTTGGGCCGGTTCCCAACCAACCCGGACAGACCCAAATCGTTTTTGATCCCATTGTTACCGGTCGCAACTACACCGTCATGACGAGTTTGGACCTGAGCCAGGGGTCATGGAATCCTCTGAGCGGTAGCGCCACTAGCGATCGTGGCACCGAACGCACCGTGACCGATCCTGCCGTGAGTGGAACGGGCAAGTTCTATAAGGTGAAGATTGAGAAGCCTTGATCGCAGGCACCATCCTGCCTTTTGATATCCCCTTAATGGAGTTCCTCTTCGGGGTGTTCCCAAGGCTAACCTCTGCACCACGTTCTACGGAACCATGGAGCGCTCAGACTCCTCGGTCGCTTCTCTTCCGAACTATTTTGCGACACTTCCTGCCGTTCCCACGGTGCCGAAAGCCTACGCGAATAAACTCAAAATAGTCCTCGGCATCTGAGTCAAAAGGCCCAGTGAGACACAGAAGTGTCTACAATTGGCCCCTGGTAAAACGACCTTTCGAAAAAGGAGAAAGCCCTAATCCGTTATGGATCAGGGCTTTCATTGGCTCCGGCGCTTGGGTTCGAACCAAGGACCTAGTGATTAACAGTCACCCGCTCTACCACTGAGCTACGCCGGAATTGCACTTTCGGTGCGGGCGGAACCTGTCCCGATCCACGGGAATCATCAAGAAAAAATTACCCTTAAAAGCACTTTTTTTCTCGAACCTCCCATTTTCTCGAACCTCCCAAACACCAAAAAACCATGTGAGATTTCTCTCAACACGGTTTTTAAAATCTTGGAGGCGGAGGCGAGAATCGAACTCGCGAATACAGGTTTTGCAAACCCGCGCCTTACCACTTGGCTACTCCGCCCTCGTCGGCGACTTGTTAATCCCCTGCCCCTCCGCTGTCAATACCATGATTTGAGAAATGAAATTTTCTAAGCTCGCTACCAAAGCAATCAAGATGCCTGTAAAATTTACGGAGTTGGCAGCTAGCTTTTTGCAGTGTCGACCGGTCACCACTGCGAGGAAGCCCATTGCTAATCGCTCCAAGCTAATGGCCCAGATTGCATGGCCCTCCCGTTTTTACTTTCCCCGAGCCTGATCGACCTACGATAAATCTGCTCTTCCCGCCTTTAGCGGCCTTTGCTAGCTTCCCGACCTTATGACACACCTACGTCATCTCATCGGGCTCCTTTTGGCAGCCATCATCACGGCCCAGTCATGGGCGCAGACACCCGAAGAATTAGCCAGGCTCGATCCTGGCGAACTCTACTTCCAAGCCTGGAGCCTCGTGAAAGAGGCCGAAGAATGGGAAGAGAAAGAAGACTTTGTGAAAGCCTTCTCAAAATACCGTAAGGCCCGCTCCTTCTTCGACATCATCAAGATCACCCACCCTGATTTCCGAAAAGAAGGCCTCAAATTTCGGAGTGACTCAACCACCAAGTCCATGGAGAAGATCCATGAAAAAGCTCTCGAACAACAGAAGAAGGAACAAGAGGCCGGAGGCACTCCCTTCATCGAGATTCCCGGCGAAACGAAGCCCACCCTCGTGGTGCCGAATGCCATCGACCCCACTGGCGCAAGCTCACGAAAGATTCAGGACCTTCAACGGACCATCCAGCGCCTCAAAGCCGAGATGAGCCAGCGACCCAATCAACGCGATGCCGGGAGCGCAGGTCTTCGTCAGCAGATTCAGGGATTGGAAAATCAACTTTCCCGCCTCGCCGCCTTGCCGCTCCGTGATCAGGTCCAGGAACTCAATCAACAGATCGAGCAACTCCGCCGCGAACGAGACGCCATGGCTCACGCCCGTGACAAAGCCGTGACCGAACAAGCACGAACTCTTCTGAGCTTGAAGGCCACCCAACAGGACCTCATTACCGCGAATACCATAGTAAAACGACTGGAAGCCGTCATCGCCAAGCAAAGCAAGATCAATGGCGACGTCGCCGAAGGCCAGCAAGACCAAATCGATGTTCTGAGAGCCACGGTCAAAGAAAAGGACGCCTTGATTGCCGAGGTCAATCGTACCGTGGACGACCTTGCCAAGCAACTGAAGCAATCCGAGAGAATGGTCACCGAACTACAAGTCGAGCGCGATGGGCTGGTCGATGAACGCGACCGTATGAAGTCTCTTCTTAAATTGAACGAAGCCGATCGCGTCCTGGAATTGGTCACCCAAAACGTGACCCTCAATAAGGAACTCAATGAGGCTCAAGCCAACCTTGACGCCGTGCAATCAGAAGCCAATTCAAAGAAGGACGTCATCCTGCTGGCAAAGCAACAGCTCGTGGTCGCTAAGTTCAAAATCGAGACTCTTCAAAAATCAAACACCCAGGCCAACCTCCGCATGGAACGCCTTGAAAAACACCTCAAGCAGGCCGAGGAGGATCTTTTGGCTCAGCTCAATGGAGACGAACTCAATGAACGCGGTAAAGAAGAAGTCGCGATGCTTCGCGAGATCATCGACAAGCAAAGGGCCAAGCTCGCGGCCCAAGTCGGAGCCGCCAAGCTCCTCATGCAACAAGCTGACCGCATGGGCGAGAAAGATACCGACTTCAAAGACGCCATGGCACGTATCAATGGTGATAAAAAGATGGAACTTACCATCAAGGAATTGGAATTATTGGAACGCACTGTCGCGAATCCCAGCTTCACCATTGACGACCGACCCACCGCCCAGGAACTCGACCGGGCCACCACTGATCTCCGACAAATGACCGAGTATTACGGCAAGGTCTCTAGCCGGCTTTTTATCAAGGGGGACTTCGAAGCCGCCCGAGGAACCCTCCAGCTCATCGTCGATGAAGATCCCGGAGCTTGGGAAGCCATGGTCAACCTTGGAATTGTGCACCTCCGCTTGCAAGATCCCATCGCAGCGACTCGCCAATTCCGTCAGTCCATCCTCGTTACCGGAGATCGTAAGATCCCCTTCGCCCAATTCATGCTCGGCGATTCCCTCTATCGCCAAGGACTCTACAATGATGCCTCTGACGAAATTAAACGCTCCCTCTTCCTCCAACCGGACAATGCCAAGGCCCACATCCTTCTTGGAAACATTGCCGGAAAAACCAACAACGCCACCGAGGCCGAGTTCCACTTCAAAGAAGCCATCTCGCAAGATCCGACCCTCTTCGAGCCCTACTTCAACCTCTCCATCATCTCCTTCTCGAAGGGCCAGAAAGACAAGGCCAAGGAATACTACCGCGACTACCTCCGCCGCGGCGGCCCCGCAAATCCCACCCACGAAGAACGACTCCGCCAATAAGCGGATCCGGGCCAAGCTGTAATTCTCCCTTTGCCAGCCGTCCGGACATGTTCTAGCCTCTTCCCGTGGCCAGAACATACCTTGACGACGACTTCCTTCTCTTATCCGAGACGGCCAAAAATCTTTTTCACAACACCGCAAAGGATCTTCCCATCATTGATTATCATACCCACCTCCCTCCAGAGGAGGTTGCCAATGACAAACGTTGGGAAAACATCACCGAACTATGGCTCGGGCACGACCACTACAAATGGCGCGCGATGCGGGCCAACGGCATCCCCGAATCCCACATCACCGGCGACGCCTCGCCCAAGGAAAAGTTTCAAGCCTGGGCCGAAACAATACCCAACACGCTTCGCAATCCCCTCTACGATTGGACTCATCTCGAACTCCGTCGCTGCTTCGGGATCGATACCCTCCTCAGCCCCGAGACCGCCGAGGAAATCTGGACCCGCTGTAACGAGCGCTTGGGCGAAGCGGACTTCTCAGCGCAAGGCCTCCTGAGAAAATTCCGCGTCGATGCCGTCGGCACCACCGACGATCCTACCGATAATCTCGACAGTCACGACGCCGCCAATGCCTCGGATTGCCCCACCAAGATTTACCCCACCTTCCGCCCGGACAAAGCCTTCTTCGTCGATCGCCCGGTTCTCCTCAATGCCTGGCTCGACCAGCTCGGCGAGAATATTAAGACCTTCGCCGATCTCCTCACCGCCCTCAAAGCGCGGCAAGACTACTTCCACGAAAAAGGCTGCCGCATGACCGATCACGGCATGCGCTACGCCTTGGCCAATCCCTGCCACGAGAGCGAAGCCGACCGCATCCTCACGAACGCGCGTGAAGGGGAAGCCGCCAACCCGGAGGAGACCGATTCCTTCGGCGCTCTCATCATGTATCACGTCGGCCAATGGGCTGCCGAAAGGGACTGGACGATGCAGCTCCACCTCGGACCAAAACGAAATCCCAACACCCGTCTCTTCGATAAGCTGGGACCTGATTCTGGCTTCGATTCCATTGGCGATTGGCCCCAAGGCGAGGCTCTCTATTCCTTCCTCGACTCGCTCAGCGAGCTCAACAAACTTCCCAAAACCATCGTCTACAACCTCAACCCGCGCGACAACGCCGTCCTCGCCGCCGCCTGCGGTTCCTTCCAGGAAGGCCCACAGCGGGGCAAGGTGCAATTCGGCTCCGGCTGGTGGTTCAACGACACTCTCCAAGGGATGGAAAGCCAGATCAATACACTTTCCTCAATCGGCCTCCTTTCCAATTTCGTAGGCATGCTCACCGATTCACGGTCCTTCCTCTCCTTCCCGAGACACGAATATTTCCGCCGCCTCCTCTGCAACATCATCGGACAAGATGTCGAAGATGGAAAGCTCCCGAACGACGAGCGCCTCATCAGCAACATGATCGGCAACATCTGCTACCACAACGCCGTCAGCTACTTCGGCCTTCCCCACCATTCCGAGAATCTCTTGGCGTGATCCGAGTCTCAGCTCTCAGTCCCAAAAAATCTGTGCCAATCTGTGCCTAATCCTCTGAAATCTGTGGTCGATCCTTGGAAATTGGAAGGCCGCGGCCATCCACCATTACCAACCAGACCAATGCACAGAGCTTTGGCACCCCACCATATTAAGAAGCAATAGCACGCAAAACCACCGAAAAACTCTCGAACCCTAGGAGAAGATTCAAAGAACCAAATTCACCGCGAGCAGCATGAGCATGATCGCAAAAATGAGGTCGAGTGATCTGCCAATCCGAAGATAGCCCTCCCTGACCTTCCGCGTCTGCAAAAGCCACACCCAGAGGCACCAGAAAAAGAGCCCTTCCCCCACGATCAAAAACCAAAGAGCGAAGGGCCACCAAACTGGGTGCTCACCCGTCAAAAACGGAGCCACCACACTTGCGAAAAAAACGAGAACCTTAGGGTTTAAAAGATTACAAAAAAGCCCGCGAAGATAGGGACTTCTTTTCGGAATCGCCACCTCCTCTGACTTCTCGGGTTTCCTCAGCAAACCGACCGCCAACCAGATCAAATAAGCCGCTGCAAACCAGCGCATCGTCGTGGAAAGCACCCCACCCTGCGCTACCAAAACTGCCATCCCACCAATCGCCAAGGTGGCGTGAAAAGCCAGTCCGGTCACGATTCCCAGAACCATGAGCCAACCGGCTTTCAATCCCTCAGCTAAAGAGGTCCGGGTCAGCAGAAGCATATCCGGTCCCGGACTAAATTGCCCGATCACCATCACCACCGCGAAAGCGAGGAGCTCCGCGATCATGCATCAAAGTAGTGGCCCATCACCTCCATCACGCCTTCGCTTCCGGGTTTGTCCGCGACCTTCCCGCCACGTCCACGCACGAAGTCTTTCACTTCGCCTACCGCATTGGCGGGACATCCACAGGCGTCACAGATCTCGGGTTGAAGCATGCTGAGATCGTTAAAATTATCCCCGATAGCGAGAATACGATCGGGACCGATTCCCCACCGATCCGCCGCTTCCACTAAGCCGCTCCCTTTACTGTAATCCCGATGACTGAAGCGAAGATAGATGGAGTTCCGCTCGAAGGTGAGATTGGAGTGCTTCGAGAGACCTTCTACGAATTGCTGGATCTCATTCATCTCCTCATCGCTGGTCGCCACGATCCCGGCGGCATCACCCTCGACCGATACCCAACGAGCCTCGGTCTTAGACTTGATGAATTTACGAACCTTGGCCAACACCCTTTTGCTCTTTCGGAAAATCCGATGATGATCACGCTCGCAGTTCTGATTCCATTCGTCGTGAGGGACCCAACGACCGAACTGGCCCGGGAAATAAATCTCACGCTCACGAGCGATCACGAAGTCTGGCAGAAACGGAAATTTAGCCTCATTGAAGCCCTCGACGAGATTGAAAAGCGAACGCCCCGTGGCAATTCCCCAAGCTGCTCCATAAGTCGAACGCACCCATTGGACACACTCAAAGAAACGGGGATCGAGCGAACCATCCCCTCCCTTCAAGACAAGGGTATCGTCAAAATCAAAGCCTATCACGGCCTTCCAAATCGGGGGTTCGGGAAAAATCCTGACCATCTTGATTATTGATTAACGCTCTTCAAAAAACAGCCCCTATTCAACGACTGGAATTGCTTTTGGAATATCGTCTTCATCTTCAGTGACAATCTCCGCTTTAGGAATATCGGACTCATCATCAGGAACGATAAAGGCCTTACCAGGTTTCACCAGCACCTTGGGTGGAACCTCGCCACTATCCTCCGGGAGAGTCTTGCGCATTTTAATATCGACCCGCCGGTTGGGAGCCTGTTCGTCTCGGTCACCCACCGTTACGATAGGAGCGGTCCGTCCAAAGGGACGAACGATGATGAACTTAGGATCAAGTTGCAGCGCTCCCACCAGCCAATCTTTGACAGCCTCGCCACGCTTCAGAGATAGGCTCTCGTTAAAGGCATCTCCACCGAAGAGATCGGTGTGACCTTCAACCCAGCAAAACATGCCCGGGTTGCGGTCGATCAACATCGCCACCGTCATCAGCGTGAGGCGGGCGTCATCGCGCAGAGTTGAATCGTTAAAGGCAAAGAGCAGATCGCTCCCGATTGAGGCCTTGTTCCGCTGAAGATCACCGGGAGACATCTTCGCATAGGCCGAGAGTCCGGTGTAGCCATCAATGACACCCTTTTCGCTATCGCCTCCCGCTCCCTTCATCTTGCCCAACTCGGCAACTACGGAATTAGGGTCCAGAACATCCGCGAGCGGAGCTCCGTCATCGACCACCACCGTTTGGTTCGCCTTGGCCATCGGGAAATCGATTTTCATCTTCCCCGGATCCGGGATGTCGGGATTCACATCCGCACCGATTGACGGCTTAAGCAATTCGCCTTCCTCCTCACCCATGAGCTTCGGCTTCTCAATCTTCATATCGGGAAGTGCCGCCTCCTCGATTTGAGTATCGATATCGATCTCGGTATTCTGTAGTTCCCTGATGGCATCCTCAGTATTGTCAATGAGTTCGCTGTCATCGATCGGCCGTTCTAACTCCTCCTCAGGTGGGGCTTCCGCCACAGGCTCGGGCTCAGTCTCGATATTCGTGACCCGCATGGGCTGGGAGACCCATTCCTCGGGCTCCGAGATTTCCGAGGTGTAAAAGGTGTTTCCTGCCGCCACCAAAGCCCCCACGTGAATCAAAAGGGCCAAAATCACTGCCACAAGGACATACCATCCCAAACCCTCCCGACGAGGAGGAGTGTAAGTGCTACCGGTTTCCCATGAGTATTCGCGCGCCATCTGTGACGACTATAACGTCACGAAACGGGTGTGCAATTCAACGATCAATGAGATTTTTTCTGTTTTCCGGTCCACAAGCACCCTAGATCTCCCCCGTGAACTGTATTGTTTCAGGAATTGGCTTGGCTGGATTTGGCACCGTGGGCTCGGGTGTTTGGAATATTCTCAAAGAACACGGAGCTCTAATGACCTCCCGTTCCCAAGGAAGTGCTCAAATGGAGATCCGAAAAATCGCGGTCCGCGACCTGACCAAAAAACGCGATGGCGACGCTCCTGCCGGGCTTTTCACCACCGATCTCATGGAAGTGGTCCATGATCCCTCAGTGGATATCGTCGTCGAATTGATCGGCGGCACCGACGCCGCTTTCGATCTCGTCGCCGCCGCTCTCCGCGCTGGAAAGCCCGTGGTGACCGGAAACAAGGCCCTTCTCGCCGAACGCGGCGCCGAGCTTTTCGCCCTTTCCAAGGAACATCATGCTGCCATTCACTTCGAAGCGGCCGTCGCGGGAGGAATTCCCATCATCAAGGCCATCCAAGAGTCGCTGGTGGGAAATCGCATCGAATCCATCGCCGGAATTATCAACGGCACCTCAAACTACATCCTCCAACGCATGACCGAAGCCGGCCTCGGATATCCCGAAGCCTTGAAGGAGGCCAAAGAACTCGGATATGCCGAAGCGGACGAGACCCTCGACGTCAACGGTTGGGACGCCGCGCACAAGGCCATCCTCCTCGGTTCTCTCGCACACGGATTCTTGATCGACTACCAAGACGTTTACGTCCGCGGCATCGAAAAAGTCACCCCGCTCGACATCAAGTTCGCCTCCGATCTCGGCTACGTTGTCAAGCTCCTCTCCCTCGTCATCGAACGAGACAATGGCGCGATTGAAATTCGCACCCAACCGTCCTTCCTCTCTAAAAAGCACATCCTCGCATCGGTTCACGGCGTCTTCAATGCCGTCGCAGTCAGGGGCGACCACCTCGGAGACTCCCTCTTCTACGGTCGGGGAGCCGGACAAGGTCCCACCGCCTCCTCTGTCGTCTCAGACCTCGTCGAGGCCGCTCGGAACTCCGGCAGCGACCGCGGATTCGTCCCCTATCAGGAATCAGGCACACTCGTTGAAATCGACGACACCACGACTTCCTCCTACGTCCGCTTCTCCGTCAACGACCGCCCCGGCGTCATCGCCGACATCGCGACCGTCTTGGCAAATCACAAAATCGGAATCTCCGGCACCCACTCACCCGTCGACGCCGACAACCCCGACGCCGAATTCGTCGAAATGGTTTTTCTCCTTCATAAATGCCCCTTCGGACAGCTTAAAGAAGCTCTTGCGGAGGTTGAGAAGCTAGACTGTCTCACGGACCGGCCTGTTGTTTTTAGGATTGAGACGCTGTGAATAAGTTCTTTCTGACGATAACGTCACTTAAAAACTAATCGACAGGCTTTTCGAGAGATGTTCTGGTTCCCACTAACATGAAACTTCAAAATCTTATTTCGTCTGTTCTTGTCCTTCCTCTGACTGGATGGGCTGGAGTGCTTGTCACTGAAAATTTCGACTACGCCGACGGCGACCTCACTGGTAATCCTGCCTGGACAGCACACAGCGGGGGGGGGGAAGTCCTATCCAAGTCTCCAGTTCTACGGCTGTCCTGTCTCATGGAAGTGGCAGTCGTGAGGATATCAATACCACTTTCCCTGCCATCAGCACCGGCACCCTAAGTGCAATGTTCAGCCTCACAGTGAACGATGATGCCACAGTCTCAGGTTCAGACTTTGAGTATTTCGCCCACTTCGGAACAGGAGGCGGTGCTGCCATGTCTAACTTTGCTGCGCGAATGGATGTCGTGGCTCCCACTAATTCTGTCGATTTTAACTTCAGTCTGGGAATTGCGTCAGAGTCGAGTACCGCTGAGATCGTTTATGACTCGGACTTCATCTTTGGAGACCAGCTCACCATTCTACTGGATTACGATCTTGATACCGGACTCTCATCTCTCACCGTAAATGGCGGCACCACGATCACCACAGCCAACGCTGGAAGCACTGGAGTTAGTCTAACCGCGTTCGGCCTCCGGCAGTCAAATTCATCACCAGACGAAACGATCACGATCGACAACTTGGTCATTTCAGATTCGACAATGGTCCCCGAGCCCTCCACCGCCATCCTCGGCAGCTTCGCACTCCTCGGCCTTTTGCGCCGTCGCCGCTAAAGCTTCATTTTCTTTCCAAAATCCCCCGCCATCACTTGATGCCGGGGGATTTTTTTCTCCTCGGCTCAAGCTTGCCTAATTCCCGCCATCCCCTTAAAGACGACCCCTCCATGGCTCTCATCGTCCAAAAATACGGCGGAACTTCGGTCGGCTCCATCGACCGGATCCGGAATGTTGCGAAACGCATCAAAGCCGAGCGCGATAAGGGGCACCAAGTTGTCGCGGTCATCTCAGCGATGGGTGGCGTGACCGATAAGCTCATCGCACTTGCCAAGGAACTCTCAGACGATCCCTCCGAGCGGGAAATGGACGTTCTCCTTTCCTCCGGCGAGCAACAATCCATCGCCCTCCTTTCCATCGCCCTCAATGAAATGGGAATCGATGCCGTCTCTGCCACCGGACGCCAGGCCGGAATCGTCACCAGTGGCTCCCACACCCGTGGCCGCATCGAGCGTATTGAACCCACCATGGTTAACCGCTTCCTCTCGGAAGACCGTACCGTCATCGTCGCAGGCTTTCAGGGCATGACCGAAGACGGGATGATTCACACCCTCGGCCGGGGCGGCTCGGACCTCTCCGCCATCGCGGTGGCCTCCTCGATCAAAGCGGACCTTTGCCAAATCCTCACCGATGTCGATGGCGTCTACACCGCCGACCCGCGCGTCGTCAAAAAGGCCCGCAAACTTCCCGAAATCTCCTACGATGAACTCTTGGAACTCGCCTCAGTTGGCACCAAGGTCATGCAATCCCGCTCAGTCGAATTCGCCAAAAAATACGGCGTGAAATTTGAAGTGAAATCATCTCTCAACAACAACCCGGGGACCATCGTCACCGAAGAACACGAAGCCATGGAATCAGTCGTCATCCGCGGAGTCTCAATCGAGCGCTCCCAAGCCCGCGTCACCATCACCGGAATTCCCGATACCCCCGGCATGTCCGGGCGTATTCTCGGAGCTCTTGCCGAAGCCGAAGTAAATATCGATATGATCGTGTCGAACATCGCCAGCGACAATCTCGCTCGCCATTCCTTCACCATGCATACCAGCGATCTCGGCCGCGCCCAGAGCGCCCTCAAGCCGGTTCTCACCGATCTCGGTGGAGAGGCCGTCATCGAAACCGAAGCCGGAATCGCCAAGCTTTCCTGCGTCGGGATCGGCATGCGCAGCCACTCCGGTGTCGCCGCCAAAATGTTCGCCGCGATGGGCGAGGCCGGCATTAACATCGGCATGATCTCCACTTCAGAAATCAAGATCTCGGTGACTGTCGAAGAAGATCAGATCGAAGAAGCCGCTCGTGTCGTCCACACGGCCTTCGGGCTCGACGAATAGAGGATCCCGCAATTTACTTTAAAAAACCCCACCTGACATGGGTCGAGTTTTTTTATTAAAGTGAATGAGAGACCAAAACCAAATTAGCGAGCCTTGCGCTTGGGCTTTTCAAACTCGAGGTACGTGATTCCGCTCACCCGGCGGTCTTCCCCAAAGCTGCTTACCTTCATGGTCTCGACTGTGAAAACACCGTTCACCTTCATCACATCTGTGATCTCGAATTGCTTCAACGGGACTGAAGCTGGACGTGGACCATATCCCACTACTCTCATGAGCGCGCGATGATTCTTGGTGACCCAGACACTCACTTCACGATAACGACCGGTCTTCTCAGTGTTAACCACATGCAAACGCCAGCAAAGTTGGCCGTTGAGCTTCTCTTCCGAGATAATCCGGGGATTCGCCCAATAGAGAAATTTTAAAGCAAGATCCTCGTAACTCACGTCAGTGTTCGAAATCGGAGCCATGATCTTCTTATCAGGAAACGGCTGGGATTTCCCACCGGCAAGAATCTCCCGCAACTGCTGGTTGTTCTCATTGAGGCGCAAGTGAAAGCGCTCGGCACCACTGTTCAAAGCAAATTGAATATCTTTCCCACGAAGAAAGAGCGTCAGGGGAGTTTTCTTGGATCCCTTCCGAATCACCCCGGTAAGATCTTGCGATCCTTGTAGAACCGCGACCTGACGAACAGACGACATGATCTCTTCAGCCGTCTGAGCTTGCGAAAAGGGAGAAAGGGCTAGAGAGAGGATAATGGTTGCGATTGCTTTCATGCTGTTTTTTTAACACTTCACAAAATGAGACGGCAAGAGGAATTGATTCATTCAAGCGAAAATCTTACCTCTAAGCCCCGATCATCTCTGGAATAAAAAAAGTTAGCATTCTTTTGAGATGGAGCTTGCCGAAAGTAGTGCAAATCCCGTTGCATCACTCCAGCCATTACCACATCGTCTGTAAGAAAATTTTATGAGTCTCCGTTCCCAAATGTCCGACCTCCTTTCGGAAATCCTTCCCGCTAATCCAAAGGAAGCCATCAAAGGAACCGAGTTGATCCGCCTACTGAGGCTGCGCATGGATGGGTCCTACTCAGATGCCTCGCTGCGCTACCACTTTTCCGTGATGTCCTGCGATCCCAGCTCTCCTATTGCCAAGGTCGAAAAAGGCCAGGGCTACTACAGACGGGGGGCCGCCATGCCCGCCCTCTCTGGCGCCCAGGAGCTCGTTGCGATGCAACAGGGCCGACTGGACGAACTCGGCAACAATGCCTCCATCGACCAAGCGATGCTTCGGCTCGGGAAATTCCGGGCCATCGTGCAAAAATATGCCGAAACCCGGAGTCACTTCACTTTTGAATTTCGCGAATCCCTCTCCGCCGGTGCTCCTCTCGGTAATCTTTGGAAATTCCCCGAAATGGTTCTCATCGACTGGGAACACGGTGAGTTCGGTGAAGATGGTCTCGAACTCGACCCGGCCCACCTCGCCCTAAAACAAACCCTCGGCCTCCCTCCCTACCGCCTCGCTTCTGTTCGCATGCGCGTGGAGACAAATCACAACAGCTTCCGCGAGGATCTTTTTCAAACCATGAGTGCCTCACTCTGGGCCAACTCCGGCGATCTCTATCTCGCAGGCTCGATCGAAGATGAATCATTGGGCGACCAAGTCCGAATTCTCGCCAGCCAACTCGGAATTGGAGTGGTCAGCTTTGGCCTCTCCCCAAGTGATATCGATGACCTTCCCCACCCGGCCCAGATCGAGAATGCCATGGACCGCGAGACCGAAGCCCTCATGGGTCGCCTGAAAATCGAAAAAGTCTCCTCCGCCAAATCCCGCACCCACTGCGGTTGGGAATCGCTCGAAGCCCTCCGCCACGATCACCCCGAGATGAACCAGCTCTTAGCCTGGCTCGGTGGATCGCTCGAACATGGCAAGGTGAAGCCGTTTCACTCAGGACGATAGTTTGAGGCGCACCGCTGAGAAGTGCCACGGTCCCTTTCGTAATCTCCGCTTTTTGAGCTCTGAAGAGTTCATTTTAAATCGTCTCCCTGCCTCACCTCGGGCACGATATCAATCGGCGGGCTGCACGGCTTTTTTGAAATGCTCTCGATGCTGTCTCCATCATCCTGAACCGGCACGACTTTGATATCCACCTGCACGGGAACAGCACGGAGCCCTTCGATGATTTTCTGGAGCTGCGCAATCGATCCTTCCGCCAGAGTCGGTCCTCGACTCAGGTTCTGACTAATCGCTTCCAGACCATCGTTAAACTGCGTCATCTGTGCCACCACCCGCGCCACCGGATCGTTCTCACCCGCGCCGCCAAGAAGCTTCTGCTTCCCAAAGTCCTTCTTGATCTGCGCCCAACGCGCAGCCTCCACTTCCGAAAGGACCTCCTCCATCTCCTTGAACTTCAGCAGATTCGCTTCCGCTCCCGTCGTCAGCGTTTGTGACTCGTTCTCATAGTGGTCGAAAACCAAGGCCTCCACTTCTTCCATCGTCATGAGCGGCAAAACCTTCTCGGCGATCCGGTTCATGTTTCGGTAAGAGCCCTGAAGCTTGAAGGCCGGCTCCACCCGATAAGCATCCTCCTGCGCCGCACTGTAGATATACTCCATATTCACCCGCATGATCGAATCCCGCACCCGCAAAAGCCTTTTCAAAGTCTGCGCAAACTCCTCGATCTCCGCAGGGGTATAATTCCCCTCGAAATCTACACCCTCCATACTCCCGGTCTCCGCAACCGTCAGCGCTGCATAGACATCCTTCTGACTCTTGCTCGCCAACTTGTTCAGCACGCTGTTCGAAGTCAGACAGTTCTCCACAAAGCTCACCTTAAAGGCCTCCTCGTGATCTCCCAAAATATCGCCCAGGTTATAGGTATCGGCCCGGTTCGCCAGCATGTCAGGAATCTGAAACTTCCCGCCCGACTCATTGTAAGGGTTTCCGGCCATCACCACCGCCACCTTCTTCCCGCGGAGATCATAGGTCTTGGCCTTGCCTTTGTAGACTCCCTCAATCTTCCGCTGTCCGTCACACAGACTGATGAATTTCTGCAAAAATTCCGGATTAGTATGCTGAATGTCATCGAGATAAATCATGACATTATCCCCCATCTCCAACGCGAGATTCAACTTCTCGATCTCCTCTGCAGCCGAAGCATTCGGCGCATCATTCGGATCCAGCGAAGTGACATGATGCCCCAAAGCCGGACCATTGATCTTCATAAAGGTCAGCCCAAGACGGTTCCCAATGTATTCCATCAAGGTCGTCTTACCATAACCCGGCGGCGAAATCAGAAGGAGCAAGCCCATTCGATCCGTCCGGGTATCATCCCCCGCCGTTCCCATCTGCTTCGCCAGGTTGTCGCCAACCATCGGCAAATAAACTTCATTGATCAGCCGGTTCCGCACAAAGGCCGACATCACCTTCGGCTTAAATTCCTCAAGCCTCATGTCCTCCCGCTTGTCCTCCACCAATTCCTGCTTTGTCTCCAAATAAGCCTTGAAAGTCGGGACCTCATCCCTCGCAAACTCCCCCAGCCGATCCATGAATTCATGGTAGTTCACCTCCATCTTTCCATCTTCAATGCGCGAATGAGAGCCCTTCAAACCCTCAACAATCGCAGTGAGCCGAGCCTCCGCAACTTGCGTAGGCGAATAATCTCCAACCAGAAAGTGGGCCGCCGCCTCTTGATGATACCCGTCGTTCCCCGGCAACCAATCGAGAACGAGTTCGAACTGACTCTGCGGGTGATCTCCAAGAGTCTTCAAAATTTCAATCGGCGGCTTGGAACGTTTAAACTCTTTCAGAATGACATCGGCCTCCTTGGAAATGACAAATGAATCCCCATTCGCCAATTCTTCCGCGAGGTATTCCGCGGCCCTGCGGACGTGGGAGATGCTCTTAGCCTCTTCGAGCAGGGCCGCCAGCTCCTCAATCCACGGATTGGCACGAAGAGACTGAGAGCCTCTTTTACGCGCCCCAACCTTAACGACAAGACGACCTTTGGCGGGAAGATCACCAAGGTTAATCCAAGCGAGAATCGTTTGCGCCCGGAGTTCCGGAGAGTAGCGAAGAAGGCCCGCCTTCTCAGTCATCGGCTGCAAAACCTCCACAATCTTCTGCGCATCCACATCATGCACCCCTTTCAAATACCCCTCATTATAGCGAGGCTGCATAAACTGCTCCAAAGTCTGCTCACCTCCTTCACGCAAAAACTGATAGGCCAACCACTCCGCCCGATAAACCTCCCTCGTCTCCGAAATCACTTCCTGGTCCCAAACCGACTCTGTCGCCAAAAAGGCCTCATTCTTCACCGGCTCGAAGAAATTCGTCCCGCTCAGATGAAAGCACATTTCCCCCTCTCTCGGCACAATGCTCAACTCCAGCTCCTGCTCGTTCACCGAGAAGCGATGCTTCCCAAACTTGATGATCGCCTTGCCATCGACAAAGAGCTCCTTCCGATCCTTCAAGGCCCGAACCGCATCATCACGGGTCACGTTCAGCCGGGTCTGAATGTCATCGCCTTTCACCGCATCCCCGAGTTCCTTGAGCTCCTCGATGATATCGCGGACCTTCTCGATCATGAGATCGCTCGCGAAGTATCCGTTGATCTCATTGATCTCGGAAAACCCTTCAAGCCGATTTCTGATCCCGGAAAGAATCCGCTCCGCCGACTTCACTAACTGATTACTCCTACGATTCTTCTTCTCCAGCAAGAACTGCTTTCGGCTCTCAAAAGCCTCGTAAATCTCCTCCCGCTTCGCCGAAAGGTCCTCCACATAGTCATCAAACTCCGAGAACTTTCCCTCCAGTTCCTCCAACTGCACCATCACCTTCGTGAGATATTCCTCACACTTCTTGGGCGTATCACAAAGGTCCAGGTAGTTCACCACCGCCTGACTCAGTAACTTCATCTGCGCGCCGAACTGCGCAACGCCCTCACCTTTTGCGAGAGCGAGACGCTTATTCTTCAAGCCCGCCCGCACTCCGTTCAGCGTCGAATAAATCGCCGAGATACTATCGATGATCGCCGTCGTCTGCGTGGCATCTTCAATCTTAAGATTCCCCACCACATCGATCAACATCTCCAACTCACCACCCGCTCCATCCAGAGCCTCCGCCACCTTATCGGCCTCCACCACCTTCGCCAATTTAGGCACCCGCGCTTCCTGATCCTCCACCGCTTTCCGATAGGGATTCAAGGCCTCCGGCTTCAGCAAAAACTCCACCGTCTTGTTGGCCGTCTTCTCAGCCGCCTCCACGATCTCCTCCTCCAGCTCCTCCACCAACCTCTCATCAACATACCGAAGATCACGCAAGCCAATCACCTCGCCACGACTCTTTCGCAGTTCACCCAAGTGGTGCACAAAACCAAAAATATCATCCGCCGGAGAATGCCGAATCGACCGCAACAATTCATCCGCCGTCTCGCGCACCGCCTTCGTCCGCGCACCCGTGGAACGGCGCAGCCCTTGCACCTTCTCAAATTCATCAATCGCCGACGTCGCCGCCCCACGAATATCCTTCAACGGCTGCGCTAAGTCACCCGTCTCCTTCTGTCCCAGCCAAAAATACGAATCAATGATGTCCCCGCTCTTCTTCGAGAGATCCAGATAAAGATCCCCATAAGTGTCATCCTTCCGCAATAAGGTCAGGATCTCCCGGCACTCCGACATCCCCCGAACCAACTCGGAATTGCCAATCTTAAAAAGAAGCGAATCACTGTTTGCAGCCTGGCTCGCCGCCACCTCATCGCTCAAGTACGAGGTCTGCCAAATTTGCAAAGCGTGATGCTTGGATGCTTCCTCTTCTCCCCGAAACAGAATCATGCGCCCATCCGGGAACAGCGAATACCCACTACAATTCACGGGATTATCCACCGACTGGGAGATCATATTATAGGAAAGCAACACGTAGTCTCCGCTCAAACGGTTGTAGAACACGTAGAGCGTATCCTCACCATTCGCGCTCGCGATGCGACGCTCGAAGCGCATGTCGGTCAGATCGGTCTCAAAGACTTTCGACTCACCCGTCAGCAAAAGGTAACCATTCGAAAAAATGAGCCCCTGCTCATCCGGCAACAAGACACACGAATGCCCGATCGCATCAATCCGATGCACCGTCTGCGTCTTTTCATTGAAGACGAGATACCGATGCAACTCCTCCCGATAAGGCAGGATCTTCAAAAGAATCAATGGCCCCACCGTCGCATAAAGAATCTCCGCATCATCCAAGGTCTGATCCAACTCCGTCACCGGCTCCGCATAAATCCCCGCCCCAGATGCGGTATTATCCTCGACCTTAATCGTCAGATCACCTCCCACCGTCTCGACAAAAACGCGGTCCTCGATCGAAATATGCGGATGCTCGCCCGCGCGCTGCATATCCCGATGCGCCCGCTTCCACTCAAATTCCTGCTGCGGCGGAAACTGATACTCATGGTCAAACCGGTTCCCCAAATATTCCAATGTTCCATCGCCTTTAATCAGCCATTTAAAGGCCTTTAGATCCGTAATGGACTTACCGATCCGCATCGCCATAAAGAGATGCGGCCCAATTTCCATGAACTTCACAAAAACGGCGTCGCGGTAATACTTGAAGAGATACTTAAAGTCCTCCGCAAAAGCCGGGTCTAAAAACACCTCTCCCAGATCAGCCGCATGAAAGGTGTGAGCCTCCGGATCATAATCGTAGGCCGAAAAAACATCCTCAATCGCCGTCGTCGCCTTCAGTCCAAACTGAATGTTGTAGCCAAAGATAAAGCGATTATGCCCCACCGCGATCAAATCGCGAGGCACACAATTATGCTCAGTCGAAACCCGCTCGGTCGAAACGAGCTCCGTCTCAACCGCTCCAAAGACCTCCTGCCTTTGCACATTCAGCTCCGTAAGCCGGGTCTGCAAATCGCCCCCGCCCTTTTCAAGCCGCGCACGAATGACCTCATAGGCACCGCCTTCTAATTGTTGTTTTTGTTCTGGCATCTGGGATTAAAAAAACTGCGAAAGTTAAGGGATTATGAGGCTCTGAATCTGCGGAGAATGGAACAACCACGAAACTTCCCTACCCCATCTTCTTCAGCAAGTCAGCGGCCTTCATTTCACTCACCCCAAACCTCTCGGCAGCGCCCAGCATTCCCACCAGTTTCTGGCGTGCATCTCCTTTCGCGCTCCCGACAAGGTTCCCCAAAAGTGCCGACACACTGAGATTCTTCAAATCCTCGGTCTTAATCCCGAAGTCATCGATCCAAGTCGCCAACTGGCTCTTAAAGTAGTCTGGATCCCCGTTGAAGAAGGTCTCTTTCACATCACCCAACACCTGGCTGTTCCCCACCGTGCGATCGATAACCTTACCGGTCGTAATCGCATTAGTAATCCGATCAAAGAACTGAGTCTCGCCACCAACAATGTCGATATTAGCCGACTTCAGAGCCTCACCCACCACAATGGCCTGCTGCTCCGCAATCTGACGTTGCACATCGATCTCGGCGAGTTCCACCGCTTTCTCCTTCTCGAGCTCCAGCTTGAACTCCTCGTGCTCCTGACCGGCTTCTTCGAAGAGCTTCATCGCCGCTGCCTTCAGCTCAATCGCATTGGCATCGGCCTCGCCCTTCGCACGCACCACCTCGGCATCTGCACTTCCTTTCGCACGAAGCACTTCCGCTTCACCCAAGCCTTGAGCCGATGACTCCTTTACAATGGCCTCGGCCATCATCTTCTTGGCAGCCGACTCCTTCTGAGAAGCAGTCTCTTCGGCCTCAGCCTGAATCACGCGCTCGACCGCACGCATCTCCGCCGCCGCTTTAGCAGCCTCCGCTTCTTTAATGACCGTATAAGCTTCCTCGTCAGCCTTCAATTGAGCCGCCTCCTTCTGAGCCTCCGCTTCCTTGATTCGCTGAATTAAGGACTCCTGCGCATCCGCTTCGGCTTTCGTCACCGTCACTTGCTTATAACGATCTACCGTCGCAAACTCCTCGGCGTCCTTGATTTTCTGCTCCTCCTCGACCACTCCTCTTTCAACCGCGACCCGCTCACGGATCACTTCCTGAATTTCCTTTTTCTGAATCTCAATCGCCTTCTCGGCTTCGATCGATTTCAGCTCGGTGACGCGCTTGCGCTCGATTTCCTCAAGCATCCGCTCACGCTCTACTCGCTCCAATTCAACCCCATCCGTCCGCTCTTTATTTCGCTGGGCTACCAGCACTTGGCGCTGCTTGTTCTGTTCTGAAATTTCAATCTCTTCCTCGGCCGAAATACGAGCCTGCTCGGATTTCTGGCGCTCTTCTTGAGAAACTTTCAACGCTTCCGCCTCTTCACGATACTGGACCGTCTCAACCTCCCGCCTTTGCTTTGCTTCCGTCTCAGCCAACTGACGCTCCAGTTCGAGAATCGCTTCCCGTGCTTCCACGTCCTGCTGCTTGATGACTTTCTCCTTATCCCGTTGGATATTGTTGGAGAGCTTCGCCTGCGCCGCCGTCAGTTCGGTAATCTTCTTAATACCCTCGGCATCGAGAATATTATCAGGATCGAGCATCGAAAGCGGAGTCTGCTCCAAATAATCAATCGCGGCATCATCTAGAACGAAACCGTTCAAGTCGGTACCAATCACTTTCAAAATCTCATCACGGAAAGTATCGCGATCCTCGTAAAGCGCGATGAAATCAAAGCGCTTCCCCACCGTCTTCAAAGCCTCGGAAAACTTGGCATCGAAAAGCGCACGAATTTCATCGACGGAGGAAGCCCGGTCGCAACCAATCGACTCCGCAACACGCAAGACATCGTCCGCCGCATTATTTACGCGCACAAAGAACGCCACCTTAATATCAGCACGAAGGTTGTCCTTACAAATCAGGCCATTCTTTCCCGTCCGGTCGATCTCGATCCGCTTCAGGGAAATATCAATGTGATCGATCAGATGGAGAATCGGATAAACCACGCCACCATTAAAGTAGACCTTC
Organism: Akkermansiaceae bacterium; assembly: GCA_047629805.1. Classification (GTDB taxonomy): domain Bacteria; phylum Verrucomicrobiota; class Verrucomicrobiia; order Verrucomicrobiales; family Akkermansiaceae; genus SW10. Next base: position 4,053 of record JBLHUR010000081.1, on the reverse strand, counting down.
GTCCCGCCAAAGCCCGTGCGAACCAAGGCCGTTCCTTTTTCAACCTTCCGGTAAAAGGTCATGATCACGAAAGCAGCCGCTGCCACGACGACCAAAAATATCACCACGATGGTGATCGCCATTTCAAGCCCCATCGCAAGGGGAGTTAGTTCAATTAGTTTCATAGTCGTTTTCTCTGTTTTTCAGTCTGTTTTTGCAATAAATCTCCGAGCCGTCTCATCATAATCGATGATTAAAATTTTCGACCCTCTTCCCAAAGCATCCTCACCCTCAGCCAAGCGGCAATTGAGAAGAGCAGGAGCCCCTTTCGGTCGAACCACTTCACATTGTCCGAATTCCTCATCCAACACCCGACTTTTCACCGTCCCACTTGCACCGATGAGCGGTTCCTGATGTTCCTGATCGTTTTTAAGCGACCTGAAGAAAGATCTCATCGGCTGGGTCACCACTTTGACCAGCAACACGCTGACGAAAAAATTACCGGCAAAGAACAGAACGGCCCGCCCTGCACTCTGATCTTGGTTGAAGTAAAAATTAGAAATAATCGCCAAGGACCACATGAAGAGACTCAAAAGACTCAGGACGAGCATGAGCGGGATGTCATGAGCATTCACCACTCTTAACAAAAATCCAAATGCACCCACCGAGGGTAAATCGCCCCCAACATCAACATCAACGTCAGCATCCATCTCGGGGTCCAAATCTCCGACCCCCAACAAGCTCACCACCCAAAAAAGCAATGTCAGCCCCAACAAAACCGTCAGCGGCAGATTGTAGCTTAAAAGAGCCTGTTCCCAAATTTCCTTCACAATTCAGATAAAACCAGATTTAGAGAACTAGCTCCATTATAAACCACCACTCAAATTATATAAACTGGGTAAAGCCCGTCACCGTCTCCTCATCAAGATGGCTCACCATGGCATTGGCGAGAGCCACCATGGCGTGGTAGTCCGACGCGCAAATGATGCCATTATGTGAATGAATATACCTTGCCGGAGTTCCCAGCACCACCGATGGGATCCCTTCGTTCGCCAGTGTGAACGACCCCGCGTCCGTCCCCCCGCTCGTCCGAACGGTGACCTGATGGGGAATCCCCTCCTGCCGCGCCATATTGATCGCAAAGTCAGCCAAGCGGGGGTTCATGATGGCACTCGGGTCATGGAGACGAATCTGCACGCCCCCTCCTAAGAGACCCTGCCCTTCGCACGCGTTCATTCCCGGAGTGTCATCCGCCGGCGGTCCTTCCAAGACAATCGCGACATCCGGCCGCGTCGCTTTCGCCAAGGTCCTTGCTCCTCGCAGCCCAACTTCCTCCTGCACCGAGCCCGCCACGATCCTGCGACAACAATTCGGCGCAATCGACTGCCCCACCTGAATCGCTCCCGCCATCCCCACGCGATTATCAAAAGCCTTGGTCATATACCAATCCGGCTGGTGCATCGGCGTCCAAGGACTCCACGGAGCAATCGGATCGCCCAAATGCACCCCCCAATCCTCAACCTCCCGGCACGAACGCGCCCCAATGTCCAAATACATATTCGGCACCCCGATGACCGTATTCCGCTCCGCTTCACTCAGGTAATGCGGCGGTTTCGATGCCACCGTCCCAATAATCTTCACCCCGTGGTTGTTTTTCACCTCTAATCGCTGCGAGAGCAAGACATGCCCCCACCAACCTCCCACCGGTACCATCCTGAGGTAGCCATTGGACAAAATACTCTGCACCCGGAATCCTACCTCATCCATATGTCCTGCCACCATCACCTTCGGTCCGGTTTTTCCTTTCGAACACCAAACCGAACCGCTCCGATCCGCCCCCAATTCCCCATGTTCCCTCAGTTCTTTCACGAAAATTTCCCTCACCTCGTCCTCATATCCGGGAACACTGTGGGCTTGCGTGAGCGATTCTAGTAATTGGAGTCCTTTGTCATGCATTCATAACTGTATCAAGAGGGGCTTGATAATTGAACTCGAAAACTCAAGACTTGTCGTTTTATGGCAAAAATCTCCGACGTCAACGTTCTCAATAACGCCCCTCTCCCCTCGCCTTCCATCCTCATGAGAGACGTCGCGCGCACCGAAAAGCAGGCGAAACTCGTCCTTTCCTCACGCGAAGCAATCCGCGATTCTCTTTTTATCCCCGACTCCCGATTCATCCTCATCGTCGGTCCCTGCTCCATTCACGACACCGCCGCGTGCCTCGCCTACGCCGAAAAGCTCGCCGCGCTCGCTGAGGAAGTGAAAGAAAAAATCCTCATCGTCATGCGCGTCTACTTCGAGAAACCCCGCACCACCGTGGGCTGGAAGGGCCTCATCATGGACCCCGACCTCGATGGGTCCGACAACATCCACAAAGGCCTCACGGTCGCCCGCGAGTTCCTCACCGACATCCTGAGTCTCGGCCTCCCAACTGCCACCGAGCTCCTCGACCCCATCACCCCGCAATACATTGCCGACCTCATCTCCTGGTCCGCCATCGGCGCCCGCACCTCCGAAAGCCAAACTCACCGCCAAATGGCCTCCGGCCTCTCGATGCCGCTCGGTTTTAAAAATACCACCTCGGGCGATGTCACTGCCGCTATCAACGCCATCAAGGCAGCCTCCTTCCCTCAGACTTTCCTCGGCGTCTCCAATGAGGGCATCGCCTCCGCTGTCTCGACTGCCGGAAATCCCCACTGCCACCTCATTCTCCGAGGCGGCGAAAACGGTCCCAATTTCGATGGCGATTCCATCAAGGCCACCCGCGACACCCTCCTCAAAAACAAGCTCGCCCCCGGCATCATGGTCGATGCCTCCCACGCGAACTGTGGCAAGAAGTCCGAACACATGCCTGCCGTCTTCGAAGAAATCGTCCGCCAACGCGCCGCTGGCGACACCACCGTCATCGGAGCAATGCTCGAAAGCCACCTCGTCGCCGGAAACCAAAAGTTTCCGCAACCTCTCGACCAACTCACCTACGGCCAATCCATCACCGACCAGTGCATCGACTGGGAAACCACCGAACGCCTTGTTCGCGACGCCGCTTCGAAATTATAAGCCCCAACCGGCTAATCAGCAGCCACTTTGGCCTTAATTTTCCCATCGCTCACCTGAACGGTCAGTTCTTCGCCGGGAGAAACCGCGTCGGTTGATTTGACGATCTCGCCATTCGCTCCGAAGGTGATGGAAAATCCCCGTTCCAGAATACTTCCCGGACCGAGCGCTTGGAGGACGGAACTTAAGTGATCCATTCTCGTCTGCTGCACTTCAAGAGCATGTCGGGCCGCCGAGGTGAGAGCCCCCGTAAAGCGGTCCACTTTTTCTTGCCGCCTTTTAAAAATCTCCCTCGGATGATAGCGATCCAGCTTCAGTTGATATTCCGCCACGAAGCGCTCGCGTTCGCGCATCGAATTCTCGATGGCATTGCGGAAGTCCCTTCGTAGGTTTTCAAGCCGAAAGATGGGCCGCTGGAGCTTCCGCTCCGCTGATTGGCTAAAAATCCCCCGCTCATAGTAATCGAGCTGGTCCGCAAGCCGGTCGAGCCGACCGTGAACGACCCGCCTCAAGCGGCGGTCGGAGTTCTCGAGCCGCTCGCGCAGCTCTTCCCGGTCAGGCACCACCAATTCTGCCGCCGCGCTGGGAGTCGGTGCCCGCAGGTCTGCCACAAAGTCGGCGATCGTGAAATCAATCTCATGTCCCACCGCGCTGATGACCGGAATCGGGGAAGCCGCGATCGCGCGCGCCACCACTTCTTCGTTAAAGTTCCAAAGATCCTCCAGCGATCCCCCGCCCCGCCCCACAATGAGGACTTCAGGTTGCGGGAGACCTTCTTCGCCGGCCCGCCCGGCCCGGCGAATCGCTTGGGCGATGCCTCGTTCGGCTCCCTTCCCTTGCACCGCTGTTGGAAAAAGCACAACAGTAAGCCAAGGGGCCCGTCGCCCGAGGACATTTTTCATATCCTGCAAGGCCGCGCCCGTCGGCGAGGTGATAATTCCCACTACGCGCGGAAATCCGGGGAGCGGACGCTTCCGCTCTTTCGCGAAAAGCCCTTCCTGGTCGAGCTTGCGTTTGAGC
>JBLHUR010000080.1:0-26488 GCA_047629805.1 Akkermansiaceae bacterium | reverse complement strand
GATGGCAAGAAGGCTCGCGTTTTTCATTCCACCCAGGGAGCTTCACAAGACCTTCTCGATCCAAACTACCGCCGCCTCATTCTGAATGGCATTTTTTGGGCGGTCGGACTAGAGAAGGAAATCAAAGCCGATGCCAAAATCGACTTCGTGGGTGCCTATAATCCCAATCGATTCGGATTCGGGGGTGAAGTCAAAAAGGTGAAACCTTCCGACTTGGCCGATATCAATTCGCCCATCATGCCGAAGAAGTAGGTCGCGTTCACCTAGCGGTGGAAGTGATCCCAGCCTCCTTCAAGAAGACTGCCTGTCTCTTGGATCAACTCTCCGATTTTCGTCAATGGGAGGTCCGGGAATGTCGTTCCCCAAGTTTCTGTAATTTCATCTGCCGAGGTGAAGAGGAGTTCGTAGTCTTCCCCATCGCCGAGGGCCTCTTCCACCGAAACCCCTTTTGACAAAGGCAGGAGTGTCCGGTTCATTTCAAAACCACACCCGCTCATTCGGACCAATCTCGGGAGATCCTTGGCAAGACCATCGGAAAGATCCATCATGGCATTGATCTCGAAGTGCTGCGTCAGCCAATCTGCCTCGACCAATCTTGGCGTGAAGTCGAGGTGCTTTCCTCGGATCGATCCTCCCAGGGTTCCCGTGACGTAGATGCCATCTCCGGGCCGCCCTCCGGACCGGGTGACAACTTGAGAACGTGCCACGGTTCCCCGTCCTGCGACCGAAATCATGATGGGGGCCCCTTTGGGGAGAGAGGTCGTCTCGCCTCCTACGATGACGCCGCCGTGTTTTGCGAGGCAGGCCTTCATCCCCACATAGAGCTCGCTGACCCACGCTACCGGAGTTTCCGGATTCAAGGCCACCGTCACTAAAAGCTCGCCCGGTTTTCCACCCATCGCCGCGAAGTCGCTCAGCACCCGGGCCACTGCTTTCCAGCCCACCCGTCGGGCATCCTCACTTGCCAAAAAATGAACTCCTTCCACCACCGCGTCCGTTTTGAGAAGAGTCAAGAGGCTGCTGCCTTCCACCACGGCGCAGTCATCTCCTGGACCCACCAGAACCTCATCAGAGGTTGGCAGGTCACGGCAGAGTGCCGCGATTAAGCCATCCTCGCCCAGCTCTCCGATCGTTTTCATGGAGTCCCTGGAAATTCGTAAATCCGGTCGAGCAGCACGAGGCCCACGGTCGTCCCATTAAAGGCGGCATGACATCCGATTGTGACCCAGAGGGAGCCGGTGAGTTCATAGAGCACCACCAAGACAATCCCCATTAAGGCCAGTTGGGGGAGCCCCATGAGATTGAAATGAATCACTCCGAAAAGGAGTCCGCTAAAAAGGCCCGCAAACCAGCGCTCGGTGTAGCGCTTCACCACTGGATAAATGTAGCCTCGGAAAATAATCTCTTCCGCGATGGGTGCGACAATCACGGCCGAAAAAACAATGGCAGCGACGAGAGCCATATTAGGAGTCTCCTTGAGCAGCTTCACCATAACCTGCGGTTTTGCCCCGTAATTCGACTCCACCCAAGAATGCCATCCGAGCTGGTTCATCACGACCAACAAAAGCATCATCCCGAGAACGAAGCACGGCACGATCCACAAGGCCTGTTTCCATTGGTCCCAGCGTAACCCAAAGAACTCATTTAGGTTGATCCTCCAGAAGAGAACCGCCGGAATGACCGCGGCAATGAGCAAAAACCCAAAGGAACCTCCCAGGACCCCGCCCACGGTCGGCACCTGCAAAGTGGCCTCAGCCATCCGAGCCACCAGCACCTTCCAATTCAAGACAAAGAGCGCTACATACCCACCCACCACCACGAGGTCCAAGGGCTGGATCGCAGAAGTCGAGACACTCCCGCCGAGATTCCAGTCGCTCTCCGGCCAGATTGAACGAACCAAGGCGTATCCAGGTAACGCGACTCCAAAAAAGGAAATCAGCGTCATTAGAAAAAGATCTCCCAACAACTTGTGCTCAACGACAGTCACCTGAGAAACTTAAGCCACTCCCGGCTGATGGAAAGCACAAGACGTCGTTCTGCCCATGAATGTCCGCATCTCCAAAAAAAATACCGGAACCCCGTGGGAGTCCGGTATTTGAAAAAAGAGGAAATCTCTTACTTGCGACGACGGATGAATCCGAGGCCAGCTAAAGTGATCAGGAGGAGACCTGAGGAAGAGGGCTCGGGAACCGGGCTCACGTCTAACTGGATGTAATCCATGTTTGACCAGCGAGCTGTGCCACCACCATTGTTTGTGCGCAGCTCGATGTAGTTGTCGTCCGAGGCACCTCCAGTACCGTTGACTGCGCTAATCGCGATGGGGGTGGTCGTGAACGGTGTGGAGTCGGTCGCCGCTGTGTGCACAAAGCTGCCAATTGGCACACCATTGAAAAATGCATCGATATTGAAAACACCGGTCCCGGTCCCGTCGTCGTCTACATTGAGCATCTGGAAAGTTAATGTGGCAAGGTCTGTGCCCTGGGTAGCCGCACCGAGGTTGAAGTGGTAGCGTAGGTTATTGTCACCGGAGGTAATGGCGCGCTCCACTGCGAGCTCGCTTGAGACAACTAGTCCGGCAGTCACGTAGGCGGCGCCGTCATCTACCTGATTGTTGTATACGCCGGCAAAGTAGTAGTCGTCGTCGGCCTGCCGATCGACGCTAGGACTGTTCGGATCACCAGGAAGTGGGTTAACAGCGGTTTCTTGCCGGAAATCCACTGTAAAGGCGGCACCGTAAAGTTCTGCTGGTTCCGTCACCGCGCGTCCAGGGGTGGTGGGATCACCAAGGCCCCAGATAATAGCAGCGTTGCTGCTAACAGCGCTGAAGGCAAGAAGGCTCAGGGTTAATTTTGTAAGTTTCATTGTGTTATTTCGGTCTATTTTACGAGCCGAGAATAATACGGCTTAGTCGACTAAACTACCGAGTATCGCAATGAGCCTCAAACTCTTTTTTCACTTTTGGGATCAAGAGCGGTGAGAATTATGCTAATGAGGCCCCGAAATTCAAAAAGATCTGACTCTCACGGATCATGCGAAGCCATCAAGGTTGGCAAATTCCATCTTTTCCATCACTACTTTGTCAAGTTATGCGCAAACTTACGGCCTCCGTTGTCCTCATCACGATTTTTGGGCTCATTGCCTTTTTTGTTTTTCGAGACTCCGGCAACAAAAAGGGGGCGGACTTCCTGGTCAGCGAAGTGGTTGGCGGTGAGGAGTTGATTTTGAAGCTGACTCCACGTCTGGGGCGAATCTCGAAAGATCTCATGAATATGAGGCTGTCAGCCCGTGAGGATGATTTTGCGGAATCGGTGGTAGTGAGAGATCTTTCCGGGAATTTGAAACTCGAGGAAGAACCGCGAAAGGGTCAATTGACGACGATGCAGGACGTTTCAATCGCAGATTCCTCCGAAGAAGTTTCCCGCTCTGATTTTTCACTTTGGAAACCCCTTCTGGGAAATATTGACTACTTCGAACAGGCTTCTTTCAAGATCGTGAGCGGCTCTTTCCTCTCCGAACAACACGACGAGTTCGAGTGCCTTGTCAAATTCAGCGGCTTGGCCCGCAACCAGGCCGGATCTTGGTCGGGTCTCTCAGGGAAGCAGAAGGTCGGGTGGAGTAAAGACGATGAAGAAGGGTGGCGAATTTCCAAATGGGAAATGAAGAAACTCTCCGTTCAAACGAGCAAGTATCGCTTTTTTTCCGACCAGCTTGATAAAGTTCTTCCTGCTATTGCCGATCGCGCCCTAGCTCGTCATTCCATTCATGAGGAAGAAGTGATCAAGTATTATAAGAGCGGGAAAACAAGAGCCCGTTCCTACGACTTTTCGCCCATCTCGATGAGCCAGAAACCCGGGGTCTCGGTCGTTGATATTGATCAAGACGGGCATGACGATCTCTACATCGTGGTTCGCATGGGAGAGAATCTCCTTCTTCGAAATCGTGGCGACGGGACCTTTGAGTCAATCGCTGATTCCTTGGAACTCGCCGTGAAAGGTGACTCCACCAGCGCCATCTTTGCGGACTTTGACAACGACGGCGATCCTGACCTCATGTTGGGTCGGAGTGTAAAACCAAGCGTCTACTACGAGAACACCGGGTCTTGGTTTGTGGAAGCTGATCCCGGAGTCAAGTTACCCGCTTTGGTCGTTTCGATGTCGTCAGCTGACTTCAATGGTGATGGGCTCCTCGATGTTTATTTTTCGACTTATCGTCTGGGTGCCTTGGGAAGTGGGAACCCGGGCTTGGAAGGTGAGGACCAGGCTAAGAACTGGCCGGAAAGATTCCTGTCGGCCGAGAATGCGAAGGAATTTCGGAAAAGGTATTTTGCTGAGACCAAAGGAAGCGCAGAGGTGGACTTCTTGAATCAGGTCGGCCCGCCCAATGTCTTGATGGTAAATCAAGGTGGCGGAAAATTCCTCTCCGCACCCGATGGACCGTTGACGGTCTGGAAGAATACCCTGCAGGCAAGTTGGTCCGACTACGACCGGGATGGCGACCCTGATCTCTACCTGGCGAATGACTTTGCCTCGGACCACCTGTTTCGAAATGACGGAAAAGAGGGCTTCAAAGAAGTGACTGATGAAGCGGGCACTTCGACCTATGGCTTCGGGATGGGAGCGTGCTTCGGAGACTACAACAATGACGGTCGACAGGATCTCTATGTCACCAATATGTTCAGCAAAGCGGGCCGGCGAATCCTTTCCAAATTCGAGGGGATCAATGCCAATTACCTCCACTCGGTAAATGGAAATGTCCTCTACGGGCAAGGCGAGGGCGCTCAGTTTCAAAAAACGTCCGGCTTGGAGGCTCCGTCACTTTTAGTGGCCGAAGCCGGTTGGTCCTGGGGTGGGCAATTCGTTGATTTTGACAATGATGGCGACCTCGATATTCATGCTCTCAGCGGCTACTTCACCGCACCGGAGGAGCTGGCGTCGGAAGTAGATTTGTGAAGTAACCTTTGGCGCACGGTCGTGCGCACTGACCATCAGCTCGCAGAGGGCGCAGTTCGCCAATCCGGGAACTGGAAGAGGGACGAAATCAACGGGAACGAGAGCGCTGGGATTGATACAAGGCTTGATGTCGGCAGTGAGCTCGTGGCCGGCAAGCTCGTGGTTCACTCCCTTTCCGGCAAAGAAAGAAACCGGCTCTTTTTAAACGAAGAGTCTGGCACTGCGTTCAGCGATGTTTCGGCCCTGTCCGGTATTGATAGTGCCTCTGACAGCCGCGGTTTCGCGCTCTTAGACTACGACAGAGACGGCTGGCAGGACATGGCCTTGGTGAATGCCAACCAACCGCTAACCCAATTATTTCACAACGATTTAGGGAGTTTTCCTGGACAAAAGGGAGGGGTCATCGCTTTGAGATTTGAAGGGGGTAGCACCGAAGCGAAGCCGTCCTCGTTGAGCAATCGCGATGGCTACGGCGCCATGGTCGAGGTCACTTTGGAGGGGGGGCTTACGATTATCCGCGAGCATCTTTGCGGCACTGGCTTCGCGACCCAGAACAGCTCGACGATGATCATCGGAATCGGAGAAAAGTCCCAGGTGACTTCCGTTTCCGTTCGCTGGCCTTCGGGGAAAACGACCACGACCAAAGACATTCCGGAAGGGACCCTCCTCACCGCTTTCGAGAATCGAGCAGCTGAATCCTTTTCTCAAAAGCCCTACCGAATTACCCAAAAAGCCACTCCGGCGGCAACCCGTAAAGTGAAGCTCCCTATCGCCAACTCTTCCTCAAAGAAGGTCCAAGTCTTCACCACCATGGCCAGCTGGTGTCCCGCCTGCATCGGTCATCTTCCTGCACTCTCTTACTTAAAATCGGATGATATCGCGCTCTTCGGAATCCCTCTCGACGTCAATGACACTTCCGAAATCTTGGCCGACTACGTCGCTCAAAAAAATCCCGCTTATGAAATACTCGCTGACCTCAGCACCTCTGTTCGGGAACAAGTTTCCGCTTTCCTTGGGGCTGCCATGGGCACCGAATCCCTCCCGCTTCCTTCGACCGTGATTACTGATTCGGAAGGAAACGTTTTGGAAGTCATGAGCGGAGTCCCGAGTTTATCCCGAGTCCGGCACTGGATGCCTCAGACGCAGTAATTCTCAGTTTACGAACACCCGAAGTCGCAGGAAGTGCTTCTCACCCCCACCGATGGGGAGGTTGAAGCGAACGGTACGTAAGGCCCGCCCGTCTCCGAGATTTGCTTCACTGACCAAAATTGCTCCGTCGGCAGCATCGTTCCAGGAGACGAGATCGATTGATTCTTCGACCCTAATTGTGACCCCATCCGCTCCCAGGCTGACCGGGTAACTCAGGGTCAATTGGTCCTGCGGATTTCCGGCGATATTGTAGGTCCCCCAGCTGATTTGCGGAGGAATGGCAGCGGAACCGAGTTGGTTCCCGAGCGCGTAATCGATCAAGTCGGGAGTGCCATTTCCATCCAAGTCGCCGTCGGGATCAACCGGAGCAGTTAAGGCATCGCTCGCATTGGGATTCCCTCCGGGGAGGGTGCTGGAACGCCAGTTGATCGCGAGATCAGGATCCGGGTTTCCATTCGGGCTGATCAAGACGAGACTGTATCCCGCATCTGCGGCGAGGGGCCATGGGATGTTATCATTATAGGTGAAGTTATGAATGGTTCCGTTCAGGGAATCTTCCAGTTTGATCGTTTCACCATCGTTATTGAGACGGCTGCCATTTGCAAAGACACCTGCAACCGGATGACCGTTTCCGTGTACGGCCTCGAAGGCTGCGGCGTCCCTCACGATGAGAACCCGTGCACCAGGAGCCAGACTGGTGACGGCTGATCCTGTGAAATTAAATTCCACCCCTTCGACAAGTTTCACGTCGGAGAGATTGAGCGTGACCGTTGGGCTGATGTTGGTGAGTTCGATAAATTCCGCCAAGCCGTCGCCGTCCGGGTGATACATGATTTCCGAGACCACAAGGGAGAGTTGCGCATCGCTCGGATCGCCCGGATAGGTCGTGGTGGAGAGGAGGTTTGCTTCCGCATCGAGCAGGTTGAGAGTTTCGCCGAAGCTGGAAAGGTGGCCTTTAAAATTTCCCTGAATGAAATATCCCTCGCCACCACTCGGACTCGCGGCGCGGGCGCGGAAGGAGTTCACGTCAGGGCTGAGGTAGAGGCTGCCATCCTGCGGGATGACGGTGCCCGGCGCAAAGGTGTGCTCAATTCCGCCCGTGATTTGCCAGCCCGAGATATCGACCGCAAAGCCGAAGGGGTTGGTGATTTCGACAAACTCTTCGTCTTGGTTTCCCGAGGCCGGGCTGAACTCGATCGCTCCAAACTCCAAGGGAGGTTGTCCGCTTGCGCCCGCCGTAGTGGAGGCTCCGTAGAGTTCCGGCCGGATCAAAAAATCACTGCTGCCCGTCGATTGATTCAGCCCGTGAATCGTCAGGATATTTTGCCCCGCGACCAGCGAACCGAGGCCTCCGGCGACCTTGTAGATGTCAAAACTCCCCACGCTCGCTTCGGGCCCGTTGCCATCGGAGGAAGAATTGTAAGTGACAACAGCCGGGTTGTTGTCAGCGGCGAGGAAGTCGCCATTTAGGAAAGCGACAAAGCCATCGTCCCACTGCATGCGCAGCTCCAAATCATCGAAGGCCGCCGGGTCGGTGACATTGAAAGGAATACGAATGTAGATGCTCGTATTGGAGGCCATTGCGGCTCCCACGTTGGTTTCGATGACGGTCTGGTAACCGTTACCATTTTCGTAACCAAGTCCTGTTGGCCCGCTCATCCAGCTGCTGGTGTTAAAGGGCTCGTTGGCCGGCGCTCCTCGCCAAGTGATGCCGAGACTGTCGTTGGAGGGAACATGGAAGAGTGCCGTGTCGCCCGCTTGCACCAATGGAGTGTAGGTGACGAGGTTCTGATCGCTTTGAGCAGCGGGGATGTCTCCTCCGTTACCGATTGTTTGATTGTTATAAATTTCATTTCGACGGCCCGGAAGATATTCGGTTTTCCAACGCACGATCGCTTCCGCCATCGATTCAACTGCCGGGTCGTTGTTAGTGTAGGGAACCGGGTTTCCGTTGCCCTGCACCCACGATCCCCACTTTTCAAAGTCCCGTTGCGCATCGGACTTTGCCATCGCGGGATCATCAATCAAGGCAGCCTGCTCATCGAGTCGGCGCTCATACCAACGCTCGGCCAGGGGAGTGCTTTCCGGTTGCAGATACTCATCGGCGAGTGTCCGGATGCGTCGCATGATCATCGCGCGTGTCTCCGCGTTGTTAAAGAGATGCGAAACCAAACGAATGGAGTTTCCCGTCACCACCAGGCCGTTGGTATAAACATTGTTGTCGAAGTAGGTGTTGGCGGAATTCCAAACCCGTCCTTGGGAGAGATCGAGATCCCATGGAAGAATGGCCCACTCATCTGTTTTCCCAGTATCGCGATAAATATACCAGTTCTTGCTGTGCATATCGATATTTCGCACCACCGAGTTCGCGGCGAGCATGTTGACCGTCTTGGGAATATCGATGTTGTCGCGGATGTATTCGTCCAAATTATCACCAGTGAGATCGAGGCCATCGATCAAGGCTTGCAAATCATTGTTGTTCTCGGATTTACGATTCTTTTTCTCCACACCGGCGTTCGCGGAGTTGCCGATGTCTTTGTTCAGCCGGTTGCTGTAAACCTTGTAGAGAGCTCCCTCCGGATTCAGCCCGGCCCGGTCGAGATAGATGTCATCGCCATCTTCTACGAAGTCCGCCGTGCTAAAGAAGGAACCGTTTTGCTCCACCCGAATGGTGAAGGCAAAGTGAGCATTCACGCCCGCTCCCCGCATGATTTCCCAGGCGAGAGGGTGGCGCACTTTCGACTTATCCGCCCAGTTGGTGAGGAGGTCAATGTCAGCGGCGCGCGGTGCCTCGGGGCTCCATTGGAAGCGCTGCGTTTTGTTAAAGTCGAGATTGTAGCTCTTCTTCACAAAGCCACCCGTCGATTGCCCGTGGCGATTGAAATGCACGTTATCGTAAAATTCTCCGGCATAGTAGACGGCCCCACTCGTTCCGGTGGTATTATTTGCTCCGTTGGGATTTTGAATGAACCAATGCAGCACGCTCAGATTTGTTAAAATCGCGGGATCAGCCTGCACCGTTCCGAAATACTGATGCGAGTCAGTCGAACTCCGAAAGGCCGGCTCTTTGGTCTGCGCTCCGCTGGTGTCGCTTGCGAGAAAACGCCAGCGCGTCATCTCGCCATTTTGTAAAGCGGAAGCGGGGATAGTGGCGGAGTAGATCCCGTCGCCCGCAATGAGATCGGGCGCGTTGCCATCGTCCGCCATTGCGAGTTGGCTTTCTCCACCAAAGGCGAGCCGATGGTAAACGAGCACCGATGCCACTGGATCGACGGAGCCGGAAATTTCTGCCGTCACCACTAGATTGCCGCCGGTGGGTTGCGGGGGATTTTCAGTCACCATTCCAAAGACGGGGCCCGCTGACTGACCTCCAGAATTCGCCGAACCTGGGGTGGGGGAGTCGAAGTAAACCTGCGATGCCGGGGCATTGGGATCAGACGCAGTCAAGACCGTCGCTGATAAAGTAGGAACTCCGCCACTGTTGTCCCAGTCCATGAACATGGGGTGCGCGCTGTTCACAATCATGAGTTGGCCCCGCTGGGCTGCGCCGGGATTGTCGCGCCAGTCTTCGATCAGCGCCTTAATATTCCAGGTGGTGGTGGGCGTTTGCCCGGGCACCGCGGTGTAGGAGGAGATGGGCGTATTGGCGGCATAGTAGTCGATGAGAACATGGTTGTTGTAGGTCGCGGCGATGGAATCGATCCCGTAATTTGAATCGGGAACTGGAAAGATCCCCAGTTCGGAATTCACGCCGTTTGCACCGAAGACCGAGGCGGTGGCCTTCCCGCTCCAGGTGAGGGTGGCCGCATCTATCTGATCTCCGGCAACGATCGCCCCTAGCTCCGAGGAGAAATCGAACCACATGTAGTATTGCAGTTGAGATCCATTAAAGTTGGCATCAATGCTATCGCTCAAGCTGCCTAAGTTGGCGGACTTAACTCCATTGATCTGGACATTGTTGTAGTTGGCGGGGGAGCTCCAGCTTGGGGTGATGTCGATCTGGTTACTGCTTCCGGGAACGCCAAAGCCGAACGACTCATCGGGAAATTGTGGAGGATAGGTGGGTGAAAATTCACTCGCGATCGTCGCGCCATCGGGATCGATCAAGGCGAGATATTCACCGCCCGAGGAGAGCTTAAAGTTGGTATGAAGAGTGGCGGCGGGATCAAGGCGGTCCTGATTGGAAGCAAAGACGACAAGGCTGGCTCCGGGGGGCAGAGTCACGGCGGGAAAGGTCCACTTGGTCGGAACCCCGGCATCATCAGTGAGATGATATCCGTCGAGAGAAACAGAAACGGCATCGGGATTCCGAATCTCGATCCAGTCACTGTAATCCCCATCGTCATCAGCGAGGGTGCTCTCGTTATCAGCCATGAACTCTGAAATGAAGGGCGCGGCTTGGAGAGAGCCAATGGAGAGGATGAGAGTAAGCGGAAGTAATTTTCGAGACATGATGAAAGAGGGTCGGGCGCGCGAGTGTGGCTGGGAACACTACGCTCTCTTTTGTTGCAAGGACAACAAAAAGTCCAATTCTGGAACGATCCAAACTCCTTGTTCTCATTGTGTTTGGACAATGGGGTCGAAGAAACGTGAATGGTCCCACCTCATTTCCTCATTTGGGCCTATCGCAAAAACTTTGCTGGCGTCTTTGCCGCGCCTCGGGAATAAGGTCGCGTGCCTCATATCCTCGTCATCGGAGGCGGACCCGCTGGATTGCGGGCCGCCGAAGTTGCTTCTGCCGCCGGAGCCAAAGTTACCCTCTGTGATCAAAAGAGATCAGTGGGGCGCAAGTTTCTTGTTGCCGGGAAAGGCGGGCTCAATCTCACTCACTCGGAAGAGATCGAAACCTTCGTCACCCGCTACCGTGGCCCGGATCAACCTGATGACTTTTGGCCCCGGGCTCTTGCCGGATTTGATAACAAGGCGATTCGCGCCTGGGCCGCGATGCTTGACGTGGGCACCTTCGTGCAAAAGTCGGGCCGCGTTTATCCCAAGGCTCTCAAAGCGGCGCCGCTCCTCCGTCGTTGGGTCGAAAGACTCCGGGCGCAAGGCGTCGAGTTTTTGATGAGCCATCGTCTCGCTTCGCTTAAAAGCGGCGAGGCGAGATTCCAATCACTCGCGGGCGAAGTCAGCATCGCCGCGGATGCCATCATCCTCGCTTTAGGCGGTGGTTCCTGGCCGCAAACCGGATCTGACGGCACTTGGGTTACGACCCTCGAAGAAGCCGGCGTCAAAGTCACCCCGCTCTCCTCGGCCAACTGTGGTTGGGAAGTCGCTTGGCCCGCCGAACTCCTCCCCAAGCTCGAAGCCCAGCCACTCAAGAATGTCATCGCATCCGTAGGGGAAGTGCCGGCCCCGGGAGAAATCATGCTCACTCGCTACGGGATGGAAGGCGGTCCGCTTTACGCTCTCGGGCCTGCACTGCGAGCGATGTCGGAACCCGCCGTCACCCTCGATTTCAAACCAACTTTCACCGCCGAAAAACTCGTTGCCAAGATGGAGTCGGCCAAAAAGAACTACCTCGCCGAGTCGCAATCTCGTTGGAAGCTCAGTGAGCCGATGCGGCTCATCCTGGACCACTTTCACGGACCTTTCGAGTCTGCCGAACAACTCGCCCACCACGCCAAAGTGTGCCGCATCCCACTTACCCAACCGCGCCCTCTCGAGGAAGCCATTTCCTCGGCCGGCGGAGTCCCCTGGAAAGCGGTCGATGAGCAACTCATGATCCGCGAACTCCCCGGCATCTTCGTCGCCGGAGAAATGATCGACTGGGAAGCCCCCACCGGCGGCTACCTTCTGCAAGCTTGCTTCGCGAGCGGAACGATGGCGGCGGAGGCGGCTCTAAAAGATACTTTGTAATATTGCGGAATTTCGGTTTCATAATGTTGCATAATTCCTAGTAATTTCGTGAATTCTTTAGGGATTGACATAGACGATCATTTGTTGTCATTCGGTCTCGAACTTAATTGCTAAAAATAATCGATGAAATTTTTCTGTTGCCTGCTTGGGCTTCTTTTAATTCCCCTCGTTTCCTGTCTGCAGGCCCGTGAAATCCTCCTGAAATATGGCAGTAACTGGCACTACCATAATGGTGAGGGGAAATTCGATCCGACCTGGAAGGATCCTGACTTTGACGAAGAGAAATGGGAGAATGGGGCAGCCCCTTTCATGTATGGTCACTATCGGGGGAATACCATTGTCCGTCACAATCAACGACCGCGACCGATCACCACCTTTTACCGGACCAGTTTTAATCTGGATGATCCGGATGACGTGGAATACATCGCGTATTCCGTTCGAGCGGATGATGGTCACGTCCTTTATATCAACGGCCATCCATGCGCGAATGTTTTTATGCCGACTCTTCCGGAATACACTCCCGAAATGCTTGCGACGGATTACATCAGCAAATATCGCCCGGCTACGGTTGGTAGGATACCGGCTAAATTCAAGCAGGCTCTCAAAAAGGGTCGAAATACTCTGGCGATTGAGGTTCATCAGATCAGAGCCAATAGCTCCGATTTGCTCATGGATCTGGAGCTTTCCTACACGAAAAAAGGCACTCGTGAAAAACAGATCTTCGACGAAGGATCGGAGTGGGCCTATTTCGATCAACGGAACCTACCAGACTCCGAGTGGACTTCGCCCAAGTATGATGACTCCTCCTGGAAGCGCGGCCCCGGCGGATTCGGTTACGCCAACAGCGATATAAAAACGACCACCGATGAGGGAAATGACTCCAGCAACCGCCCCCCGGCAACCTGGTTTCGCAAGACTTTTGAGATTGACGAAACGCTGAATATCCAAGCCTTGAATCTCAAGTATATGCTCGATGACGGGGCCGTTTTCTACCTCAACGGGCACGAGGTTCATTGCGAAAATATGCCGGCGGGATTCGTTGATCATCATTCCTATGCTCCTCTCACTGTTAAGGAAAACTACGAGACCTTCCGTCTCCATCGGAATATTCCCGCCGATCACCTCGTCGCGGGTCAAAACGTCATCGCGGTTTCGGTTCATCAGAATCGCCCGGAGAGCACCGACCTCTCGTTTGATCTCTCGTTGGGAATTGAGTATCTCCCCGGAGAGCCCCGCCGCGTTCCGGTTAAAATTGTCGCCAGTAGCAAGACGGTTGATATCACTGATGCCGAATCTCTCAAGAAGAGTGAGGCCGGTGACTGGCTCGCCACCTCGAAAGATTACATCGAGAAGGCGGTCGGCTATCATGCGAAAGGGAAACTCCAACCAGCGGTTCATGCGTATTACGCCTCGAAGTGGGCGGAGGTATTTTCGCGATACAATAAGATCTTGAAGCCGGCTCTTAAAAATTACCTGCTCGATGCCAAGCGGGTTTCTGTTTCACAGGAATTTTTTGATCTTCATTCTCCAAAGGACGATCATGACGAAGTCTATCGGATCATCGGAGATCTGCATTCGAAGCAGACCGAGGCCTTCATGGCCTTCCCGAAACTCGCGATGGCGATCGCAATCGTTTACGATCAGGAGCCCCCCACCAACTGGCCACACCATCAGGTACCGGGCCACATTCTCTCCCGAAAGCTTCCGGACCTACAGGAGGCCATGAAGTTTTGGGTCGAGACCGATCGCAGCGGGAAGTCCCTGCAAGATCTAAAGGACCTGAGTATTGAGGAACTCAAATTTGTCGTTGATACCCCTGCTTCATTCGAGGAGTTGAAAGAGGCTCAAGGCCTCCGCGTCCGGCTCTCAAGCATGGATGGTCTCTACTCGGGGATTGAGTATGATCACGGACGCTTGGAGACCAACACCTACAACTGGCCTCACCAATCCTATCTCCTCCCCCGGATCAAGGAGAAGGGTGGGATCTGCGTTGATCAGGCTTACTATACCGTTCAGGTTGCGAAGGCTCACGGCGTGCCTGCCATGATGGTATCCGGCGCCGGTAACAATGGGAACCATGCCTGGGTCGGCTTCCTTAATAACCGCGAAAGATGGGACTTCACGGTAGGGCGATATGAAGAGTCGAAATTTGTGACCGGAATTACCTTCGATCCGCAGACCTGGGAGCAACCTACCGACCACCAACTTGCCATGATGAGCGAGCGTTTCCGGACCAATCCCAAGTTCCGGATCTCCAGAGTTCATACCATCTTCTCCGGCGAGTATCTCAAACGGAAGAAAATCGAGGAAGCGATCAAGTCGGCAGAGGCTGCAATCGATGTCGAAGATCGAAATTACTCTGCCTGGGAGGCGCTGATCGCTGCTAAAAATACGGCGAAGACTCCGAGCAAGGAAATGGATGAAATTTTCGAAAACGGTTCGAAGGCCTTCTCCCGCTACGCAGATTTGGAAGCGCAATTTCTTCGCCTCCTTAGCAATAGCTACGAGGCTCAAGACCGCACTGCCGAGGCCGCGAAGCTCCGCGCTCGCATCATCTCACGGAATCGTCGGGATCGCCCTGACCTTGCGCTGGAGGAGGCGAGATCGTCTCTTGAAGAATCCATGACCAACGAGGAGTTGGAAGAGCAGGTCGCTCTTTATAAGAAGCAAATTTCCCGTCTCAAGGATGCCGGCCTCATTGCCTACTATGCCCTCGCCAACCCCTTTCTCGAGCACCTGCTTGGAGAAGATCGCAAGGACCTCGCCAAGACTGCGCTGGAATATACCGAGCGTCGCATGGACGTGGAGGAAGGCAGCCAACTTGAGGCCGCCTTGTTGAAATGGCAGCGACGGGTTGAGGATTAGTTGGTCACTTCTTTGATCATCTGAATTGAAAAGAAGAAAGCAAAAGCAAACCGTCGGGCCGAGCGGCCAATCGAGTGTTTGGGAAACCTAGTCCAACTTCTTGATACGAAGCTTACGGAAGTAGATCAGGCTACCTGGATCGTGGCCTTGTAGGGCGATTGTTCCCTCGCTGAGGCGCTTCGTCTTTTCGGCGTGATCGGCAGGCTCGGTGTATTTGTTGGTTACTTTACCATTGATGGTGATGGTGACCCTCTTGCCTTCGACCTTGATGTTGTAGGTGAACCACTCGCCATCCTTGTGGCCGGGCTTTTTGACGTCCTGGAAGCTGTAGATGCTGCCGGTCTTCCGCCAGTCGCCGTGAGTGGCATTGACCTGGCACTCGTAGCCTTGGTCGGGCCAGCCTTTGTCCTGATACTTGCTATGGATAAAGATGCCCGCATTCGCTTTTGCGGCGGTCTTCACTTCGCATTCGAACTCGAAGTTCTTGAACTTGGCATTGCCATCTTCTCCATAAAAAAGGTGGGAGCGTTCGCCCTGAACTTTGATCGCTCCCTCTTCGACCGAGAAGGTTGCGGGATTTTCGGAATTCACCTTCCAGCCATTGAGGGTTTTTCCGTCGAACAGGGAGACCCATTCTCCGGCAAAGGAGAGGGAGGCGGTGGCGGCGAGGATGATGATGGTGAGTAATTTCATATTGGTTGGCTGATACTTGAGTGAGTTGTTTAATCTTTCGTCGCGAGAACGCGAGCGAAGATCTTGGCCCCGGTGGTGGGGAGGGAGATCATTCCGTTGGCGGGAGCATCTAACGGATCTGACGACATTTCAGGCCAATAATTTAAGAAGCCCACAAGACATCATGTGCGGCCAGCTCTGGCAGGAAGGGCTGCCCTGCCTCTTCATTGGACTTAGCATTTTATCACTCTCGAAATGCTTCGTCCAAAAACCTTGATTCTGTAAAAGATTCCTCTCTCTCTTCCTCGCCAAACCGCAGAAAACCGACCTATCCCGGCGACCTGGCGCAACAGCTTTGGGGTTGGGGGATGATGAAGCAAATGCTCATTGGGCGAGTATCTCTGTTCACAAAATAATGCAGATTTACTCGAAGGAGGCTGATGAACCCCCGCGTGTGGATAGAAAGAGATGGTGGAACCGCGGGTTACGCCTATGAAAGACGACATCGAAGGGTGGCGGAACGAGGGAATGAGAGGCTTGGTAAGCTTGTTTTTGCGAAGCGGAGCGGCTTGGTCCTGGCGGTCGCGATTCGGAGATCGCGGTTCCTTTCTTTGCTCTGACAAGCTGTGACTCGAACACGGCGGTGAAGGCGTGTTGGTTGCCGCCGGTGGCAAGGATGGATGTACGGGATTCGCTGGATTTTAGGGATTCGAAGGCGGTGATTTTAATGGAGGATCATCGGCATGTCGTGCGCGATCAATGTGGCTGGGAGGAAGGTGAGTCCGGCGAAGGTTGAGCGGGTGCTATCGGCGGTGCCGGGAGTTGAGAAGGTGAGGGTGGAAAAGTCGCTGAGTCCTGACTTTGAGCGCTTTGAGGAAATTTCCGTGACTGTGACGACGTCGCTTGAGAAAAAAGAGCTGCGATCGGCCCTGCGAGAGTCCTTGGAAAGTTGGGAGATGCCGAGGCATTGGCAGTTGATCGGCTCAGATTGAGGGGCTTCGTGCTCAGCGCCAAGAGGCTCGGTCTAATAAACATCAAGGAATCCTCACTAACACCTCGGTCGATTTTCAATCGGGGTGTTCTTTTCTGAAACGAGAATCTTTCTGGCCTGCTGGTCAAGGTGGCCTTGTTCGTGTATATATCCACGTGTTCCCCATGAGTGATTCCCAAGATATCGACCACCAGCGCATCGAGAGAGCGGTCAAAGAAATTCTCATCGCGATCGGCGAAGACCCCGATCGTGATGGCTTGCTCGATACCCCTGCCCGTGTCGCCCGCATGTATGGCGAGATCTGCAGCGGTTTGCGGGAGGAACCGGCGGACCACCTCGACAAAACCTTCGAGGTCGAGCACGACGAAATCATCGTCGTCCGGGACATTACCTTCTACTCCATCTGCGAGCACCACCTCATTCCTTTCTTTGGTAAGGCCCACGTCGCTTACCTTCCCAAAAGCGATGGCCGCATCACGGGACTTTCAAAGCTGGCCCGCCTCGTCGATGGCTTCGCCCGCCGGCCTCAAGTCCAAGAACGCCTCACGAGAGACATCGCCAATGCCATCCAAGATAAGCTCGATCCCCGTGGCGCGGCGGTCGTCTTGGAAGCTGAGCACCTCTGCATGTCGATGCGCGGCATCCGGAAGCCAGGAGCCCGTACCGTCACCTCCTCGATGCGCGGTATCTTCCGCCAAAATCCGGCTTCCCGCGAAGAGGTTCTTAATCTCATCCTCTCTGCCCGCTAGCGGATAAAGCGATCCGCCACGAGGCTCAGTAGGATGCCAGTGACAAAGCCTCCGATATGGGCTCCGTAGGCGATGCCCTGACCCGTCCCGAGGACGCCCATAAAATCGAGGGCGATGCCGACCACCGCGGCGGCCGCAAGTTCTCCCGAGTTCACCGGTCGGGCGAGGGGCCAGACATGGGAATCTGGTCGTGGTCTCTGGGTTGCCAGCCCGAAGTAAAATCCCTCTAATCCCATTACGGCTCCGCTGGCACCGAGGACGGGAATCACGCTGTCGGTTTTGAGTAAGATTTGCCCCACTGATCCTCCGATGGCAGTTATCACGAAGACAATGACGAGCCACCGCCAGCCGCAGAGTTCAAAAACCACCACCCCAAAAATCCAGCAGAAGAGGAGATTCCCTGCCAAGTGCCCGGCGTCTCCGTGGAGAAATCCGGCCGTCAGAGTGGTTGAAAGGGCGATCCAGGACCCTTTAGAAAATTCTCCCTCTAGAACCTTTTCCCAAGCGTCCACAACATTGGCAGGAATCATTCTCCATGCTTCCAGATGATGCATCCAATCGATCACCGAAACCAGCGTGATCACCCCCAAGAGGATCAAGACGGGCAGCCTTTTTTCCAGCGAGGTATCATGCATGGGAAATCGGGCATTCCGGTTGGTTGCGCAGGAAATCCGCGACTTGGGAAAAAAATTCCATGACCGAGGCCCGGATTCCGGGGTCTGTGATGACCTCATCCGCAGCCGCGCCCATGAGTTCGATCCAGCGGTCTCGCTCGGCGATCCCGATTTTGAAGGGCATGTGTCGTCCGCGAAGCCGGGGATGGCCTCGTTTTTGCAAATACCGCTGATCGGCTCCAAACCGGAAGAGCAAAAAATCCCGGAGTCGTTCCTCTGAACCTTCCCAATCGTCGTCGGGATACATAGGACCGACCAGATCATCCACGCGCATTCGCTTGTAAAATGCTCTCGTCAATTGGCTAAAACCTTCCTCTCCCAGGTTCGCGTAGATTAATTCTTCGTTCATCGTCGCTTCCGTCGGTAATCCTGTTCTGGCCATCCTCTAAAATCAAGGATTGCCGCTCATCTTTCCATTCGCCATCTTCCGCGCAGCCCCCACCGGCCTCCCCACTTTCATGAGCGACCCAATTCAATTCAGCCCGCCGGAGCCCTCCGAGCTTAGCGAACTCCTCGGCGGATATGAGGTCACTTCTTTGATCGCTACTGGCGGCATGGGAGCGGTTTACGGAGCGACTCAAATTTCGCTTGATCGTCCCGTCGCAATCAAGCTCCTGCCCAAGGAATTTGGCGATACCTCATTCCGTGAACAGTTTCAGGCCGAGGCTCGTGCCATGGCCAAGCTGAACCACGTAAACCTTATTGGAATCTACGACTATGGTGATGCCAATGGCATGCCGTATATTGTCATGGAGCTTGTCGCAGGAAAGTCGCTCTATCACTCGAGCTACAACAAAGCGATCGACCAGACCGCCGCCGTTGAAATCATCATCGGGATTTGCCGAGGCCTCAGTCACGCCCACGATGCGGGCATTATCCACCGCGATATCAAGCCGAGCAACATCCTCCTCGACCCCAGTGCCAAGCCCAAGATCGGGGACTTCGGCCTCGCTTCGGCAATGGATCAAGATCACGACAGCGATAGCCCTGTTTTCGGGACCCCGGGCTATGCTGCGCCGGAGATTCTCGCCAGCGCCAAGGCGATCGGGATTCCCTCCGACCTCTATGCGGTTGGGGTGATCCTTTACCAACTTCTCACCGGAAAGATGCCCGAAGAACCGGCCAGCCCGCCTTCCTCCATGGCAAAATGCGACGCCCGGCTCGATCCCGTTTTTAAGAAAGCGACCCGGCGAAATCCCTCCCTGCGCTACCAAAGTGCGACTGACTTGGCGGACGGACTGCAGGCACTTCTCCCGACTCTGGGAACAGGAGGCCAGCGCGCCATGAAGACTGGTTCTGAGCGGGAAAAGCCTCCTGGTGTCACCCTGAAGCGCCGACTTACGACCGACTCGCCACAGAGTTCTGACAAAAGTGATCCTGCCAAGCCCAAGCTCGTGCCCCTTCCAAAAGGTGATTCTGCGCCCGCTTCCGTTTCTCGGACCAAACTCAGGCCCCTGCCTGAGGCGGCTCCTAAGGACGCAGTTCAGGTGGCTGTGCCTCCCGCCGTCTCGGTGGAGACCAGCAGTAACTGGCCTATCATCCGAAATCTGCTCATCATCGCCGCTCTCATTCCCATCATCATCTTCACCTGGGGACTCTATGAGAAGAAGCAGGATCGGATCAAAAAGGAAAAAGACGCCGAGAAGCTTGAGGAAAAAAACAAGGACATCGAGCGCAAGGCCCAGAATGAGCTCGAGCGACGCGATGCCGCGGAGCGTGAGCGCGTTGCGGCTGAGGCCGTCGTCCGACGTGAGCGGTTTGAAAAAGAGCGTATGGCCGCCGCGGCTCTCGAAGCTGCCAAAACCCCGATGGAACGGCTTGAGGAATTCCGTGCAAATCTCTACAGCGGAAGGCGCGATCAATTCCCTGATGGCACAATTGACCGTAGCACTCATTTTCTTTTCTGCATGGAAAGCCCCATGACTTGGAGTGAAGCGGCGGAATTTGCCGAGCTCCATGGCGGCCACCTTGCCACCCCCTCGACCCAGCCCGAGATCGATGTTCTCGTCAAGCGCATGGGTGGGGATCTCAGCCAGGTCTGGATCGGAGGCGGCGCCACCGGTATCAATGGTTGGAGCTGGGTTAATGGCGAGCCTTGGACTTACAAGGAGCCTGGGACCATCCTCGGTTCCTGTGCGGCACTGACCAGCAGCAGCGTCATCAAGGCGCGGCCGAATGCTGAAAAGAACCCCTTCGTCATCCAGTGGTCGAAGGACGGAAGCAACTCCGGCTCCGTGGCCGCCCAGTTGGCGAGGCTCGTGCCCACGTTTGATTCCCCCAGCCCCGCCTGGCCGCCCACGACCGTTTCTCACGAAAACCGAGCCTTCTTCTTTGTCCATAAATCCGTCTCTTGGGATGAAGCCGATCTCATCGCGAGTAGTAGTGACGGTCACTTGGCTGTCGTTTCGAAGCCGCTTGAAGGGATTTTTATCCGCGACTACCTCCAAAACGCCCTTTCTCCACAGCAGTCGGCGTGGCTCGGTGGTCGCTTGGACGATGGCGCTTGGACCTGGTCCACCGGTGAGGTTTGGGCCAAAGCTTCCTGGGCCCCCAACTCGCCCGATGGTGGGGCGTCCGACAGTGCTCTGTGTTACGTACAAGCTCCCGGAGCGGAGGGTTGGGATGATGTTAGCCCCAGAGCTGGAAGCACTCAGGGATTTCTCATTGAATGGAGTAATGACGCCGAATCAAATGCACCCGCCGGTAAAACCGCTGCCACCGGGGCTAAGGAACTGGCCAAACTGCGCAGCATCGGCAGGCGCCTCGTCGGCAAGGAAGTTTCAGACTTCGAAAAGGCTTTGATTGGAAACCGGGATTTCTTTTCCTCCACCGTGAACACTTGGTTCGAACTCCTGTCCAAAAATAACAAAGCTCCCTACGCGGCCGCCTTCAAGGCCCTTCAGGAAAATCTCCCGGCGGACGGCGACCTGACCGGAGAGATGAATTTAGGAAACCTCCCCGCCAAGGTTCACGGGGAACATGCCAAGGGATTGGAGCGGCAGGCTGTTAAAAAGAAAGCTTTCGACGAAAAGCTCATCGCTCTTCGCCAGAACTACCTGAAAAAGCTCCTCGCCATGCGCGATACGTATGAGAAAGGAGGCCTCGAGACCCAGGTCGGCAGCGTTGATACTGAGATCGAGGCGATCGGGCAGGATGGCGAAAGCCTTCGCTCCCACTTTGGGAAATAGGGGTATCGTCCACTACAATCCCTCATGGATTTGCACCGATTGTTCTTGTGGATTCGGCGAAATTATGATGTAGAGTGCGGATGATTAAATTAACAACAACGTTCTAAATATTATGAAACTTACTAAAACAATTCTTCTTTCCGCCCTCACCAGTTTCGCATTTTTCGCCGTATCTTGC
This sequence comes from Akkermansiaceae bacterium, assembly GCA_047629805.1. GTDB lineage: Bacteria > Verrucomicrobiota > Verrucomicrobiia > Verrucomicrobiales > Akkermansiaceae > SW10. The sequence goes on along the minus strand of JBLHUR010000080.1, from coordinate 5,214 downwards.
AGCGAAGAAACCAAGGAAAAAGTAGACGATGCCGCTGAATCTGTAAAAGATGACGTCAAAGAAAATGCCACGAAAACAGCCGATGCGGTTGGCGACAAAGTCAAGGAGGGCGCTGACGCTGTCAAAGAGGGTTCCGCTGCTGCCGCTGACAAGATTAAAGAAACTGCAGAGGCCGAGGCAAAAGCTGAAGCGGTCCTAAAAGAGGCCGCTGAAAAGGCTGCAGCTGCTGAAAAGGCGATGAAGGACGCGGCTGAAAAGGCAAAAGCAAAAGCCCAGGAAGTCGGAGAAGGTGCCGCTGCTGCCGCTGAGGCAGTGAAGGACACTGCGATAAAGGCTGCCGCCGCCGCTGCTGACAAGCTCAAGGAAGCTACTGAGACGACCGACGGTGCTGAGTAAGCTTAGCTTTCCAAGTTAGAATATTTCACAAAACCCGCAAGAGCTCCGGCTCCTGCGGGTTTTTTTGTGGATCTTCACAATGCCGAAGCACCAAATGCCCGCTTCCGCTTTTCCCAAAATCCGGCCATCTGGAAAAGCGGGGGCAAGCCGCGCGCACTCCAAAGGAGGACTGGTGCGCTCCTTTGTGGGGTCACGCGCACAAAAAAACACGCACGGCCGGAGGCGGTGCGCGTTTTTGGAAATTCCGCAGGACTATGCTCGTGATGGTTTTGTCACGGGGCGCTCCTTGCCGGGAATTGGGAGGGGAGCGACAGGGAAGGAATCGCTGAACTGGATATCGTCCGGGGCCTGGTCCTCTTCGCTCTTCCAGAAGTCTTCCCAGGTCACGCGCTTGCCGGTGTGAGCGGCTTCGCGACCGAGGAGGCCGAGGGCGGTGGACTTGGCCATGTATTCGCCGGTGTTGACGATCTTACCCGCGCGGAGGTTGGTGAAGAACTCGTTGTGGCAAACCTGATACATGTTGTCTTCCACTCCTTTTTCAGGGCGGACACGCCAGATCGTCTTTCCCTTACGGTCCTTGATGGAGCAGCGTCCGGGGGCGAACATGGTGCCGTTTTCACAGTAAACACGGTCGGTGACATCACTGTGAGTGCCATTCATTTGGCGCTGTCCGACGTGGGCGATGACGCCGTTCGGGTATTCGTAAGCGACATTGTAGTGGTCGAAGATGTTGGATTGGTCATCACGCTGAGCGCGGCCACCGTTAGCAACGGCGGCGATGGGCGCGACGTCATTCATGGCCCAACCGACTTTGTCGACGGTGTGGATACATTGCTCGACGAGAGAGGTGGAGCAAAGCCACTCGAAGTTTTGCCAGTAGCGCATTTGGAATTCGACATCACCCATCCCGTCGGGCTTCTTCACGCCATTGGCGAGTGGGGAAACCGGGTTGAGCATGTAAGTGCCGTAAATGGACATCACTTCGCCAAGCTCACCGGAGAGGACTTTTTCGTAAGCCTCCTTGGTGCCGGGATGGTAGCGCCAGCAAAAGCCGTGCTGGATTGCGGTGCCTTTGGCCTTGGCCATCTTGGCGGACTCGAGGACGGAGCGGATGCCGGGCATGTCGATGGCCATGGGCTTCTCGACAAAGGCGTGCTTGCCAGCTTCCACGGCAGCGCGGAGGTGCTGGGGGCGGAAGTGGGGAGGGGTGCAGAGGAGGACGACGTCCACTCCGGAGGCGATGACACCCTTATAAGCATCAAGGCCGACGAATTGGCGCTCTTTGGGAGCCTGCATGCGGCCGGCGTAGGGCTTCTGGTTTCCTACGCGGACGGCGTTGTCGATGCCACCTTGGAAGGCATCACCGATGGCCCAGAGGATGACGTTTGGGTCGGCGGAAAGGGCTTGGGCGAGAGCGCCGCTGCCACGACCACCGCAGCCGATGACGCCGATCTTGATTTGGTCAGGCGTATTTTGCGCCTTGAGGATGGTGGGGACGGCGGCGGCGAGTGAGGCCGCGGTGCCGGTTTTCAGGATGGTTCGTCGGTTGTTGTCCATAGTAATAAGTAGGGTTGGGTTTTAGGTTAATGGGAATGTCGCTCTCTTCGCTCAGCGATGCTACGAAAAAAGAGAAACTTGATCAATAATCGAAACTGGTTACGTATTCCAGCAACAAGCTATTTCGATTTCAGTGAAAAAAGTTCAGATTGGTTCAGAGACAGCCCACTTGGGAAATGAGGGAGAATTGTGCCGTGCGCTCGCGGATGAGGTGCAGGCCTTGATGAAGGAGCGTGCGGCCGAAGGGAAAATGGCGGTCTTGGGTCTCGCAACCGGGAGCACGCCTTTGCCTTTTTATGCAGAGTTGATCCGCCGTCACCGCGAGGAAGGGCTCTCCTTCAAGAATGTTGTGAGCTTTAATCTGGATGAATATGAGGGGCTGGGTCGAGATCATGCGCGTAGTTATTGGGCGGAAATGTGGTTAAATTTATTCAGTCATGTTGATATTGAGGAGGGAAAGGTCTCAGTGCCACCTTCGGTGCCAGGGAATGCGGAGGAGGCTTCGGCAGGATATGAGGCTGCCATTTGTGAGGCGGGCGGCATTGACTGGCAGCTGCTGGGAATCGGCGGGGAGGGGCATATTGGCTTTAATGAAAAGGGAAGCGCTGCCGATAGCCGGACCCGGCGGATCGAGTTGGCGCGGAAGACGATCGTGGATGCGGCCCCGGGCTTTGGCGGTGAGGAAAATGTCCCGACTCATGCCATTACGATGGGGGTGGGAACAATTTTGGAGGCAAGGCGCGTCGTGCTGATGGCGCGGGGGGCTGCGAAGCGCGAGATTGTCTTGCGAGCGATGTCGGGAGAGGTGGGACCGGAGGTTCCAGCGAGTTTTCTGCAAAATCATGGAAATGTCGGCTGGTTTCTCGATCACGATGCGGCAGGATCATAAAAAGATGTTAGAGACCAAACAGCTTATCGATGTCGCCCGTAGTCTTGGGCAGCCAAAGGATTACTTCAGCGGACTCGACTGGGGCGGGGAAATCCTACCCCGTGAGATTGTCTCGTTTTGTCGCATGGCGCAGGATCACCGGACGAGTGGCTGGGAAGGGATATCAGCCAAAGCGGGGCGCTATGACCAACATGCGCGCTATGTTTTATTGGTGGCTTTGAGCGGTAGCGGCAGCATGGGAGTGGAAACCGAGACCCGCCAAATCGGAGAGGGGGAGGCCCATCTTTTGTTTCCTCACCAGATTCACTACTATATTGATTTGCCCGATAATTTCTCGTGGCTCTATGTGACATTTGAGTTGGAAGGGCCGGCGCGCCAAATTTTGGAGCTTTGGCGAAATGGAGGCCGTAAGCTTGATGCGAAGGCTGAGGACTTACTTCGGCATTTCTTATCCGAGTATCAAGATGAGAGTGGCCTGGGAGCGAGCATGGCTCTGGGAAAAGTTTTTGAGGCCATGGAGGCCGCGCAGCCCGCGATGAGTGAAGCGGAGCCGGATACTGATCTAGTGGCGCGAATTAAGAAGCATGTCATGGAAAACCTGGAAGGTGACCTTGCCATGCCAGCTCTCTCGCAGGCAATGGGCGTGTCGGAGAGTTACCTAAGAGCGGTCTTCCGCGAAGGCGCGGGGGTTTCCTTGGGGAACTTCGTGCGCTCGGTACGCCTGGTGCGGGCCACTTATCTTTTAGAGCTGGGAGAACTGGACCTGGGCGTGATTGCCGAGCGGACCGGGTTTGGCTCCCTGACAAGTTTCACGCGCGCCTTCCGGCGCATGTACGCAATGACCCCGAGTTCCTATCGCAAACGTTCGCGAATCGAGGCTTAAACCTTAAACAAAATCAATTCCTAATAATACTATGAGTGAAATTAAAAGCGGCACGACAGCCAAGCTGTCAATTATGATGTTCCTGCAGTTCTTCGTTTGGGGTGCATGGTTTGTGACCTTGTTCCTCGTTCTAGGAGGAAATGGACTGGGAGATATTATTACAGATTCCTATTCCACGGCTCCCATTGCGGCGATTATTGCGCCTCTCTTTTTGGGTTTGATCGCTGATCGTTTCTTCTCATCTGAGAAGGTGATGGGAGTGCTCATGCTGGTAGGTGGTATTTTGATGCTACTGGTTCCCGGGGCGGTGGCGGCTGGCAATGGCGGTCTTGTGTTCTGGCTCTTTATGGGTCACATGCTTTGCTACATGCCGACGCTTGGACTTGGCAATACGATTGCCTTTACTCACCTTCCCCGTGACGTTTTTCCTAAAGTTCGAGTCTGGGGCACGATCGGTTGGATCGTCGCGGGACTTGTCGCGGGATATTTGGGTTGGTCTGGAAGCGTTAACCTTTTCTGGATGGCCGGTATAAGTTCAGTAGTTCTAGGAGCCTTCTGTTTTCTCCTACCTAACACTCCTCCACCTTCAGCGGGTCAGCCGGTGAATCTACGGGCTCTCTTCATGGTTGATGCTTTTAAGATGATGGCTAATCCGGCTTTCGCAGTCTTCATCGTATGCTCGACCTTGATTTGTATTCCGCTCGCTTACTACTACTCGAATGCTTCCGGCTACCTTGCCAATATGGGCTTTGAACAGCCAGCATCGGCGATGTCGATCGGGCAGATGTCCGAGATCTTCTTCATGCTTCTCATTCCATTCTTCTTCAGGAAGCTGGGCGTGAAATGGATGATCATGATTGGGATGATAGCTTGGGTTCTTCGTTACGTGCTTTTCGCTCTCGGTGCTCCTGATCAAGTTGCTTGGATGCTTTTCGCAGGAATCGCACTGCACGGAATTTGCTACGACTTCTTCTTCGTGACTGGCTTCATGTATGCCGACCGGATCGCGCCAAAGCACGTCAAGGGGCAGGTGCAGAGCATGTTGGTGTTCTTCACGCAGGGCGTGGGAATGTTCATCGGATTTAAGGTGGCGGGTGCTAAACTTGCTCCCGTGAAACCAAGCTCGGATCAACTTGGAAAAATGATCGCCGATGGGCGCCCGGAGGAAAAAATTGGTTTCTTTGAGCAGTTCGGCCAGATGTTCTCGGTCTCGATTCCGGAGAGCGTGGATGGTGAAAAGCTATCATCAACGAGTGAATTATGGGGTCAGTATTGGATGCTTCCCGCTTACATGGCGGCAGCAATCGCAGTGATCTTTTTCCTCGGTTTTTGGGATAAATCCAAGGAGAGCGACGACGAATGAACTACCTCGCGTTTCAAAGCGGAGACTGGGCCGTCATCACGATTGCGATCATCGTCTTCGGATGTGTGATCGGCGGAATGGTGAAGTTTTACCAGGCAATCCAAATCTTAAGGAGAGGGAAGCCTA
>JBLHUR010000079.1:0-26674 GCA_047629805.1 Akkermansiaceae bacterium | reverse complement strand
GCATCCCCATCAAGCTCATTTATTGCTGCGGCCTGCGCCTCTCCGAATGCCTCTCGCTCACCATCCACGACATCGATTCAAGCGGCGGTAAGCTCTGGATCCGCAAGGGCAAGGGGAAGAAGGACCGCATGATCCCTATTTCGCGCACCATGGTCGAAGACCTGCGCGGCTATTGGAAATTCCATCGTCATCCGCTCCTACTCTTCCCCAACGTCGGGCGCGGTGCCTGCCCACCTGACAAAGTCGCGCAGCGCATGCACACCGCGGTAGATTGTCTGACACTTTAAACGCTTTAAACGGCATCGACGCGTTGCCGATCCGCAAGCGGGAGATGCGAGAGGGGGATGATTCCAGGTCTTCGTATCCTGAAGTAACCGTTTTTCCGCACGATTCACCTTGAGGAAATCCTGTGGTTGTTTTCCATGCGCAAGCATGTTCTTAAAAATCGCAAGGAAAACGTCTGCCTGGTTCTGCCTGTCCCTCGGGTGCCTGCTCCTAAATTCCTGTTTCGAGGTCGAGCAGGAGTTCACCTTGAATCCCGATGGAACTGGGAAAGTTAGGCTGGACAGCGTGTTTCCCAATATCTCCTTCAACGGCGATGATGAGCAAACGGAGGAAGCGCTGAAGAAAGCGGTTTCTGAGTTCATGAAAGAAACGAAAGGCGTGGAGGTCTGGCGGGACGTGACCTATTCTTGGACGGATGACGGCCGGGTCAACTTCAAGGGAACTGGCTATTTCGAAGATATCAAGGAGCTCGAACTCCACAACGTGGGGATCATGGCCTTCGATTGGTCGGCAGATGGTGGCAAGGGGACGCTGACCATGGATTTCAAAGAGAGCGAAGGAGGCGATAACGAAAAGGTGATTTCCAAAGATCCCGAGGAAAGAAAAAAGGAGATCAAGATGGAGCGCCAGAAGTTCAAGCAGAGTAAGCCGATGATGATTGGTTTCATGACTGGGTTGAGGCATAAGGCGGTCTTCAACCTCCCCGGTAAGTCGGGATCCACTGTGAATTTTACTGAAGAAGGCGGAAAAATCGGTATCGAAGTCACTGGTGAAAAGCTGCTCGCGGCGATAGATGAACTGGTAAACGACGATGAATGGCTCGTGACCAATTCTATTAACGCACAGGAAGGTCCCTCGGATGTTGAAGAGATGAGCGAAGGTCTATTTGGTCAAAAAGGAGCTGTCAAAGCGGACCGCACCGGACTTGGTAAGCCGCTCTTCGACTATGCCGCGGAAGTAGCTGCTGCCCGTAAGGATTTCGAAAAGCTCCGGGAAGAGTTCACCGTGCCGATCGCGCCACCTGCCACCGGAGAGGCGATGGAGTCGCTTGAAATCGTCGGTGTGCGGATATCGCAAGAGGTGGGCAAAAAGATTGGTCTCCGGCCGTTTAATTCCCAACCCGGATTCAGCTTTAGTGTGCTTGGAAAATTTCCGGGAAGCGTCCTTGCTGTAACCGGAGCTGTCATGGAATCGGCCGTCGCGGATGACGGAAGTGATCTTCTTCCGGAAAAGGAATGGGACAGAAAAATTCACTTCCCGCGTCTCTCGGAAGCCAAGACCGATGTGATGTTCGAGATCGATCTGGAGGTGCCCGGCCCGGATGTGAAATCGATTCGCGAGCTTTCCGGAAACATCCAATACACCGTTTCCAGCGGCCTGAAGGAAACGGATCTCGGTCTTCCGGCGCTGAAAGGTGGCGAGAAAGGTAAGGAATTCAAAGCGGAGATCGTTGAAATTAAGGACGGCTGGAAAAAGGACGGCTCCAAGCAAATCGAAATCAAACTTGCCCTAGATTCCGACTCGGTGAAATCTCTGGTGCTCGTGGACGGGTCAAAACGCAAGGAACTCGAAAAGCGCGGCCACAGTAATTTTGGAAGCGGCTCGACCACCTTTACGTTCGAATCCGAAGACGGTTTTCCCGAAAATGCAAAACTCCTCGTGGTGATGCACGACGGGGTCAAGACCTTCGACGTTCCATTCAAACTTGAGAATATTTCCCTCCAAGGAAAATTGATTAAATAGGAGTATCTTGATCTCGCCTCGGGTAGGAGTCGGTCGGGTATCTACATTTTACTGCCAGGAATTTCCTTTTGGCGGGAGGGCCATAAAGCCGCCTTTGGACCGGAGCGGAGGGGGAGAAAGGGGGTTGCGGGGGAAGAAGGGCGGAGACCGTGGTTTGAGGTGGCGGTTGTGGAGATTCCGGCAGGAAAAGTCCCGAGTCGACGGGACATTCTACTGGAATCAGGAGACTTTAGCACGATTTTCACCGCCGGAGAGCGCAGATTCCCATCCCGGCTTGCCAAGGTCTTTTTTGGCAGCGATTTTTTAGGGAACCAAGTTTCTTCCTTTTAGCTGTCGTCGAGGATCAGAATGCGGCCGTCGTCGAGTGGGATCTCTTTGGGCTGCCAGGTGGCACTTTGGTCGTAGCTCTCGGTCTCCGCGCCGGTGGGGTCCCTTTCCTGGTTGAACCAGTTTAGGTCCGGGTCTTCGTCCGGGATCCATTCCTTGATGGCCTGCCAAGGTGGCTTGATGGGTTCCATGGTTTGATTCGCCCGCCCCGCCCGGCGGTCTCACCCTTCGGGCTCCGCCTACGTCTAAAACGCCTCCGCTCCCTCGGCGTTGTTCAATGTCGAAGGGCGGTGGTGGCGGGCGGGGAAGATGGATGAGGCGTTGATGTCGCTTCGCTCCACCCCGCGCGGGGCTGCCCTCCGGGCACTCAATCTCCGCTTCGCTCCGGTTCCCAGAGTCCGATCTGTAGAGTGTCTGACACTTAAAAATGCTTTGAACGCGCCGCCCGCCTTGTGGTATTTGAGGCATTTGCGCGCACCGACTTTGACCCAGACTTCATCAACGAAGAAGTCGAGTGATCCGACGATCCCGGCCTCTCCGGGAGGTTCCGGTCCCTCCGACCAGGTGATCGAAGCGAAGTGCAGAAAAAATAGAATTTAGAAAACTTTCATTCGTTACTTCCTTCAAAATCAGGAGATTTATTCCTGAGATTCAATCTCCAGCAACTTGATTCGGATATTCTTGAAGCGCACTTCGAAGCCACCTGGCGAGTGATACTGCAGCGCGATGATGCCCTCCTTGGCGGCCTTCTTCTCATCTTGATCATCTAATTCGATCGTGACGGTGTCATTGATCTCCTGTGTCACCTTCGATCCCTTCGCCGTGATCCGATAAGTGTTCCAACCATCGTCCTTTTTGATCTTGGGAGCCTTGTCCTTGTAAGTGAAGGCGAGCACGCCACGGCCACCTTCTTCGTAGAGCTTTCCCCACAAGCCATTTCCGAGGTCAGCCTGATAGCCTTTCACGACCCACTTGTTGGCGCCGCGCACCGATTGTTTGGAACGATACTGGATCCCGCTGTTGCCTTTCTTGCCGACCAGCACGAAGTCTGCCTCGAGGACATAATTCGAGAACGGCTTCTTGAAGATGAGAAAGGTGTTTCCGCCCTCCAGTTTCTCAAGTTCCCCTGAGATGTAGCCGTCCTTAACGCGCCACACCTTCGGATCGCCATCCCAACCCGAGAGGTCCTTCCCATTGAAAAGTGTCATCCAGCCCCCGGCATCGGGTTTGGGTAGTTTGGCGTCCTCCTGGGCGGAAAGAGAGGAGGTGACGAGGGCAAGGGACAGAATTGTGGCGATGAATTTCATGAGGAGGTGGGGATCAATGGTCGATCTCTTGTATACCTTGGGAAGACTCAAGATCTTACCCCCCCCGGACAAACCCCTTGAAAAAGGGCTCCGCTCTCGTTTCATCTGAGTTAGAGGTCCATTCGGGATGCTCGTCCATTCCCCCCGCTTCAATCGGCCCCTGGATGGCACTGCCGTTCATGCGCGAAAGATAGTTTTCCGCATGACTCAGGCCGTGATCGAACTGGAGATGGAAAATCTTCCTATTGCTTCAGAAAACCTAACCCTTCACATCGAAGCAAAAGACCAGATCCTGATCCCGGAGATAGAGCTTTCCATCCAACACCACGGGGTGGGTCCAGACTTTGCCGTTGGTGCCTTCTCTGAGTTTGGTGACGTCGGGCAGGGAAAAGCGTCCTTTTTCACTGAAGCCCTTCGGAGTTGCTTCAGCAAGAAAGACCGACCCTTCGGATTCATCGACGCAATAGAGCATTCCGTCGGCATAGTGGACGGCCCCTTTTTGGATCCCGTTTCCACTCTTGTTCCACTTCTTCTCTCCCGTCTTAAAGTCCTGGCAAGTGAGGCCTCCTCCGTCGGAGAATCCGTAAAGATATCCATCAACCAGAACGACTCCGCCGTGGTGATTCTTCATCGTTTTGTTCTCCCAAAGGTCCTTGGCCTCGGGGCCTGAAATATCGACCAACTTACAACCCGCTCCGTAACCCGAGGTGATGTAAACTTTCCCGTCCTGATAGATGGGGGTTGGGATCACGGCCGTCCTGCCCTTGGGCCATTTAGAGGTCCAAAGCAGCTTGCCGGTCTTGGCATCCACGCCCGCCAAGGTTTTCATGAACAATTGCACATACTGTTTCTTGCCCTTCACTTCGGCAATGATGACGGAGGAATACTCGGCCCGATCGGTCAGATCCTGACTGCGCCAGATCGTCTTCCCGGTCTTTTTGTCCAAGGCCGCGATCGCGCCATCCTTTCCCCCCGGGGTGACGATGAGCCAATCTCCGTCCACCAGAGGAGACTCGGAATATCCCCATTGGGGGATCTTGCCGCCAAACTCACTCACGAAATCCTTGCTCCACTTCTTTTTACCGTCAGCCGCGTCTACTGCGGTGAGCGCGCCATTGGCACTGATGGCATAGACGATTCCATCGCTCACGGTCGGCGTCCCGCGCGGTCCGCCACCCCAACCTGTGGAGTAGCCATCGCCGGGATCGTCGCCCAGATCGGCAGACCAGGCTTCTTTTCCATCTTTCCCGTTCAGGCAAATGATCTTGGCCTTTCCCGCGATCGTCCCCGTGTAATAAATCTTACCTCCCACGATCGCCGGACCACTGTATCCTTTTCCGCAGAGATTCGATTCCCATAAAAGTTTTGGACCGTCGGCGGGCCATTCTTTTAGCAGTCCCTGATCAGGCGAATGGTCGGTCCGGGATGCTCCCCGAAAGGTCGTCCAGTCCGGGCCTCCGCCGGCCTTTCCCTGTGTTGCCACGAAATCCTGATCCGCTTGCGAGAGTTGCTTCAATTCAATTTGAACCACCGTCCCATTGGCGCGTTTCACTGATACCTTTCCGTCTTTCACCTCCACAAAATCTCCGGCCAAGGCACGCCCGGTTTTTGCATCGGTCCAAGCGCGCCCGAAGGCAGGCAGTAAGCCACCGAGAAACAAAAGGAGGTTGACGGTGATGAGCGGGAGGAATTTATGAGTCATGGTCTGGGTTGATAGATTGAGCGGCCTCGTCATGAAGGCCGGAAGATTAAGAATACAAGTATTTTCACCGACCTCTTTCGAGGTTTTAACGTTAATTATCATGCTAAAGCCCCCCTCCAACCTTGATTTTCCTGGTGGATCTCCTCAATGAATAAAATCTTTTTGTCGAGGGTTTCTCCGGTAACTCGCTTTCGACAAAAGGCCTTTCAACCAAGTGACAGGACCTTTGAGCCTTTGGAAAAGACACTCACGATGCCTGAGGACTCCGAGATAACGATCGCGATACAATTGGCTTGGGCGGTGGCAGCGGCAGCGGCGACGTGGCGTGAGCCCAAACCTGTTTGGACTTTTACCTTCCTCGTGACTGGAGCATCGAGATACACGCCAGCCGCTTCGACCACTCCTTTGCGGTCGATGAGAAACCCCCCATCCAGAGCGGAAAATTCCCGGATCGTTTCGACAAACTCCTTGTCGTAAATGCTGCGGGCCTTTTTCGGGTGTCCCTTACAAGGATTGAGGATAAGGGGGCGGGCGATGGCGTTTAAATCCGCGATATCTCCCAGCAGAAAGATCGTTCCGATGGATTTTCCTTCCCGTCCCTCAGTGGCAAACCTCAACGCGATATCGATGAGTCGAAAAAATACCTGCGAGATGGGGAGATTACTTTTTTCGCGATTTGAACCTTTGAACCAGTCAAAATCGCGTTGTGGGTTAGCGATGAGCAAGTTGTCCAGGCGCTTGGACCCTGAAACGCCCAAGAGGCAGATGATCGACTCATCCTCTTGTGCGTATCCGTGCATCACTGAAAGGATGAGAGCGAGTGAGATTTGGTCCATCCGTTCAACCGGACTGTGAGGGATGACGACTAGATGGTCCCCTTCCTTGAGATCCCCTTGCTTCTTTTCTTCGTTTCGGGATACCCAAATAATACACTCATCTTTGCGATGTTTATCGACCATCTTCCGATCGGTTAAGAGCTCACCGATCACGAGAACCGTCTTTATTTTAAGATTTCTGGCAAGCGCGAATCCATAGTCGATCAGCAGTCGGGTTTCTTTGATCTCAGTTTGTGGATCCGTCTTTCTGGGCGATGTCATACTTAGTCGAGGCAAGGATAAATTTAATAATCTGCATCAGCGATCCTCAAGGCCATCCTAAAAAATAAGAAAGGCCAAAAATGTCTGTTGAACCCAAACCGAAGGTCCTCCGCAATGGCGAATCTCATAAGCCGACTCCGATGACCCTGTCCATCAGACAACTGACACGATCACTCGCCCACCTGGGGCGGCACTTCGTTCTGCCCCATGCTGGTTTGAACGGGGCCTTTGGCCAAGTCCGGATCGTGCCTTCTGTCGCAGATCTCACCTTATCCGGGTGCCATTTGTGCTAGCGCTGCACCGCAAAATTAATGTAGCCGATAAACATCTCTTCATCGCTCTGCTCTCCGAAGCTCACCGATTGAGCGGGGTCGGGATTCTCGGGATTCTGAGGTGAGTTATCAAAGGCACCGCGCACCCGGATTTCTGTTCCGGCGGGCAGCCACTTTGGTTCGGCGAGACGGTAGAGTAATTGCCAGTCAAAGATGTAGTGAGGCACCGAGAGAAGTTTCTCGACCTTGCCATCCGGATAGATCGCATCGTATTCCATCCGTGAGCCTCGAAAGTGCATGTGAGGGCTCAGCTCATAGAGGAGAGTTGGCTCGGTGGACGAGAGGACCACCGAGGCCTCTCGCGTGTACTCGCGCACGCTCGGAGGGATGTCGATGATGGCCGTGCTGGCGGCGGTGGTGCGATACTCCATCTCCGGAAGAGTGGCGTGAAAGTAGAGACCGAGCTGAGTCGTGTCGGTCTGAGGGCTCCCGTTGGTCTGATAATGCATCTGAACGGTGAGGGTGGGATTCGCGCTCAGGAGCTTCCCGGAATTGGGAGGGAAGGACTTCGCTTGAATCCCCGGAACATACCCTGCGAAGTAGCCATTCAGCCCGGCACCTTGAATGAAAGCCTCAAAGGTGGATCCGACGAAGGCTAGACTGTGGTGAACGACCTCGGGGTTGCCCGGCTTGATGATGGCAGCGCGGAGATAGGTGTTGGCCGGGATATCCGGACTGAGTTCGATATAACGATAATCAACCTCGCCAAAGGCCGGGATGTTCTGAGAGGGGATGGTGAGAATCATATCCGGCTCGCCTAACTCTGATGGCCAATTGAAGGGGTATTCGCTGGGAGGCGGGGTGTTGGCGACAAAGTCCGCCAAGGGATCAGCCCCGTCACCCTTCTGTGCCCCTTGATCGATCCAGTCAACGAGCGCTCTCAACGACGACTCCGATAAGGACCAATCGTCTTCATAACTTCCGAACTCCGGATCAGCGAACCAAGGCGGCATTTCGCCGGTCAGAGTCACTTCGCGAATGTCGTGCGCCCATGACGCCACGCTCTCGTAGCTATCGAACGAAAAGGGCGCGATGTTGTTCGGGCTGTGGCAACGCACACAGCTTTCAATGATTATGGGAGCAATGACCTCTTTGTAGGAAACAAGTTCAGTTGGGCCCAAGGGGAGGGGATCACCAGTGACCGGGGTGTGCAGGTAAGTCGCTGTTTGCCCGCCTAGGAATGCGGTGAGTGCATCGGAAAGGTAGGGTTGCGCAGGAGAGGCGTCCGCCGCTGGGCGCGCGATCGCTCCCCGGTAGAAGATGGTCCACGAAGCGGGATCAATCGCAACCACTTCGGTGCCCCGGCCCACCTGATAAGCCCGCGAGACCAATTGGGCGGAGTCGTGAAGAATAGGCACATCCGTTTCCCAAGTGTCCGCCGTCACCACGAGTTCGGAACGTTTTTCCGAGACCGGATCAATGACCCAGAACTCGAGCTCTTGCGCACCGAAGGAATTTTTCAAGGACCTCAGCGTGGCTCCCAAAGATGGATCGGTCTCCGGATCGGTGAAGAAAAGGATGATGGCCTTTTGGAAGTTGTAGTAATGCAGTTGTCGCGTGCGACCCTCGTGGTCGATCAGGCGGAAATCGGCGGCCTCTTCGCGCGGTGCCTCTCCAGGCCATTGCAAGAGGCGATAGAACCCCGAGCCGCGGGTAGGAGCGAGAGGATCGCTCCACGGAAAGGGGCTGGCCGGGAGACGGAGTGAGAGGAGAGGTTCCCAATTTTGGGCATCGGGAGAATACTCCAAAACATGATCCTTCGTCGGCTGGCCGTGAAGGTCGATCCGGATGGCGTCCTGATCCGCTGGCCGCACCTCGACCGACAGCTCCTCTGCCGGGGCTGGGCCCAACACGACTGAGGCCAAAGCGAGGGAGAACACGGGTGAGGCATTTCCCCCGGAGAGTATTCTTAAAAAACTCATCGGCAAGAAGTTAGGGTAAAACAGCTACAATACAAGCTGAGAATTGCCTGACATTGTCACCGCATGGCCGGTTGATCGCCTAGCAGGCGGGGTCATTTCTATGAGGGAGAGATCTCCGGCAGCGCAACATCGTCTGGTCACAGACTACTCCCGCCAAAACGTGCGCCATCATTCGCAACGACACCCAGGTGATCTGCGTCTCGCTCGCGCGGCAAGAGTAAGAGAGTGGATCCCGTGCCCCGCCTGGACCCACTGCCGACCCAGTTCCGCTGGTCTCGCTTTTTCAGTTTATGATGAGTTAATTTTGAAATATCACGTTTCTTTTCAGGGATTTTTTATAAAAAATACTCTGCCTTACTGGAGGTGCTCTGAGCCGAATGGCACTTCCTTAAGGGCGGTGGTCGTGGTTCTCATCAAGTTGGCCAAAAGACCTGAGTGAATACCAGCATGGGGAAGAACGAAGTGCCGCCCCATGTGAAAGGGTGACCACGCGAGGTGTCTGAAGGAAAAGGTCATAAGGGCAGCCTTATGAAGTTCGCCTTCAGCGAACAGCTCGGGCGCTGCCCCAACCCAACCCAGCCCGTTGGGCTGGGCTGATATGAGGAAGGCCTTTGGCCAGGAAATCTCTCACCGATTGAGAGAATCCAAAACCCGCAACCAATGAAAAAGTGACGGGCCATTTTAACAGAATTAATTCAATTAAAGGTCCCTAACTTTTTTAATTTGCAATATAACTCACTGAGTCTCAACGCTTAAGAGCGTCCCACAAGGACACAAACCCAGATGAAAAAAAACAAAAAAAACATCCTTAGGGCGGATTCAAAATTGCCCTCCACTAATCCAGCACTCACCGCTGTTTCTCTGCTTGCTGCTCTGTCAATGACTGCGGCCGCTGTAGAAGGGCAGCCGACGAATTCCACAGTTCCAGTAACAACAACCCAGGATGATGTTGATAATGTAGATCTTCTTTTCAAACCTACCTTGTTTGATCGGGTGATCTACGCCAACACTTACGCAACCCTCTCGGCAGGGACATGGACCAATGGCTCCCTTTCCTCAGGGGCTGCCGCCACGCTCGGAGCGGGTGCAGATGTCTCTGGCAGTGTTAAGACCGGAGCCGCCACCACGATTGGCGCGGGTGCGAAGATCGGTGGTAATGTTGTCGCTCAGGCCGCCGTGACGGTTGGCGCAGCGGCAACGATCGAGGGTAGACTTTTTGCCAGTGGTGCCGAAAATAAAGCCTTACCAGCCCAGGTTAAAAGGAATCTTATCTGCGGTTTTGGACCGCCGATTGTCGATAACCTTCGATTTGCGCAAGAAAGTTTTGCGGACCTAGGAACGGACTGGGACGTCAGTCCTGGCGATATTGCTGCGGACCAGACTTTCTCCTCTGGGGTTCACAACACCGCAGGTTCGCTGTCCGTGAGTGCGGGCGTAAAACTCACGCTTGATTGTAGTGCAAACGACAATTATAGTGCAAACAATGAACTTGAACAAAACCCAAGGTATACATCCAAGCATCATGGATACCGGCCCGATGTCTTCATTTTCAATATCGCTGGGCATTTGTCCGTTGGTGCAAACGTAGAAGTCATCGTGCTCGGTGCTGACGAAAATACCCGCATTGTCTGGAATATCACTGGAACCTACGTGAGCATCGGCGCAGACACCGATTTCAAAGGTCGCATCTTGGCGAAAGGTTACATCAGCACTGGCGCAAATGTAACCATTCAAAGCGTAGGTGGTGAAGTAGAAGAAACCCCAGCTGTTTGCCACCGCGATAAAGATGGGACGGAGATCTCTACCACAGATCATGGCCCAGATGGCACGGTTCGTTCGATCGGAGGCTCGGGCAGCGGCGCTTATTCACAAACTGCATACGTTTGTTTGGGCGCAGGTGCTAAAGTCGGTCACCGTGCCGACGACCCCGTTCACGGGACAGATAAGAAGTAATCAACGAGTAAATCCGTTGATGATCTAGGAGCGCCCCGCCGCGTTCCCCGCAAAGACCGAATCCTTGATGGGATTCGGTTTTTTTATTTCCCCTGAACCGGCCGACCCCAAGTGCGATCTCAGGATCCCCCGAACCTCGCAGTCTCTCTCAGGAATCCCTACGATTCTTCTTCAGATCTTCAATCAATCCACCCTGAGTCTCATCATAGAATCCCCGGCTCCAGGCCGATCTCCTCGGTTTGGGATGAAGGGGCAGGCCGTGATGCTCTCCGGAATTTGCCCACCGCAAAAGCTCCTGAGTTCGAGGATCCCAATCCGGGTCCGGACCGCCGGGCCCCTCTGGAAGAGGCCCCTTCCCGCGCAACCTTCATGAACCTGGTCGATCCCGATACCGAGAGCGTAGACAAGAAGCGCGATGCCTTCCCGGAAGACCCAAGAAAGCCCGAGAAAGAAGGTGGCGGGGATCTTGCCCCGCCCACCCTTCCTCCTAATCTTCCCAAACTCGTAATCGCAAAAATGAGAGAGCCGCTTTCGGAAACTCGTAAATCACCGTTTCGAAACCGTCGCCCGTCACCGTCACGGTTGACTCAACTTCGGAAGCCCAATTGATCAAATCTATCGAAGACTCGATCTCATAGGTAATCCCCTCCACTCCGCCATCGGGTCGAATATAATGGACCTCGAACGAGGCATCCACCGAAGTGAGTCCCTCAAACATCAATACAGGAATTGAATCAAACACCATCGGATTCAGCCCAAGCGCAAATTCGATGAGGTTCCTGATGCCATCGGCATCAGGGTCATCCTGCTGACCCGGATCAGTCAGGGTGGGATTTGCCAGGACCCATGTGTCGTAGGCTGTCCCCTCGGAAACCGTCACGGTAGCGGTCTCGGAGTCGAGCGATTCCCCGGAGCCGGCAATCCTAACCCAGTAGGAAGTCGTCATCGTGGGGCTGACCGTCATCGCGGCCTCAGTCGCGGCGGCGACCGGACTGGCGGTATCGCCACTCGTGCCGGAATACCATTGGTAGCTGATGGCGTCAGTTGCGGTGACGCTCAGAGTCGCGGTGGCTCCGCTGGAAATTGAAACATCCTGAGGCTGTGCGGTAATGATGGGAAGACCGCTCGCAGCGTCACTGGCGATCCTGAATCCGAAATGATTATTGCCGCGATTCTCAAAATCCGAGGCTCTCGCATAAGTGAGGAGGGTCGCTGAATGGTAGTTCCATGATCCTCCCCGCCTGACCCTCTTGGCATCGGCACCAGCAGTCGTATTCAAAGGATCTGTTGTCCCATCCAGATAGAATGACTCACTGTAGTAGTCTTGGCACCATTCCCATACATTCCCCCCCATATCGTAAAGCCCGTAAGGGTTCGCTGGATAGGAACCTCCCGCAACCGAATGTCCATCGGGGCTGTAAACCCCAGGCGAATCTCCATTATAAATGGCCTTACTTGAATCAAGAGAGCCATCATCGGTCGGGTATTCGAATTGCTGTCCTCCTCTGGCAGCGTATTCCCATTGCGCTTCGCTAGGCAACTCTACCCCATAATATTGGGCGAAGGCGTAGGCCCCATACCACTTGACCCAATTCACAGGCCAATCCGATTTCGCATCGTCTAGCAGGATGAATTCGCTATTTACTGAATCAAACGAGATCCAACTTTTATTGTCAATGTGCTCTGCCTGACCGTCACTGGTGCATCCGCCGGTTTCACCGAGTTGTAGAAAAACTTCTCCGGCATTTGGCGCACCACCCGACCCGTAGATCATCATTTCTGAGTACATGCCACAAGGATCATTCACCGACTGCTCGGCTACCGTGATCCAACCGTCGGAATAGGAAGCATTTAGAAAATCAAGATATTCTTGGTTTGTGATTTCTTTCTCAGAGATTCGAAAGGCCGATAAAGTGACACTCACGAAGGGAGCATCGTTTTGGATTGTTGTCCCTCCCATGCTGAAAGACCCTCCGGGAATATCCTTAAAGAGGATGCTGCCGGGCAATACCGGATCCTCGCCGACACAAATCGAGGGGCAAAAGATTCCGGCAAATCCGCAGGCGATGATTGATTTCAAATTTCGTTTTCTCATTACAACGGTGAGTAAGTTGTTTTTCAGGCTGATCGCTTGGCTTGGGTGGGAAGTCGGAATTGAGCCGCGATGTGCAGCACGGAAGCGGTAATAAGGAGAATTAGGCGAAAACCACGAGCCCAATCTGCCGAGAATCAGCTTTAGGAAGACAAGTTCACTTGCACTTCGAGTAACCCTCTAGACAATGAGCGAAGGAACGGGTCCACGCTGGGGCAGTCCCTCACGCTCGAGCTCAAAATCGGGATCGCCGAAGTGCTCGATCGGATCGCCGTAGGCATTGAGGATCGAGGTGTAGAAGTTCCCGATCGTTCCATGTCCGGCTTGCCCATAGTCAGGCATGCGGATGTAGTTCCCGGGAATCTTCAAGCGTCCGCCGCAGCCTCCGAGCACGAGGAAGGGCCACTCGTGCAGGGCTCCGTGATGGGCTTCACCCGCATCGCTCAGGTAGACGATCATGGTGTTGTCGAGCATCGTGCCGTCGCCTTCAGGAAGGCTGCGTAATTTTTCAGCGAGCCCTGCCATCAGCTTGATATGGTAGCTACGGATCACGTCGCGGCACTCCTCCGAACTCTTACCATTCGACCCGGTCCCGTGACCAATCGCGTGGACGTTTTGTTCTGTCAATCCGAGTCCGCGATAGACGTGTTCGAGGTTGTCCATGCGGATCGTCACGCCGTTGCTCAGCCCGGTGATGAGACAGGAAGCGGCGAGCGTGAAATGCGATTCCAATCGATCGGTTCCGAGTTCCGAGGCGAAGGTCTCGGTCAGTTCGGGCGCGCCATTTTTAATGACGTCCTGCATCGTCGCGAGTTTCTTGCGCCTCTCCTGCAGTTCTTCGAAGGCGAGCAGGTAGTGATTGAGTTTGTCCTGCTCCGAGGCGGTCACTTCTTTTTGCAGGCGCCTGATATCATCGGAGAGAAAGTCGAGCATCCCCGACTCCAGGTCGTATCGTTTACGCCCCTGCTGGGACCCCAGTGCAGATCCGAAGAGCTGGTCATAAGCTTGATCCGGACTTGCTTGGAAGGGGAGTTCTCTCCCGGCCGCGAGTGCGGAGAGGCCCGGGTAGATTGTTCCCTGCGGGATCGGATCGCCGGCCCCACCCACGGCCCGTCCGCGCAATGCTAAACCGACGTGGCCGAAGGGGCTGGGCTGTCCGGATGAAAGGCGGGTGTCGATGGTAGCACGGAGGGGATTTCCGCTCGAAGTCTCGCTGGGAGAGGCATGCACTCCCATGGCCCCGAAGTAGGAAGTGTGTCCAGCGAGGCACATTTTCCCGGAGAATCCTTGCACGATGCCGAGCTGATTTTTGAACGGTTCGAGGGCTTTCAAAGAATCCGGCAGGGCATGATTCTGCAATGATGCTACGAGTGGAGTGGCCCCCGCAGGTTTCTTGTCGAGCAGGGTTTTGGGCGTGATCGCGGCAGGGGTCAGGCCGCTGGATTTCACCAGAAATACGAAGCGCTGTGGAAAGGCCTCGGGTGATCCCGAGACCTCAGCGGCAAGCTGGCGAATCAAGGGCGATAAAAATAATCCGCCGCTACCGAGCGAGAGATTTTTAAGAAATGTTCGGCGTGTCGGGGTCATGGTTTCGAGTGTTTCCGGTAAATGAATGAGTCCGAGCTGATCAGTGATACCAGCAATGCCTGAAAGCTTCCGCCGCTTTTGAGATAGGCCTGATCCGCCGCGATGAGAGTCGCGGAGTCACTCATCATTTCGTTGCGTCCCATCCAGTAGCGGAAGGCGTGGCGCACGAACGATTGTCGCACGCGCTCCGATTTCCCCAGGCGCTGTACTAACTCCACCGCGCTCCTGACTTCGCCATCAAGGAAGTCGTGGCCTGTCGAATCGAGGTGACCGCTGGCGTCGATCGGCTTGCCGCTCACCTTGTCAGTTGTGCGGAAGCGTCCGAAGTCATCGTAGGCTTCGAAGGTCATCCCGAGCGGGTTCATCTTTTTGTGGCAGCGCCAGCACTCTTCCTGTCGGGTGGGTTGGAAGCGTTCGCGCAAGGTCTTCTCCGGATCTTCCGGAACGACCGCATTCACCGTGATCGGCACATCGGGAACATGGCCGGCCAAGAGCCGTTCGCGGATCCACTTGCCACGCGTGATCGGATTTGTCTCGGTATTTTTTGAATGTGCGATTAGCCAGGCGGGGTGGGTCAACAAGCCTGCGCGCTGTTTCGGATTGAGTTCGAAGGGTTGTTCCGTCGGGCAATCGAACTGATCGAATTTGAGATTGTAAGCGTTCAGGAAGAAGCGCTGATCATGGCCCGAGGTCAGGTTGCGCTCGCGCTCGCTCTCCATGTGAGTGAACTGGGCCAACATCGGGCGGATTTCATTCTGATAACAAACCGGAAGGTATTGCATGTAGTCTTTGATCAGGCCGCCGCTCATGCGGTGTTTCGCCGGCTGGGTCCGGAAGTAGGGATGCAAGGCTTCAATGTCCGCACGGACTTCCGGCTTGAGCTCGTATTTCAACTTCTTCCACGGCTTGTCCTTCCAGTAGTCGTGTAGCAGGCGCAGGGCTGCCAGCCGTTGCTCGAGTTCCTTCGGATCGCCCTCGGAACCGAAGTGCCCGACAAAGTACTTCTTTGTCGTCAGGAGCTCGTGCAAGACATCCTGATCGCGTTTGAGAATGTGCAACACCAGCAGATCGGCCTCGTGGACAAGCTGGTAGGGAACGATTCCCCAGTCGTAGTTTTCGTAGCGCTTGGCGTCTTTGAAAACATCCGGGGCACGATGGTATCCAAAAAACTCTTGGAAAAATCGCAAGATCTTCGGCTTGGCGATTTCTTCATCGTCGAGGAGTCGTGCGACTTGCGTCCGGACCCTGTTTCCGGTGTCGAGTTTGGCGGCCCACAGCGCTGCATCTGGTGGATCGTCGGTGAGCGCGAAACTGAGCGCGAAGGCCAGTTCGTTTTTTGAAAGCCGCCGCCGACCATCTTGATCTTCCGGTCCGAGGCCCACCTCCATGCGATAGATCGCCTCTGGGATGAGCGCGATCGCCTTCAGGCAGACCGCCATTCCCTCACGCACGTTCTTCGCCTCGGCGATCGTGCGCCGCATGTAGGTTTGGTAGCGCTCCAATTCGGGTGCAGTGGGCGGACGCAAGATGAGCGTTTTAAACTGGTGCCAGATCGCAGCCTCGATTTGTTTATTGCTCGGTTCTTCCGCTTCTAAAACTGCTCGCAATACCTCCGCGACATCGTTGTTCAGCTGGTGTTCGACGATCGTGCGCGCATTGCGAATCAGCGTTTCGAGCGTCGCCGAGTCTGCGTAGAGGTCTGCCGCGTAGTCGTTGATCCCGGGTCTCTTCTCGATAGCGAAGGGCTGCCGCACTCGTTGTAGTTCCTCCCAATGGTGTTTCAGAATGCGATGCTTGGTGCGGTCGTAGATATTGGGATTAATGCGCCACAAGCGAGGCGGTGAGAACGGGAGGTCTTTGATTTCGCCGCTGAAAAGTTTCTCGTGATCGAGGTGGTTCCCGAAGGCGAACTGGCTCAGCAGATGTTGCACGCGCTCAGACGACTGCGCCTTCTCCAGCTCTCCGGCGATCAAAGCCACCGCCTTGGCGCGCTCGGGAGCGTCGGGCTGCGCCTTCGCATCATCCGGCGGCATCTCACCGCTCCTCAATTGATCATGGATGGCATTCCAAGTTTCGAAGTCGTGCCCGAGCGCGATTTTTCGACCCATCTGGTCGAGGCGGATCCCGCCTTTGGCTTTCTTGGGGCCATGGCACTTGACGCAATTGGACTCGAAGAATGTTGGTAAGAAATCCCCTTGTTCACTTGCGGAGGCCGGAATGATTCCTCCAAGCATCAGCATGACTGGTATCAGCAGCAGCGGTGCGCGGAGAGACTTCGATGATTTGATGGACGAACGATACCCTCAAAGCATGGCAGGGTTCAAGGCGGAAGGGAGGCGCGCTGGCGTCTGAAAAAGTTCCAAGGCCGTTCGACAAGCGTCAGGGTCAGAAAAGTAATTTTTCGGGAGCCTACTTCCGGGCCTTCTGGCGTTCGTAGCTTTTTTCGCAGTCTACCGTGTTTTGGAAGGCCCGCGCATCGAAAGCGGGTGGAGGCTCCTCTCTGGAAAAATGCCTCGAGGCATTCGGGTGCCGGGGGAGCAGAGAGGGAAATCATTCGACTTCCAGGGCTTGAAAATCGAAAAGCCTCTGGATTTTTTTAGATGAACAAGGTCGGTTCCCGTCCTCGTTTAATCTTTTGAAAATAATTGGGAACAAACTCGCACTCTTTCCCCTCCAATGAACAATCGACGACCTTAGACCATGCCCCGAGTTCTTACCTACTTATTTACCTTCCTGCTCGCTCCGAGTCTTTTTGCGCAGAATCCTTTTGAGCAGGATTTCCTCGCGAAGAATGAAACTACCGCGTCGATTGTCCCAGAAGTGACTGCGGTCGAGCCGGGAGATTACTTCCGGGTGGCCTTCACGCTGGATCACAAGTCGCACTTTCACTCCTACTTTCGCAACGCCGGTATTCTCGGCAACGGCCCCAAGGTCGAGTGGAAACTCCCGGCTGGCTTCTCTGCCAAAATCCTCGAATACCCTATTCCCACCTTGTTCGACGCCAAGACCGGCGGACTTCAGGCCAAGTTCTACGGCTATGGGGGGACGGTCACCTTCGTCGCTGAGATTGAAGCATCCGACTCCCTCAGCGTCGGCGAATCATTCGCGATTGGCGGAACTTTCTCCTGGCAGGAGTGCGATGAATTCACTTGTGCCATGGGTTCGGAGGACTTCAGCTTCAACGTCACCGCAAGCGAGGAAACGACACGCATCGATTCCGCCCTTGATCTCTTCGATTCCGCCGAAAAGAAACTCCCAGGCTACACCGATAGCTTCGCTGGAGTGGCCAAAGAAAACGACGGTAAGATCCTGCTCGACCTCAGCTTCCCCTCATCACTTGAAATTCAGGAACCTCTCTACTTTTTCTCGAGCGATGGCCAAGTCGATTCGCAGGCTGCGCAGAGCGTCGAGTTTAACAAAAAGAAAGACGGCTTAATTCTCACCCTCTCACGTAATGTTGGAAACGAGGATCTGGTGATCGACCCCGCTCCGGTAGGTGAAAGCCTGAAAGGGATGCTCACTTTTCAAACGATCGAAGGCCTCGCCGCTGCTGAGATCAAGGCGGGCTTGGAGACCGATGCCGACCTCGAGATGGTCGGAAGCGAACTCGCCTTCATCTCCGCAACCGAAGAGCAGAAAAAAGCGGGCCTTGAACTCTACGACGTTGATGCCAATCCGGCCTACCTTCTTCTCGGCGGCAAGAGCGAAGAAAAACTCACTCTTCTCACCGCTCTTCCACTGGTTTTTCTAGGTGGTCTCATCCTGAACCTCATGCCCTGCGTCTTCCCGGTGCTGGGTCTCAAGGTCATGAGCTTCGTCTCAATGGCGGGTGAGGATGAGTCGAAGATCAAAAACCATGGCCTGGTTTTTGGTCTCGGTATTCTTATCACGATGTGGATTTTGGCTGCATTTATTATATCGCTGAATCTCAACTGGGGGCAGCAGATGTCCGAACCTCTCTTCCTGGGTTCCATCATCATTATTCTGTTTTTGATGGGCTTGAATCTCTATGGCCTCTTTGAATTTGGCACCAGTCTCACGGGCGTGGGTGGTGAGCTGCAGAATAAGAAAGGATACTCCGGCTCCTTTTTCTCAGGAGCTCTCACTACCCTGATCGCGACGCCCTGTTCCGGCCCCTTCCTCGGGGTAGTCATGGGCTTCGCGCTCTCACAGGGCAAGGTTTCGGCCATGGTCATTTTTACCGTCTTCGCTCTCGGGATCGCCTCTCCTTACGTCATTTTATCCTTCTTCCCGGCACTCATTAAGAAACTCCCGCGTCCCGGAGCGTGGATGGAAAGCTTTAAGCAGCTGATGTCCTTCCTCGTCTTCGCCACGGTGGTCTTTTTCCTAGGCAGTTATCTGAAGCTGGTCGGCCCGGGGGCCTTCCAAGCCTTCCTTTTCGCCCTCACCTTTATTGCTACCGCGGTCTACCTCTATGGCCGTTGGGGGATGTTCTCCACGCCTGCAAAGAAACGCCGTATCGTCGGCTACGGCACCGCTGCGATTTTCGGCTTCGGTGGTCTTGCCCTTGCCTTCTCTACCGCGAATCAGACCAGCGAGAGACTCAATGAAGCCTCCAAGGTTGGTGATCTTGCCTGGAATGAGTGGTATCCGGGCGTGGTGGAACTGAGTCGGACGAAAAAACGAATCGTTTGGGTCGATTACACCGCCGACTGGTGACTGACCTGTAAAGCAAACGAGAAACGTGTTTTCTCGAACAAAGAAGTAATCGCCAAGCTCAACGAACTCGAGGTCTTGCTTGTGCAAGCTGATGACACCATCCCGGATCCTAGAATTAAGGCTGATCTTGCCCGATTTAATCGGAGCAATCTTCCGGTGAATATCGTCGTTCCTTCCGATCCTGATCAGCCTTTGATCATGTTGCCGGAATTCATCAGCCCTGCTGAGGCTCTGCAAGCGCTCGAGGAAGCGCAGGGACTTTAAAGTTCTTAAAGACTTGGAGAAGCGTCGTGTTGTCTTGATCCGCGCAGATTTGACGAAGAGAGATCCAAAGATCGTAGCGGAGATGAAGAAATACGGTCTGACGAGTGCCCTCTTAGATTGGACCTTGAAGCGGACAGGAATGTCCACACTCCCTAGGTTTGCCCTTTGGGCATTTGATCATATACTTCGAGACGTGAAGAGTATTGGGTTTATTTGGAAAGGGATTCGGCATTATCGTTCGGCTTATGTCGGGGTGTTGGCGGGGGCGGCGGTGGGTGCGATGGTGCTTCTTGGGGCTTTGATGGCGGGGGACTCGGTACAGGAGAGTCTGACGCGGTCGGCGGAGTTGCGGACGGGGAAGGTCGCTAAGATTTTTTCGGGCGGGGAGAGGTTCTTTCAAGCGGATTTGGCGGAGCGAAATGGCGGGGCCGCTTTGCTGTATCTCAAGGGGCAAGTGAATGTGGAGGAGCGGTCCGAGGGGCAGGTCCAGGTGATGGGGGTGCGTGATGATTTTTGGGGGTTTGCGCCGGAGGAGGCGAAGGTTGCTTTGGGAGAAAATGAGGCCGCGATCAGTGGGTCTTTGGCGAGAGCGCTGGATCTCAAGGAAGGCGATTCGGCGGTGGTGCGGCTTCAAAAGCCGGGGTTGCTTTCACGTGATGCTCCGCTTTCAGGTGAGAGTGAGTCGGTTTCGTCGCTACGGATTACGGTGGGGAAGGTGCTCACCGATGAGGAATTTGGGCGTTTTAGTTTGGCGCAAACGCAGGTGCCGCCGTCGTCGGTCTTTCTGCCGCTTGCGCGTTTGCAGAAGGTGCTAAAGTTGGAGGGGAAGGCTAATGCGCTTTTGTTGGATGAAAAGGACTCGTTTGATTCGGGGAAGTTGACTCTGGCTGACTTTGGGATCTCGGTGGAAGAGGTTCCGGGTGGGGTGGAGGTGCGTTCCGAGCGAATTTTCATAACGCCGCAGATTGCGGAGAAAATTGAGGGTGAGCCGGTGCTGACTTATTTGGTGAATACCTTGGCGACGGAAGTCGGAGAAACGCCGTACTCCATGGTGACGGCGGTGAGTGGTGAGTCGGCAGGTTTTCTGCCGGTGCAGCCTGGGAAAGAAGAGGTCGTGATCAATGAGTGGCTGGCGGAAGATCTGCGGGCGCAGGTGGGGGATGAAATGACGATGGATTATTTTGTGGTGGAGGATGGGAGTAAGCTGGAGGAGGAGCGGGCTGTTTTCACGGTGAAGGCGATCATTCCGATGGAGGGGCCGGCGGCGGACAAGCGTTGGATGCCGAATTTTTCAGGGGTGGCGGATGTGAAAAGTGCCCGTGATTGGGAGCCGGGCTTACCCTTGGATTTGACGCGAATTCGGGACAAGGATGATGAATATTGGGAGAAGTTCAAGGGGACGCCGAAGGCCTTTGTCTCGCATGAGACTGGTGAGGAGCTTTGGGCGAATCGTTGGGGGAAGGTGACCGGGATCCGGGTGCCAGGTGGTAAGATGGGAGATGTGGAGAAGCAGGTGCGGGGAGTTTTGAATCCCTCGCTGGCGGGGATGCAGGTGGTGGATTTTTCATCGCAAGCGAAGGAGGCTGCGAAGTCGCCGGTGGATTTTGCGGTGCTCTTTTTGAGTATGAGCTTTTTTCTGATTCTGGCGGCGGTTGCTTTGGTCGCGATGTTATTTCGGTTCAATGTCGAACAGCGAGCTGAGGAAGGGGCATTGCTGATGGCGGTGGGAGTGCCGGCGAAGAAGATTACGAATTGGCGGATTGGCGAGGCCTTTTTTGTGGTGCTGGGTGGAGCCATTTTGGGGGCTCTTCTCGCGATGGGATTTTGCACGCTGGTGTTGAAGGTGATTAGCTCGATCTGGGGAAGTGGGACGAATTTTGAGCTCCATCTGAGTGGATGGACGATTGCGAAGGGGATGTTGGCAATTGTAGAGCTTTCCCTGCTTGCGGTGTGGCTGACGACGCGGAAGCAGGCGAAGCAGAGTGCGAGCATGCGACTGAATTCAGGTGCGGAAGAGCAGGTCGGGAAGAAGAGCAAGTGGGCGACCGGATTTTTAATCTTTGGGCTGCTGCTGGTTTTGGGTGGCGTGGCGATGAGTTTTAGGGCGGGAGCACAGGGGGCCTTTTTCCTGGTGGGCTTTGGAGTTCTGGTGAGCGGGTTGGCGGTCTTTCGGATGCGGCTTGGGAAGGTGGGATCACTGGGGAGTCTGACTCCGGAGGGTCTGGCGAAGGTGAATTTGAGCCGTCGGGCTTCGCGGAGTCTGACGGTGGTGGGTGTGTTGGCGGCGGGGGTCTTTTTGGTTCTTTCGGTGGCATCGTTTCGGAAGAACGGCGGGGGTGATTGGGAGGAGAAGAAGAGTGGATCGGGAGGATTTGCGTGGTGGGTCGAGACGACTTCACCGGTGAATCGTCCGGCGGATGCCACGGGTGAGGTAGAGTGGTTTGGGTTGAACTCGCTGGTTCCGTTCCGGATCGGGGCGGGGGATGATGTTGATTGTTTTAACCTCACGGCATCGGATCGACCGCGCCTTCTCGGGGTGGATGGGGAGTTATTGGAGGGGCGTTTTAAGACGAGCGATGAGTGGTCGGTATTGAAGGGGGACGGGGTGCCGGCTTTTGTGGATGAGACCACGATGATGTGGGTTCTGAAGAAGAAAGTAGGGGATGAGTTGCTTTACCAAGACGAGTGGGGAAACGAGTTTGCCATCACGATTGCGGGAGTGGTGAAGGATTCAATTTTTCAGGGCAGCCTGATCGTGGATGAGGTGAAGTTGTTGGAGCGGTATCCCTCGATCGGAGGTTATCAGCTCTTTCTCGCGCCGGATGAGAAGGATAAGGAACTGCTTCAGGAAGAGACGGCTGATTTAGGAGGGAAGGTGACGGCGACGCAGGATCGATTAGCGGCGTTTCATGAGGTGGAGAATACATACATCGCGATCTTTAATGTGCTGGGAGGGTTGGGAATAATTCTGGGAAGTGTGGGCGTCGGGATTGTCACGGCGCGGAATTTAGTTGAGCGGAAGGAGGAGTTTGAAACGCTGAGGGTGCTGGGAGTCTCGAAGGCCTTCCGGGCCGCGATTGTGAAGCGGGAAGTGAGATCGATGGTGATCTGGGGATTGGCGATTGGTTTGGTTTCGGCCTTGATTGCGGTGGTTCCGGTGCTGGGTGGCACGGTGGGGCTTGGCGATTTGATTTGGATGATTGGGCTGGTCGTCTTGATGGCTTTTATCGCAAACTATGTGGGAACCCGGGCTCTTCGGAGTCTCTAAATTTATGATCTTAGCTTTCGCCATAAACAGCTTCCTTGCCATTTTTCTGATGGTGGCGGCGGGGATCGTGCTGGCGATTTTTCTGGCGATTCCGGCGACGCATTGGGTGAGTCAGAAGATGGCAAATGCCCTTTCGTTTTTTTCGCTGGAGAGGTTTCGCAAGCCACCGCCCTTGTTGAGTCATGGTGATGCGCTGGCGATGCAAGGGGAGGTGGCGGCGGCCTTCCATTTATTCCGGAAGTTTTTGAAACAGCATCCACGGGATCTGGAGATTTATAGTCGGCTGATTGATCTTTCCTTTGGGCCGATGCAGGATGCTGGATTGGGGGATGCCGTGATTGCTTTTGGGAAGAAGCGCTTAGACCGCAGGGGACGGAGGGTGATACGTGAGCGGCGGAATGCGATTGTGTTGGGAGATTTGTATCCCCTGAAGCATCTGGGATGGAGGCAGGAGACGGAGTATGTGCACCCGAAGGTGGAGATCCCGGAGGCGTTGAAGGGGCAGTTTGCGCCGCGGGGGTAGGGGGGGGTAGGTGGGGGTTATAAAGTTGGCCTTCAGCCAACGGAATTCGCGTTGCGAATACCCATGGCGTTGCCATGGGCTGGTATGAGATTGGGCGTTGCCCAATGGGTTGAGGGGGATAAAGCGGGAAGGTGGATGGTGGATGGTGGATGGTGGATGGTGGATGGTGGATGGTGGATGGTGGATGGTGGATGGTGGATGGTGGATGGTGGATGGTGGAAGGTGGATGGTGGATTGGTTGGCCAACGGCCAAATTTATACCAGCCCCACGCAACGCGTGGGGTTTGGTGGGGCGTTGGGTGGGTTCGCTGAAGGCGAACGTTATTCCGCCGGTTCAGTCCCAGCAGTAGCGTTCGTCGAAGTCGACGCTGTATTTTTGGCAGAGGGAACGGAATTCGTCTTTGAAGGAGATGGTCTTGTGGTGCTCTTCCTGGCGGTCGATGTAGGTGATGAGTTTATCGAGATGGCCTGGGGAAATGGAGAAGCAGCCGAAGCCTTTTTGCCAGGAGAAGCCGGAGTGTTGAGGGCCTTGGGTTTTGGTCCATTTTGAAGAGCCGCGTTTGATTTCTTCGAGGAGTCTTGATTGGGTGATGGTGCGGCCCAAGCGGACGGTTAGGTGGACGTGGTCGGTGACACCGCCGACGCGGTAGGCTTGGCAGTCTTGGTCGCGGCAGGCGGTGGCGAGGTAGGCGTGAAGTTTTTGGGTGATGTCGGGGGTGATGGTGCGCTCCCGGTTTTTGGTGGAGAAGATGATGTGGATGATGACGTTGGAGAGAGATTGGGGCATTTTTTTTGGTGGGCTTATGAGGTTGGCCTTCAGGCAACGGGGACTTGGATCTGGGGACCTATGGCGGTGCCATGGGCTGGTATGAATTTAGCCTTTGGCCAAGGGGTTGAGGGATGTGCCTACTTTTTTACGGCGGCGATGGCGGCTAGGCTTTCGCTGCTGAAGCGGCGGTCGTTGCGGCAGTTTTGGATGGCGTCGTGGTGGCTGATGTAGCCGTGTTTGACGAGGGTTTCGAGGCAGTCGTCGATGGTGTGGCAACCTTCTTTACGGGCGATTTCCATGAGCCCGACGAGTTGTTCGATTTTGCGTTCGCGGAGGCAGGCCTGGATGCCGGAGTTGACTCGGAGGGCCTCGGTGCAGAGGACGCGGCCTTCGACGTCGGCGCGGCGGAGGAGGCGTTGGCAGATGATGGCCTCTAAGACGTTGGAGAGTTGGGAGGCGATTTGTTTTTGTTGATCGGCGGGAAAGAGGTCCATGATGCGTTCGATGGATTTTGGGGCGTCGATGGTGTGGAGAGTACTGATGACGAGGTGTCCGGTTTCGGCGGCGGTCATGGCGATCTGAGTGGATTCGCGGTCGCGAAGTTCGCCGACGACGATGACGTCGGGGTCTTGTCGCATACACTGGCGGAGGCCTTTGGCGAAGGACTTGGTGTCGCGGCCAATCTCGCGTTGTTTGACGAGCGAGGAGTTGTGTTGGAAGGTGAATTCGATGGGGTCCTCGAGGGTGATGATGGTGCCGGAGCGTAACTCGGAGATGCGTTGGACGAGGGAGGCGAGAGTGGTTGTTTTTCCGGATCCGGTGACGCCGGTGATGAGGATGAGTCCACGTTGGAGGTGGCAGATGTCCTCCATGACGGGGTAGTGGCCGAGGGAGGAGAGGTCGGGGATTTCGGCGGGGATGTAGCGGTAAACGGCTTCGATATTTTGGCGGCAGAAGTGGACGTTCCCGCGGAAGCGGCCGACTTCGGTAACTTCGATGGCGTAGTCGAGTTCCCACTCTTCATCAAGGGTGGCGCGCTGGGTTTCGTTCATGGTGCCGAGAATGAGTTCGCGGACCTGGTCGGCGGTGAGTGAGAATTCTTCGAGCGGATGAAGGAGACCGTTGACGCGGGTGGCGGGTGGGGCGTTGACGGTGAGGTGGAGGTCGGAGCCGCCGAGTTCGACGGTGAGGTTGAGGTAGTCGCGGATTTCGCGGGCTTGGTTCATGATGAAAGTGGGTTAGGAGATTCCTCGTACTTTGCGGTCGAAGTCGCTGGGGTTTGGAGAGGCGTAGCGGGCGACTTTTTCTTCAACGTGGCCGGCTTGGTAGAGTTCGATGATGCTGGTGAGCATGTCGCGGGCGTGGGCTTGTTGGGGGCGGAGGAGGTGATCGATGATTTCGCGGTAGCGTCCTTCGCGAATCCAGTTACGGGTCGCTCCGTCGTTTTCGAGGTATTCGCAGACGAGCTTGAGTTCGCCGTCGATGCCGGGGAGGAGGTTTTGGGTGACGACTCCGATGAGTTGGCGGGAGAGGAGCATGAGGGAGGTTTCGCGCGGGCCGTCGGGGAAGAGGTTGCTGAGGCGTTCGATGGATTCGACGACGCCGGAGCTGTGGAGGGTGGTTAGGACGAGGTGGCCGGTTTCTGCTGCGCGGAGGGCGAGTTGGGCGGTTTCTTCGTCGCGGATTTCCCCGATCATGATGACGTCGGGATTTTGGCGAAGGGCGGCGCGGAGGGCTCCGGAGAAGTTGTCGGTGTCGGAGTTGAGTTCGCGTTGGGAGAAGTAGGCGTGGTTGTTTTCGAAGATGTATTCGATGGGGTCTTCGAGGGTGACGATGTGGCCGTTGAGGGATTGGTTGAGGTCATCGAGGGCAGAGGCGAGGGTGGTGGATTTTCCGGAGCCGGTGGCACCGGTGACGAGGACGAGGCCGGAGCGGCGTTGGGTCCAGCTGCGGAAGAGGTCGGTGGGGAGGCCGAGGGAGTCGAGCGGGGGGATGGTGTTCTTAATGGGGCGGATGGCGGCGGAGAGCTTGCCCATGGCGCGATAGAGGTTGACGCGGAGGTAGCTGCCGGAGGCCATGAGGTAGCGGGCGTCGCGTTCGTTGTCGGTCTCGGGGTTGACGCCGCAGGCCTGCCAGAGGGAGGCGATGTCATCGCGGGACATTTGGGTATCCTCGACGGCGACGACTTCGCCATTGATGCGGAGGCGGGTGGGTTGGTCTTCGGCGAGGAAGACGTCGGTGGCGTTGTTATCAAGCCAATCTTGGATGGCGGTTTCGAGGGTGCCGAGATTCATTGGAGTAAGCTTCTCCTTTTGGAGATGAACGGGCAATGAACAAGTGGGAATTGGATGGGCCTGGTTGTGTGGGTGGGCCAACCACGCAATGGATGAAATGGTTGGGGGGCTTGGTTGAGGGTATCAAAAGTGCAACTTTCGACTTCGGTTGCTTTTGTTGGGGGATTATTTTGCGAAGAGGCCGGTGGTGATGGGGGGGATTTTTCGGTCTTCGTAGAGGACGCGGATGGAGGCTTTTGGGTAGTGTTCCAGGAGGGATTTTGGGTGGTCGGAGAGGCAGGCGGCGGTGGCGAGGGGGTCGGTGAGTTTGGCTTCGGGGAGGATGACGGAGGCGGCGCGTCTTGTCGTGAGACCCAGGCCGGTGCGGAGGTCGATGAGGTGGGAGTATTTTTTTCCCTCACTCATGACACTTTGGAAGAGGTCGCCGGAGGTTGAGACGGCACAGTTTTTTAGGGGGAGGGTGCTGGTAGGGGTGAGGCGGAAGGTGCGGAGGCCGATGGTCCAGCCTTCTTTGTCGGGGGGGGAGTTG
>JBLHUR010000078.1:0-26845 GCA_047629805.1 Akkermansiaceae bacterium | reverse complement strand
TGGGGACTTCCTTCGCAGCGGTGTAGGCGTTACTGCACTCCATCATGGCGCTGATGCCGGTGTTAAAGCGGAGGGTCTTGATTGCTTCTTCGACGCGCTTGATCGTTGCATGAGTGACCTTGGCGAGGTCGTCATTTTTGCCTTCGGTAATTTTTCCGCTGAGTTGCCATTTGCCTTCGGCGTCTTCTAAGAATGCAACGCGCCAAACTTTGGCGAGGAAACGATGGACGCCTTCGACGCCTTTCATGGCCCAGGGTTTATCCTGGTCGAGGGGGCCCATGAACATTTCGTAGAGGCGAAGGGAGTCGGCGCCGTAGAGTTCTACGACGTCGTCTGGATTGACGACGTTGCCGAGGGACTTGGACATTTTTTGTCCGTCCTCGCCCA
The DNA here is from genome assembly GCA_047629805.1 of Akkermansiaceae bacterium. Lineage (GTDB taxonomy): Bacteria > Verrucomicrobiota > Verrucomicrobiia > Verrucomicrobiales > Akkermansiaceae > SW10. The sequence continues at coordinate 26,458 of JBLHUR010000078.1, read as the reverse complement.
TGATGAGTCCGGGGGCGAAGTATTTTTTGAAGGGCTCGGAGGATTTGACGTGGCCGAGGTCGTTAAGGACTTTGTGCCAGAAGCGGGAGTAGAGGAGGTGGAGGACGGCGTGCTCTTTTCCGCCGACGTAGAAGTCGACGAAGCCGTCGTCATTTCCCCAGTAGTTTTCGGCTTCGGGGCTGATGAAGTTTTCGGTGTTGTCCGGATCGCAGTAGCGGAGGTAATACCAGCAGGAGCCGGCCCACTGGGGCATGGTGTTGGTTTCGCGTCGAAGCTTGTCGGAATAATTGATCCAGTCGGTGCAGTTGACGAGGGGGCCGCGGGGGTCGCCGGTGGGCTTGAAGTCCTCCATCTCGGGTTGGAGAAGGGGGAGTTCGGATTCGGGAACGCCGGAATGTTGGCCGGTTTCCTTGTCCCAAAGAAGGGGGAAGGGTTCGCCCCAGTAACGCTGGCGGGAGAAGAGCCAGTCGCGGAGTTTGAATTGGATTTTCTTGGAGCCTTTTTTGTTTTCGACGAGCCAGTGGATGATCTTCTTTTTGGCATCTTTCGTTTTGAGACCATCGAGGAAGCCGGAGTTGATGGCGGTGCCCTCGCCTACAAACACATTATTTGCGTCATACCAGTAGGTCACGCCTGATGGCACTGTGTAGCTTTCGGAGATTCGTCGTTCTTCGTGTGGAGTCTCCGTCCAATCACCTTGAGTTGCATTTACCGTAAATTTACCTACTACATGGCTGACTGGAATCTGGAATTTCTTCGCAAATTCAAAGTCACGCTCATCATGCGCAGGCACTGCCATAATAGCTCCGCTGCCGTAGCCCATCATAACGTAGTCGGCGATCCAGACGGGGATTTTTTCGCCGTTGACTGGGTTGATGGCGTAAGCTCCCGTAAAGACTCCGGATTTCTCTTTGTTCTGTTCTCCTCTTTCCATGTCGCTCTTACTAGCCACCTGCTGCCGATAAGCGTTCAATGCTGTGTATGGAGTGGTTCTTGCATCGACGTTTTCGCCCTTCCAGAGTTCCGGCGTGTCAGTTGGCCAGTTTATTGGATAAATTTGAGATACTAGAGGGTGTTCCGGTGCCAATACCATATAGGTAGCTCCAAATAAAGTGTCGGGGCGCGTAGTGAACACCTTGACCGGCTCTAGGTGAAGTTGGCCAAATTGCGTATTCCAATCTTCGCTGGCTGCCGCCACAGATTGGTTTGATTCGACATCAAAGGTGACTTCGGCTCCTTCGCTGCGGCCGATCCAGTTTCGCTGGAGGGATTTGATCGACTCGGGCCAGTCGAGGGGCTCGAGTTCGTCGATGAGGCGTTGGGCGTATTTTGTGATGCGGAGCATCCACTGACGGAGCGGGCGGCGCTCGACGGTTTCGCCTTTTTTCTTCCACTCTTCGACTTCCTCATTGGAGAGCACAGTACCAAGGGAGGGGGACCAGTTGACGGGGGCTTCGTGGATGAAGGCGAGGCGGACTTCGTCGATCTCTTTTTGCGACCAGCCTTTGGCCTCGAGCTCGGAGACGGGCTTCGCTTTTTGGTCTTCGTCGCAGAAGTAAGAATTGTAGAGCTGGAGAAAAATCCACTGGGTCCAACGGACGTATTTGGGGTCGGTGGTGTTGATCTCGCGGTCCCAATCGTAGCCGAATCCGAGCTCCTGAAGCTGGCGGCGGAAGTTGTTGGTGTTGGCCTCGGTGGTGACACGGGGATGTTGATTCGTCTTGATGGCGTATTGCTCGGCGGGGAGTCCGAAGGCGTCCCACCCCATGGGGTGGAGGACGTTGAAGCCATTCATGCGCTTGTAGCGGCCCATGATGTCGGTGGCGGTGTAACCCTCGGGGTGGCCGACGTGGAGGCCGGCTCCGGAGGGGTAAGGGAACATGTCGAGGATGTAGTATTTCGGCTTGGACGCATCGAAGCCTTCGTCACCGGGCCCGGGGGTGCGGTAGGTTTTGTTCTCGGCCCAATGGGATTGCCATTTGGGCTCGAAAAGGTCGAAGGGGTATGGCTTGCGTTTCTCGGACATGATGTTGAGACGGAGAGAAGCGGGGATGTTGGAGAAAAACACGCAAAAAAAACCGGAAGCCTTGGGAGCATCCGGTTTTTGAAAAGGGTGAAGCTTTGACTAGCGTCGGCGACGGAGGAGGAAACCCGCTCCGAGGAGTCCGAGGAGAGCGCTGCTGGGCTCAGGGATGGGGTTGACGTCAGTGAAGACGATGTTGTCAAGGTAGATTTCCTCAGCACCTGAGTTCGAGGCAAATTCGATACTCAAGGTTGCAGAAGTGAAGCCACTGAGATCTCCGACGAGGGTGGTCCATTCTCCTTCGACAGGATTTCCGGGTTCGTCAAAAAGGTCATCCATGTCCGCGCCTGCGCTATCGAAGAGGGCGAGCTCGGAAGCATCATTAAAGATGAGGGAGATTTTCAAGGAATCACCGACCAAGCCGGTCGTTCCGGTGTCGCCGTTGTCGTCTTCCCAACCAGTGCTGTTAACCCAGATATCGAGAGACAGGTAAGAGCTGGCGAAACCGGTAAGATCGACGGTATCGAAGGTGGTGGTGAGGAGCCCATCGATATCCTCCATTTTGAAACCCTGCACCCCATCGGTGAAGCCCCCGTTGTCATCAGCCTGAGTCGAGACTCCAATTTCATCGCCGTCGGAGAGGCCGTTATCGCCCGTGAAGTCGGTAGGAGTGAAAGTGGAGAAAAAACCGATTTCATTGGCAGTTGCAGAGGACTGCACGGAACCAAAGCTGCCATCGTCCGCATCCGCAACGGACTCAGCGGTGGCCATATTTGCGAGAGTGTGGGCGGTGAGATCTGCGTCACGGTAGTCGGAGTCGTATCCGGTCACTTCTTCAAAGCTGGTGGAAGCAATGATGACGGCTTGTGAAGGAAGAGCGATCCCAAGAAGGAGAAGGCTGGATAAGGTGTGAATTTTCATAGACCAGAAACGGTTAACCGATAGTCGCGGAATGAGGGTCGATTAAAACCGTCACAATTTTGTCACTTACAACTGATCTTTTTAGCAAGAGCCCTGTCTAGGGTTCCAGCCGATGCTGTCGTGGATCAAACTTACTACTATCCTTTTGCTATTTGCCGCTCCGACGAGCGGGCAAAGCGATGATCTGGTGGGCGGGTTGATGAGTCCGGGGCTTAATTTCTTGCCGCGGAAGGTGCGGGAGCAAATGATCTATGAAGTTCCTTGGCTTGCGGGGGAGTGGGCGGAAACGCGTTGGCGGGTCGCCTTGGAGGAGCGGGATTTTCAACGTGAGGGGGCATCCGGGCTGACCTTGGGGGCGGCGCAGCTTTACGAGGTAAGGGTTGGTGAGCTAGTGAATCTTAAGACTCGGACCTACGAGGATGTTGATTCGGAGTGGGTTGATTTTAAAAATCAGGCGCAGTGGAATAGTCTCCTCAATCACGACTTAGGACATGATTCGCGGGGACGCTTTCGCTGGGAATTTCCTGATCCGGAGGAGGGAGGAATTGTTTTCTACTATCGGCATCGCGAACGTTATGAAGGTCGGGAGCAGGAGCGCACGAAGTGGGGGCGCGCCAATAATGTGGAGGAGGGGCGCGATGTCTCATTTATTGATGAGCACGAGCTGCGATTTTCGCCGGAACGGCAGGTGATGGATGAGGTGGGCTTCAATTTGAATTGGTGGCTGACGCCCAAAACGCTCCTTGATTTTTCGACCGTGTATCGCACGGGGGAAGACACTCTAAAAGAGCAACGGATTGAATATGATTCGAGGTCGGGGACCCAGGGGCTGCCGGGCGCGCCGGCGCAACGGGGGTATCGTTACGATCCTAAGACGGATGTCATAGAAGACGGAATCATCACGGAGGCGACCTCGATTCGGGATCGTTCGCGGGTCGAGCGGCAGTTGAAGGATGAGATTGAGGAGAAGAGGCGCTATGCTTTTCAGGGATCGCTCCGGCATGAATTGAGCGAGCGAGCGTGGATGAAGTTTGATTCAGAATATGCGTTTAAGGAGACGCGCGAGCCGGATCGGCAGGATACGGAATATGCCGAGGAAGATACGGCGGTCTTTTCTTATGTGCTTGATGGACGGCGACCCATTTTCACTTTGGACCGACTGCCGACGGATGTATTTGGACTAAGGAAGGTGGAATTTGAAGACAACATCAAGCGGCGATGGCTCCAGAGTCACCGTCTTGCCTTACACCATGAGGTACGACGTGGACTGGAGTTTGAGGTAGGTGGTTTTTGGCGAGCAGAGCGGGATTTTCGGGACGTCGATTATCGACGATTCGAGCCAACGAACTCACCGGCACAGAGTGGTTTTGATTCTGAAATATTGGGAAGCGGAACGAGTTCGGTGGATGGGATTCTGATTGGACCGAATCTTGACCCGGGGCTGGCACGGGGGATCGACCTGGGGCCGCTGATTCCGACGAGTGCGGAGAACATCTATAAGACGGCGCGTGAGGACTACGATGCCCGCCGCGAGGTCATGGGGACTTGGTTGCAATATCGCTGGGAACCAAATTTGCAATGGCGGGTGCATGCTGGCGCGCGGTTGGAGTATGAGAGGGAGAAGCATCAGGCGACGGAGGCTTTTTGGAATGGCTCGGAGAACTTTGGGAATTTCATTTTCCCGGCAAATCCGGTCGCTACAAATGAGGTGCATGCAAAGAAGACGAGTCGCAATGTTCTCCCATCCCTGCTGATCGAGTATCAGCCGGAAGAGGAGCAGTATTACTCGCTGCAAGTCCGCCAATCATTGCAACGAGCGCGGCTTTGGGAGCTGGCTCCAATTTTTGCAGCAGACGAAGACAAGGGGACGGCGCCGAGGGTGGTGATGGGAAATCCAGATCTCGATCCCTCACGCCAAACACAGCTGAGCCTGGTGCGTGATCATGCTTTTGCGCCGGGTTCTTTTCTGCGGCTTTCGATGGAATATTGGCATCTCGAAGATCCGCTGACGCGAGCTTCGTGGTTCCAACCGTATCGGATTGACCAGCCCGGCGTTACGAATACGGGGCTTCGAAATTATCGATTTGAGCAGACCATCGCGGGCCGCAAGGGATCGCTGGGAAGGCTTGGTGCTCATTATGCGCAGCAGTTGTCTTTTCTCCCCTACCCACTTGATCAAGTCAGTGTTTTTGGAAGCTATTCTTACACGATATCAGAGCAGGAGGTTTCGGTGGATGGAAATCGGCGCGATACCAATCTGACTTATCAACCGGAGCATCGCGCTTTGCTGGGGGTCTTCCTGCGGAGTCCGAAATGGCGGGCGCGGGTCTTTGCGAATTTCAATTCGGATTACCTTGTGAGGGTGGGTGAATCGGAGAATGCCACCGCTGGGGCGGGTGATCTTTCGGTGCAGGCGCGCATCACGATGGATGCGGCTTTGGAATACAGATTAAACGAGCGGTGGGAGTTTTTTATGGAGGGTCGAAATCTCCTGAATACGCCACTTGAGATCACGGAAGGAAGCGATGAGCGGCGGACGCACTGGGAGCGGCAGGGCGCGTCGGTAAGATTGGGATTCCAAGCCTTTTTCTAATGATGAAATTACCTATATTCTTCTTACTTGGGATCGGCTTGCTGAGCGGGCAGGACTTGACCCGTATTGGGACTGTCCGATTGCCAAAGGGCGCGGGCGAAATTCTCGCTGTTGATGGGAAACGGAAGCTCCTCGTGACGACGCGGCATGGATGGCGGGCACGGGGGCTGGAGTTTATTGATCTGAGTGATATTTCGCGACCCCGGCTGATGGGACACGTTTCCCTGAAGGGAGTGATACCGGGTGGAATTGAAGGAGTATCGAGCGTGGCCATCGACCCGGTGGGACGAGGCTTTGCGGTGGCGGCGATCCTTCCGAAAGATGCCATTCTTACACGAGGGCGGATTGCGATCATCGATCTGGATAGCCGCCAGGTGGTGGGGACAGCGGTGACGGGTTACCATCCGGATTGTGTCATTTTCTCGGCCGATGGCCGATATCTCACGGTCGCTTGCGAAGGCGAATGGCAGGAGGGCAAGGCGAACACACCAGGCTCTCTAACAATATATGATATTCCCCGTACGAAGGACTGGAAAAATCTGCGTGGAGTGGACGTGCCTCTGACCAAGACGACCGGAGCGCGACTTCTCCATGGTCAGAAAAATGATCTGGAGCCGGAATATATTACGATCGAAGGTAGCCGGGCTTATGTGACACTTCAGGAGAATAATGCCCTGGGAATTTTTGATCTAAAACGACGGACTTGGCTGAGCGTGCGGAGCTTTGGGAGTTGGCCGGTGCGCATGGATGTTTCTGACCGCGATGGAGCGTGGGGCAAACGGAAAATTCAGCTGAAACATGACATTCACGCACTCCCGATGCCGGACACGCTTTCGTCGTTTATTTGGAAGGGTAAAATCTATCTCGCGACTGCGAACGAGGGAGATAAGGCCGGGTTTGTGAGAGTAAAACATCTTGGCAAGGCCTCCCCTCCCCTTGATCCGGAATATCGGGCGCGCCTGAAAAATATTTATGGGATTGATCCGCAACATGATTCGGCACTGGGGCGCTTGCAGGTTTCGCCCATCGATGGTGACTTGGATCGGGATGGTGATATTGACCGCGTCACGGCGCTGGGGACGCGTTCTTTTTCGATCTGGGAGGCTGCGAGTGGGAAGAGGGTTTATGACTCCGGCTCGCTTTTCGCTGAGGTGGGTGCGCGGGACGCGGAGACCTTTAATGTGAACCGAGGCCGCGTGACGGAGTGGGATACCCGTTCGGATAATCGAGGGGCCGAACCGGAAGCGATTTATGCCGAGATTATTGGAGGAAGACCGCTCCTTGTGGTGGCGACGGAACGGCAGAGTGGAGTTTATCTATTCGACTGCCGGAATCCGGCCAAGCCTCGAATGTTGAGTGGAATTAATGAGCTTCGCGCGGGGCATTCAGCACCAGAATCTGCGTTGCTTTTGCCAGCTTCAAAATCCCCTACAGGTCGTGCACTTTGCATGGTAGGCTGGGAAGGTTCCAATTCTGTCACATTCTACGAATTGTCTGAGCGTTGAGATCAGCGAAACTCCACCTATGTCGAAAAAGATTCTTATTTTTTGTTCTCTCTTTCCCGTGGTCGCGCCTGCTGATTTGGTGATCACAGAAGCGATGCCTAAGTCATCCCATTCTGCTGATAAGGATTGGTGGGAGCTTACGAACACCGGAAGCGAGTCGGTGAATCTTGAGGGATATTACTGGGACGACGATGGCGAGTCGGGAGATGACGGCGCAAATTTGCCCTCCATCGACATCGCACCGGGCGAGAGTGTGATTATCATTGAGGGAAGCAAAGCTGACTTTCAGACAATGTGGATGACGACAGGGCTTCAATTGATCGACGAGGATGATGTCACTGGGCCTGATGAATTCTCAGGATTGAGTTCGGGCGGTGAAACGCTCGATCTTTGGGATAAGGATCCAAACAATAATGAAGATGCGGTTCTCATCGACAGCGTGACTTTTGCGGCAGCGACAGCGGGAGTTTCCTTTGAGTGGGACAGTCAGGGAACAGCGCTTGGGCTCTCGTCACTTGGCCAGAACGACGCTGTGATGGCGGGTGACGATGGCGAGGGAAATTCTGGTTCGGACATCGGTTCGCCGGGTAATTTTGTGGAAGCGGGCTCATTGGTTTCGCCTTCTTTTCAACCTCCTCTCGTCGCGACTTGGCGTATGGGACTTGACCTCGTGAACTCGGCTTTTCGAGTGCAGGCCACTGATCCGAATGCGGGCGAGGTCATTTCTTTTACAATTGCAAATCAGCCAGCATGGCTGGGCTTAAACGACCTAGGCAGTGGTCTGGCGGCTCTCACGGGGACCCCTCCGGACAAAGGTTCCTTTAACTTCGAGCTTACGATTCAGGATGACTCAAACACGACTGATCCGGTGACGGAGACTTTCATCCTTCATGTTTTTGGGGATAATAATGTGGTCTTGATGAACGAGTATAATGCGGTCGATCCCAATGAATTTATCGATGGCGATGATGGTGAAGGGAGCGATACCTTTTTCAATCGTGTCGAAGGAAACGGAGGCGACTGGTTTGAACTTGTAGTGGTTGGACCGGGTGATACCGCGAACAGCCCGGTCACTCCGCAAGCGGGAACGACGGTAGATATGCGAGGGTGGTCGATCCAGATTACGACTTCGCTAATTCCTCAGACGATCAAGCTATCGCAGGATGATTACTGGGCTGCGGTGCCTGCGGGGACGCTCTTGACTTTCACTCAAAACACGACGGCTGAAGGTGGACTTGATACCGCGATCAATAAGACCTCGAAGCTTGATTCCGATGGCTATCTTTGGAGCAATATTCATTTACTTGATCCCTTCTTCATTGATCAGGAGAACTCGACCACGGAGGGAAAAATGGCGATCAATAGCTCGAATACCCAGTTCGTGGTCTTTAATGCTGCTGATATCCCGATCTTCGGGCCATCAGGTGAGGGAGTGCTGACAATCGATACGGATATGGATGGCTTTCCAGATGATTCGCCTAGCGTGAACAGCAAGGAAGTTTACAAATTAGAGCAAAATCCAACGCCCGCGATTGATGCGATGTTCGCGAGTTATGACGATGGGAAATCGAGTTCTTTTGGCAGCCCCAATGTGGGATCGGCGGGCGCTTTTGTGCAGGACTTCTCTCCTTATTCCGTGAATAACACTCCTCCTTCGTTTACAAGTGGGCCGGTGCTTTCTCCAAGCGAGGGAGCCTACAGCTACACCGTCACCTTGTCAGAAACTGCGACGGTGACAGCGGGTGCTTTGCCATCTTTCCTGGAGTTGGACGGATTGGTCTTGAAGAGTAGTCGCGCGCTGACTGCAGCAGATAACGGGAGCTATCCGATTGAGCTTTTGGCAGATGATGGCGAGGAAAATTTCAACGCCACTCCGCAGAAGTTTATCCTCGTGATCGGCACAGCCTATGACGTATGGCTTGCTGGTTTTGACGGCACCGATGGCGAGGACAGCGACCTTGACGGTTCCGATAGCCTCGAAGAATACCTCTTTGGTGGAAGCCCGATTGATGGGAGTTCTTTTCCCCAGCCGGAAATCGCTGGAAGAAGTTTTATGATCGATCTGAGAAATGATGATCTTACTTTCACGATCGTCGCAGAGTGGAGTAGCGACTTGATGGGGTGGTCGGATGAGGATCTCATCGAGGGAGAAGTGGAAGCATCTTCATTTGGTGATTCATACTCTCTGCACAGCTATACTTATGAAGGTGAGCTGAAGGGTCGAATATTCTTCCGCGCCAGGCCGCTCCTTGTTGAATAGGCACCGGACAGTCACGTTCTATATACCTTAGCGAGGCGGTATTAACGGGGACGAGGGATACAGGAAGGAGGAAAAATGGAGCAGAGGGTGAAACTTGTGAATGTGATTCGTTCTTGCAGAGTCTCCACTGCCTAGCGCCTAATCATACAACTCATGAAAAACTCATTACCCTGTTTCCTCGCTCTGCTTTGTCCACTCACCGTTCTTGCCGATAAAAAGGCGACTTTGATTTTTGAAGATGATTTCGAACGCAGCGAAAGTGACGATACCAAGGAGGAGATCGGGAAGGGCTGGGCCTCTAACAGCGCGAAACGAGCGAAGGGAAATAAGCAGGTGGATTTGAAGGATGGCGCGATGCACATCACCTTTCATAAGGAAGCGGACCATGCGGTTTCAGTGGTCCATCCGGTCGAGTTTCAGGACGCAAAAGTGACTTTGCGATTCAAGTTGCCGACGAAAGAAGACAGCCTAGGTCTAAATTTTGCCGACCAACAATTCAAGGAAGTCCATGCGGGTCACCTTTGTATGACGAAGATCAGCACGACGAATGTCCAGATCAACGATCTTAAAACCGGGGTGATGGCCAATGCGATGCGCAAGGCCCGTCAGAACAAAACGATCAGTCCGGAACAACAGAAACTGCTGAAAACAAAGACGAAGCGTTTTCCCAACAGATTGGAGGCGGGCAAATGGCACAATCTCGTCGTGACGATCGAAGGTGACACCATGACGGTGACGATTAATGAGAAGGAAGTAGGTAAATTTTCCTCGAAAGGAGTCGCGCATCCCACGAAACGAATGCTGCGAGTCGCAGTGCCTAAAAAAGCCGTCATTGATGACTTGAAAATTTACAAGCCATGGCCCTCGGAGTAGCTACGAATAAGGCCCTGCGGATTTCTCCGCGAGGCCTTTCCACATATACTTGCTGAAATTTTTAGCGCGTCCGCTGACGAGCCTTGTCCGTTGAGCGGCTCGGCATCGTCGTCGATCTAGACGGAGCTGGTTGACGCGTCACCGGGGCTGAGCGAGCCCGAGTAGGCTGGCTACGCACCGTAGGCTGTGATCTCACTACAGGAGCGGGCCTTGAACGAACCGACGGACTCCGGGAAGGAGTCGTGCGGATGGTTTCGATCCGAGTTGGACGGGTCACCTGTCTAGGAGTCTCAATCCGGCGGGTCGGCTGAGGAGTGGCCTGACGACGAATCGTAGGAGTCGGTTGACGAGAGCTAGTGCTCCTGGAAGAAGAGGAAGACGAAGCCGATCGGGCACGAGTGTTGTATCGAGCCGCTTCCTGAATACTCCGCGAACGGTCAGAAGTGTGACTTGATCCATGGATGACCGGGGTCTGGCGCCCATGAGACTCACGCTGAGCAACCTGACCACGGTCAGAATGCCCATGGTTGGAGTGGCGAGGGAGATAGGTCGGACACGAGATCTGCGAACCACGTCGGTAGCCACTTGGGTAATAAGGGGTTGAGTAGCGACGCGGAGTCACGGAACAGTAGCTACGACTGCTTTTGTTGTAGTAACGATTGACCGAGCGGTCGTAATAGCTGCGGCAATAGGGATCATAGGCCCAGCGATCATAGCTCGTGCTGATGAAGCCAACTTGGAGAGGGGCGTAACTCTGGGAATATCCGTAGCTGGATGTCACATAACCACCGGAGGAACCACCCGAATATCCGTAGGAACTATACTCCGTGCAGGAGGTGAAAAGGGGCCAGACTAGGAGACTGGCAGTAAGCATAAGAATCTTTTTCATGGCACTAGGTAAAACGTCGTGAGAGCGGTTTAAATTCGAAAGTTTTGTCATTATTTATTGAATGCATTGTAAATCAGCGGCTTGAGACTTTCCTCCAAATTCCAGTTATAGGGAATGGTCTTGCTCCATGACCGTGATAATGGGTCCGAACTTGCGAGAAATCCAGTAATGAATGCCGCCCCCAACCCTGTTCACGAGATTCTCAGCCGACATACCCTGCTCTTTCGATTCACACACGGACGAAGCCTTGCCTGGGATCTCCCTCCCATACGCCGCGAAGGCCGGAAGCGGAAGAAACTTAGGGGAAATCATACGCATCTACCGCTTATAAAAAGACTCTAGGCCCAAGGCATTCCAAAAAGGCTGCCATTTGCTAACCGCTATTTGCACCTGCCCTGCACAGAATCGCTCCCCAATCATCCATGAAAGACCTCCACTTCATCGCCCCCACTCTCTCAATCTTGGCCGCCGGATTTTGGCTTCAGCTGCAAGAGACCGCTCTGGATGATTACGAAGAGAAAAGACAGGTTCTCAAAGCAAAGATTCACAAGGTCGTTTCCAAATCAAATCCCCCTCAACCTCCCCCGCCAAGTCCAACAATCGTCAGCTTGAAATCACCATTTCTGATGGCACCATCGATTGGGACATCACCGGCCCCCTCCTCACTGAAGCAGACCGAAATCCAACTGATTCAGGCGGTCAAAAATTCCTCACCAAACTTCTGCTACATTTTAAAACAAGCTCCCACAAGAAATCGAAACCGCCTTGGCTCAGATCGACGATCTCGCTCTGAACACAAAAATGGCACAGCGGCTCAAAGGAACTCTCATCGGAACCCTCGCAAAAAAAATCTCTTGCAATCGCCCTCGATCTTACTGGCGACGCCATCGCCTCCACCGATCACCACCTGCACCAAGCCCAACGCCTCGCCTTCTTTCACCTCTCAAAAAAGAACCCTTGTCAGCCCTCATCTGGCTCGATGACCAAATCGAAAAAGGCCATATGGAAGGCACCTCGCTCTACCCCGCCAACAACTCACGCTTCGCTTTCGAAGCCCCCTAATCAAGCATCTCGCCGAGACCAATCTCCCTGCTGCCAACGCCAGAATCAACCAGCTCTCCTCAGAAGAAAGACTAAGCCTTTTTCAAAAGCCCCTCCTTTGGAATATAGGTGACCCTCCAACCAGCACCTTTCAAATCCCCGCTCTCGCCAACGAATTACGTAACCTCATCCAGGCCCTCTCGGTTGAACCGCAGTCAGCCGCCCCCCGTCCACAATGAAATGTTCTCTCATCATCTCTGTCCTCATTTTCATCGTCGCAGCCGGCATTGGGCTTCCAAGACTCTTTCGGCTTCAAGCCATCAAGAGTGACTACCACAAGCTCGAAGACTACGCACAAGACCTCGGAATTTCGACGAATTCACCTCCTCTTACCCACTCCGACCGATCTCCCGCCACCAACAAAGAAGCCACCTCTCCCGAAAAAGTAACCAGCTTCACGATCCTCAACATCGACCACCTCAGCCAAAACGGCACCGCAGACGAACAGAACGAAATCATCGCCGAACTCATACCACACGCGTGACCTCGCTCCCGCAAAATTGATCCGCCGCCAAAGCTCACTCATGCAAAACTGGGCAAGGGAGGATTATGCCGCAGCAGGAAATTGGCTCAACGAGTAATCTGCTGGAATAACCAAAAACGCCGCTATCAAAACATCCGCCGACGCACTCCACTCACACGAGCCAGAAGCGGCCGCCGACAGGGCCGTCACCCTCCCGGAAGGCAAAGAGCGTAGCGACCTCCTCCAAACCATCCACTCCTCCCTCAAAGAAATAAAAACCTCTCAAAGAAATAAAAACCTGTTAGACGGGGTGGATGAATCACTACCTACGATTCGTCAGTCCGGCCGTTTTTGCCGTCGGAGCCATCCTGTCCGCGACCTCATGCAGCTCGACGAAAGTCGGACCGCTGGCCGCTAACCCCAAACACGAAATCACCTACGAGGTCCGAATCTTCGAGGTCCCGGCCGGCCACGACTTTATAAGCAAAGCCTCGGATCACATGACCGCTCTGGAAGGGGAAAAGCTCATCCGTGCGATCAACCGCGAACCTTCCTTCCTCGCGACCACCGGAGGTCGCCTCGGAGAAAAGAAGACCGTTACGAACAAGAAGGAATTCGTTTTCCCAACCGAGTATGCTCCCGCAAATTTTAACAGAACTAAGAATGACGGCAGCTTTCCCGTGACGCCAGCCACCCCCATCGCTTTCGAAAAAACGCAGGTCGGGACCACCGTCTCTTTCACCGGATCGGGCGATAGCCTGACCGAGTTATCCGTCGCACTCGACCGTAAGGTCCTCCTCGGGTTCCTCAACTATGGCAAACCCATCTCAGCTCCCGCCACTGACCGATGGGGCCGGAAAGTCGAGATTGTCATCACCGAAAATAAGATTGAGAAGCCCGTTTTTAGCAGTAACCGGTTCAAAACTTCCCTCCGTCTCAATGATGGAGATTTTATGGTGCTCCGAAACATCGACGCCAAGCCCGTGAACAATGGAAGGCTCCCCTTCACCGAGAAACGTCCACCTTCCTTCATCGCCGTGATCCGAGCAACTCGCCGCTAGCAGAATGGCACTCGGTTAGGAACGGCGAGAAATCTACTGGCCAAAGGCCTTCTTTATACCAGCCCAGCCCAACGGGCATGGTCTTGGGGAGGAGGAAGCTGTTCGCTGAAGGCGAACCTCATAAGCCCGCACCTATGACCTTGTCCTTCAGACAACTCGCGCTGTCACCCATCCACATGGGGCGGCACTCCGTTTTTCCCCATGCTGGTATTAAGCAGGCCTTTGGCCAAGTTGAGAAAGCACTCACAGTTCGAGACCGAACCTTACCAAGTGCCATTCTTGCTAGCGATCCGCCATCGATCCCTTCTTCTTCGGGGCAAACAAAATCTCAGATGCCCCTTGGATCGTTTTCCATACCCCGAAGGCCCCAAGGAGGGCACAGAGAAACCCAAGGAGCCACGGCAACATTAGGGTCCCATTGACGCCATCGCCAAAGTGAGCGGCATTGAGTTCGTCCAAATTGAAGAAAAAGTAGATTCCGAATCCGAGCGCGAGGGCTGCCAGCCCCATCAGCAGCGTCCTGACTCCATCCGCCCGAAGACTCCCAACCCTCTCCGCACGCGCCGTGGCATAAATTGCTTCGGCGCGTTCTCCTTCCACCCCATTGACCTTCAGCCGACGAAAGATCGCCTCGCGCTCCTCATCCCAAAGGACCATCTTGAGCACGACATCGTATTGCGGTTCGTCTTCCACCATTGCTGGACTCTAGCAGAAAGCGGAGACGATTCAATCTCACGAACCTGGTGACTTGCCATTGCTCAAAAAGATAAGATCTTGGAGACTACCCCACTTATTTTACCTCAACATGAAATCTCCAATTCTCTTTCTCTTCCTTGGCACCATCGGTGCCGTTTCTGCCCAAGACATCCGTGACTGCTAGCGCACATCATCACGGAACAAACCAGCGTGCCGCAAAAATGGATCGCGCAAACCCTTCACATGGGCAGTGCCCCCTATGTCAGCAAACTGGCCAAGGAAATGAAGCAAGCCATACCAAGGAGCAAAAAATGGCGAGTTGTTAAACAGAGCATGATAAGATTTATCATCTGACCCCTTTTTCCCGTGTTTCATTTCGTCGAGTGTCTGGGGTCGTCCGAGGACAGAATGTCCGAAGTGAAATTCACGCGGAAGGGAAATTGTTCAAAAGAACACTTTTTAGGGATTCTGATCGGCTTCAAAGCCTTTGACACCTTATGTGGAAGTACTGAGAAGTTGGAGAAATCTTCCCGTTGGAATTGAGAGGTGTAGCGAATTGCTCACCTCAAACGTTCTGCAAAAAAAATGAGAATTTTCCGCCCCATTCTGGCCCTCGCCGTTCTCTTCATCGCCGCTTGCAATCAAGGCAAGGACGGGGTTGAGGAGACAACATCATCGTCCGACACCCATCGGGAGGCTGTTGCGAAGTTCCAAGGCGGACAGAAGCGCTTCAAGGAACTGATCGCGACTGTCAGAGATGAGAATAGCTTTGATGCAGCGAAGCCAGAACTAGACAAGATAGTGTCCGATTGGCTCCAGGTCGCAACCGCGCTTCGCGAACTTGAGCCTCCTTCCGAGGATCAGCAGGCGGAGGTTCGCGCAATGATCGCTCAAGGGCATCGTGCAACTGAGCCCACGGGTGAGGACATGTTGAGGCTGATCTCGATTGAGAATCGAGAGGTAGAGGTCACTCGGTGGCTTCAGGAGTTTGCTTCGGCAGCAGGTGCGGCGGGAGCTGAGATGGTCCGACTTTACGGGACGACCGACTACTGGGCATCTACAGCCTTTCTCAACCCAACAACGAAGAAGCAGAGCAAGTCGCGGCATCCCCTGACCTTAACCCGTCCCTAATTTCCTCTCCATCATCGCCACCGTCTCCTGCCATTCCTCCTCAGTAAGCTGGTGCTTGGGGATCAAAAAGTAGGCCCGGTCCGTTGGGAAAATCAGAATGAGATCGTTACTCAGCGTCCATCGCCGAAACTCCTCCCACTGCTTCTTTACGAAGCCGTTTCTATGCTCTATCGCAAAGTGCTCCTCCTCCAGGGTGCACCTCAGTTCACTCTGCACCTCAATTTGTTGGTGGTAGAGTTTTCGAGTTCGCGACGGCATCTGCACGAACCATTTGTAGAATAAAACCAGCACCAAAAAAACGATGAAGCTGACTTGAAATGACAACCCCAGCCCCGCCGACCGGCTGCTGATCCAATACATCAAAACAGATAGGATCACAAAATACGGCAGCGCTAACCGCAGCAACCACCTCCGCCCAAAGAGCTTCGCCGCCTTTAAATAATCCTCCTCACTCAGTTGCAGACGGAAAGTCATCTCACTGATTATCCGACCACACGAAAACAAGCAATCCTTGCGCTCCCTTCTCCTGATGCCCCGATCCGGCCCAAGCAGCTCACTCCACCAAGGTCATTCTTAGGTTTTCCTAATCTTCTGCTAGGAGTTTGTCGGACTTAGGACGATTTGAGTAAAACGTTTTTGAATTTGAGAGCAAATCGTGATGACTGACCTGAGTGTCTTGGAATACTCGCAGAGAAGTCAGTGCGATTTGATCCAAATGATAAAATGAATTTGCCGGATTGGACAAGTCCGACAGACTCCTGGGATCTTTACCAAGGATGGCGTTGGGAAAAAACGAGGAACTAAACCCAGAAGGCTGAGCCGGCATCAGCTCCTAGGGCTTTCGGTAGGAACCTTGAGCGTAGGAATCTTCGGCTGGGCCCTCTGGCGATATCATTGAAATGTTCCCCCGCAGATTGCAGAAACAATTGCTAAAATCCCCCGCCCGGAATTTCCAAAACCCCAGCCCCGAAACTCAAGCTCCGCTACCTCACCTCCGCCTGCCGCTCCCGGGACTACAACTCGCAATGCCCCGGCGCCTCGCCGCGATCCTTCCATACCAAAAACATCGTGCTCGGTCTCGTCTACGATTGCTTACCCGACGTCGCCATGACCGAGGCCAAAAAATGCGATTTGAAAAACTCTTCCGCGGCGGACTGGGACTCTCCCAGACCTTGATTCACATCGATACCTGCGGTCGAAGCGCCACTTGGGGTTAGCGTTTCCCAATCTTACGGGGCATCCCGAACCACTTGGCAACCCCAAGAAATACAAGGAACGCAGCCCCAAAAATCCACGGCTGCCACTCCAACGTCCTGGTCAGGGCTTCTTCATCATTCATCCCTAGATCGCCCTTCTGAAACGAAACCGCCCCCGCAAAAACCAAACTCGCCGCGCCATAGCCCATATTAAAAAGCAGCCCCTTCACACTCAGCACCGTCGCCCGCTGATCCGAGCTCGCCAATTCATGCAAATACCGACTCATCAAAAACCCGAGATGCGACAGGCCCGCCATCAGCCCAATTCCCGGAATCACCCCCCAATAATCCCACGTCCGTCCCAACAGATAGAGACACAAAAATGCCCACCCCGCCGTGAAACCAAAATTACTTAATGGCGAAAACCTCCGCGCCAAATGCTTCGATAAGCGCGGCGTATACATTCCCAAAAACGCCGTCCCCGCCGCGATGAATCCGAAGGTAAAGGTCGGGATCTCGATCAGCCGATAATACTCACTATTGATCGTGGCAAAGTTCCGCGCCACTCCATCGATCAAAAGCCCCCCAATCACAATCAAGATCGCCGCCTTCGTCGTAAAGACCCACTTCGCCGCCATCCAAGTCTGCGCAAAGACCTCCGTAAACCCCGCCTTCTTTTCCGTCCCATCAGTGACCTCGCGGAACTTTAAGGAAATCAAAAACGCCCCCACCGCTTGGGCCAAACACAGCGCAATCGGCAAGCGATGCGCCAACTCCACATTCAACCCCACCGCTCCCGCATCATAAACCAAAGCACCCACCACCATCGCCACCACCATCGCGGCCGATCGCAAACGCATCACCACCTCCAGGACCTCATCCCACTCCCCCGGATCATCCAAGCTATCGTAAGCCAAAGCCTCATCCGCCCCGCTCGCCGCCGCCTCCGCCAAACCACTCAAGACCCGATTCACCGCACAAAATCCAAACAACCACATCCCCGCATCCTTCGGGGCCAGCAATAAAACCAACATCTCCAGCACCATCAAGCCCGCCGCCGCGATCAGAAGCTTCCGCCGTCCAATCAAATCAGCCAGCGCACCTGACGGCACCTCCGCCAAAAGAATCGTCGCCGCCCAAATCGCATTCAGCATCACAAACTGCGATAAACTCAATCCCAGATCTAAAAAAAGAATCGCCAGAATGGGATAATAAAAGCGCGCATTGAAAGCCGTCGTAAACCAAGCATACCAACGCACATTCGCCTGCGCAAAGGGACCGGTTCCGTGAAAAAGTGAAGCCACGCTCAAGGACTAGAGTCAAAAGCAAGGAAAGCAATCGCTCACTTCTTCAGGAAGGACCTGTCCACCAGCCGATTCCTAAAACCCATCTTCAAAAAGTCGGTAAGGCGTCTCCTCAAATCCCCGCTTGAGATACACCGCCCGCGCCGCCTCGTTGTCCTTCTCCACATACAAGCGACACCCACAAACACCCTCCACCTCCATCGCCCGCTTTCTCGCCTCTTCATAAAGTGCCCGAAATATCCCCTGCCTCCGAAACTCCGGCTCCACATAAACACTCTGGATCCACCAAAAATCCCCGTTCCTCCAATCACTCCATTCCTTCGTCACCATCAACGAGCCCACAAGCTCCCCCTCCAACTCCGCCACAAAATAAAAGCCCCGCTCAGGCTTCGCAAAAATCCCCTCAACGCCCCTCTTCAAGGTCTCCCCATCCAACTCTTTTCCCTCCGTCTCCCGCGCCATTTCTAAATTGAAACGAACCAAGATCCCCACATCGCCGAACTCCGACTCCCTAACTGTCATTTGATTTTTCATATTGTTCTTCATTCTACCAATTTTTCTCGTTGGAAAAAAGGAATCGCGAGCGAGATCAGTCCAAAGATGGAAGCCATCCCAAAAAAGAAAATGGGCAGAAACCAGAGATAAAGAAACCGATCGATGACTGTCCATTCCGGCGCAAATTTCAGATATCGCACATCAACGGGGTCTCCGGGACGCACCTTGGCAGGAAAGGAGGCTACGTTTGCATCCTTCTCAATCACCCGCCCCGAGATTGTCGAAAATTGGAACTTAGGTAGGAAAGTCACCGTCTCTTCTTCGTCCGCTTCTTGAGGACTAAGCTCGGTGATGGTTCCCTCCGTGGAGGTGGAGAGAGCAATAAAGGCCAAGCGATATGCCGTGGCAAGAACAGCGGCCCCAAAAAGAATCCGCCCCCCTATTCCAGTCGCTTTCCAAGCACTCATCTATACTTTTTTTCGACGTTTATGAGAGAAAGTCAATAAGATGTCGCTAGGAGTCTGTCGGACTTGTCCAATCCGGAAAATTTATTTTATCATTTGGATCAAATCGCACTGACTTCTCTGCGAGTATTCCAAGACACTCAGGTCAGTCATCACGATTTGCTCTCAAATTCTAAAACGTTTTACTCGAATCGTCCTATGTCCGACAACCCCCAGCTAATGACGCCACATTTCGCTGGCTATGCCCTGCGGAGAATTGAATGCCATAATTCATCACTTCTACCAGAAATCGAAACCCGTGTGAGCCTATTCGTAAACATTCCGGCGATGTCCGACTTTTACGACGATCACGATGAGTTTCTCATCAAAAATTTCATACCAGATCCGGTAGTTCCCCTGTCGGATGCGATACCGTTCCCGACCCGACAACTTTTTGCTCCCTATCGGCTAGGGCTCATCGGCGAGACTTTGAATCTTTTGCAAGATCCTCGTTTGGTCCTGCTTTTGAATCGCCTTCAGATCCTTCTCGCCCGAGTTCCGAACCTCGATTTTATAGTTTGCCTTCGAGATCGAGATAAACGGTCGATCTTTTGAGCTTTTCAGCGACAGGGATAAGACTCGATGTCGCTTTAACGTCAAGACATCAAGAACTTATCATCACCCGAAATCCTTCCCGAAAGACTTGTAAATAGAGTTAGGGTTTTGAAACGTTGTCCCTTTCGACGCTCGATCCAGCAACTTTTTCCTCCCGGTCAAAATAGCGTCCAGCGCCACCAAACGCCTTCGTATTCAGGAGTTCAAAAATTTTCGGCTCTATCGTCAGTGCGGCATCTAGATGTCCGTTACGCACTTCTCGAAGCCATCGCAAACAAACGCAAGGAGGAGCCACTATTTTTCTAAGGATTTGGCACCCTAACTCTCTCTCCTCTTGAGACAGCGCCCTCTCGGTTCGTCGCCCTCATGGAGCACGGTCTCGGAATGCAAAAACCGAGCCGCCTCTGCTGAATCCTTCACTTTAGTCGCGCTGCGTTCCAACATTTCTCCTTCAAACTCCCTCAAAACACTTTCCCTTACGCCAGCTTCCCGCCATTTCGATAAGGGTCGACATCCTTTCGAGATCCCCCGAGCCAGTGCCAGCGCATCCAGCAAAGCTTGATTCGCACCCTGTCCTTTGAAGGGACTCATCGGGTGAGCGGCATCTCCGATCAGAGTCACTTGGGCCCCTTTCTCCAACAATTCTGGCGTGAGGAGGACTCGATCATACACGGGATATCCAGAAACCTGAGCTTCCAGGGTTGCTGCTAAAATTTGAGGAATGGGATCATGCCACTGTGTTCTCCGGCACGCTTCATCCTTGAGTGCGCGAGTTCCTTGCGCACTCAGTGCCTTTGCTTCTTCCTCTGGCATTGGGAAACTCAACTGCCACATCACCGAGTTTGAGGCATAGGGCATCATGTAAATCCGCTCATTGCCATTGGCCGTTTGGAAGACCGTGGCCGAGTCCAGCAAAGAACTCTCAAGACCATCGAGATTCGCCAAAGGACAAATCCCCAGAATCACAATACAACCAAGGTAACGCAAAGGGGAAGCGTCCTCACCCATCAACAAGCCCCGCACCGAACTCCGAATCCCATCCGCCCCGACCACGAGATCCGCCTTCGCGATCTTTCTCTCGCCCTCCACTTGAAAAGTCAGATCGACCCCTCTACCTTCCCCTTCTTTAAAATCCACAAGCTGGTGTCCCCACTGGACCACCTCATGTCCACCGAGCTGCTCTAGGAGAGCTAAACGCAGCGACTGCCGTGCGATATGAACATTCGTCCGCTTCGGTAAGGCTTTTGTCCCTTTCGCTAATCCTGCTGCGCCCCATTTTCTAATTCCCCATTCACCAATCACTTTTCCTGCGGTCGTATGAACGACATGCCTGGTTGAAATCACGCCCTCTTCTAAGGAGAAAATTCCCAATCCCTCGACCGCCTTACTCGCCTGTTGCAGCGTCAGTCCATAGCCTTGAGAGCGAGCTTCGAAACCGCGATCGCGTTCATAAAGAGTAAAGGGAATCCCTCGGTGCAAACAAGCCACCGCCAGAGCCACCCCTCCGATACCGCCCCCAATGATGGCGACGTGTGGGTAGTTTTCTCGATCAACTAAACAAGGGCCCGCAGAAGGAACCAGCCCGGATCCTTTGCAATTCAAACAGGCATCGCGGTGACGCTTAGGACGAATCGGGGGCGGCCCTTCCTCCTTTGTTTTTTCAAAGTAATCCAGCGCTCTCTGGTATCGGAGGCGCACTTTCTTGGAGAGCCTCCGGATTTTCCTGCCGGCTCCCTGACATTCCAGACAAGTCGTCCAGTAATCCCCTTCATTTTTCACCTTTTTCACCTCGCCGTAAGCTTAAAGGAGCGAGAGACCCACTTCAATTCGTATTCTTGACCGCCATCTATCATAACCTGATCCTCAGTGTGGCCCAGACCGATCATACTCATCCACCCTGAGTCCGGTCCCATTGCTGTTACGGTTCCACGCATCTCCTTATTGACGAAGGTCAAGGTCCTGGCGATCGCTCATCGCAAGTGATCTATCATCTTTGATTCATCAAATCGATCTCAGCGAAAGATAAAAACGTCGAAGTAGTGCAAAGAGGAGAGCACTCTGGTGAGAGGCCTTCCCTGCGGACTGGAAGAAAGGGGGCTGACTTAGGCGGGGCCGAAGTGGATGCTGAGGGCGCGGCTGAATTCGCTGAGGCGCTTTTTTTCGCGAGGGTCAATGAGGACGAGTGAGATTCCCTTTTTACCAGCGCGGGCGGTGCGGCCACTGCGGTGGGTGTAGTAGTCAATCTGCTCGGGGAGTTGGTGGTGGATGACGAAGGACAGTCCGGCAACATCAATCCCACGGGCCGCGACATCGGTAGCAACGAGGAACTGGGTGCGCTCTTTTTTAAAGGCACGCATCACTTTGTCGCGCTCGAGCTGGGTGAGATCGCCTTGTAAGACACCGGCGGAATGGCGGCGGGCAACGAGTTGCTTGCAGAGCATATCGGCTCCGTCTTTGGTGCGAGTGAAAATGAGGCCGCGCTTGTCGCCTTGGCGGTTTAGGAATTCATCGATGAAGTCGGTTTTGTCCTCCTTGACGCAGACGGAGAAGCGGTGATCGATGTCGCGGTTGACGACGTTTTTGGTGTCGATTTTGACCGTTTTGGGGTCGGGCGACATACAGATTTTGACGAGATCGTGAAGGACGCGGGGGAAAGTGGCGGAGAAGAGCCAGGTGGCTTTGCGCGCTTTGGTGAGATCGATAGACTCTCTGATCTGGTCCTTGAAGCCCATCGAGAGCATTTCGTCGGCTTCATCGAGAATGAGGTATTGGACGTAGCTGAGTGAAATGGCCTTGCGCTCGAGAAGGTCGTAGAGACGCCCGGGGGTGGCGACGACGATGTGGGTAGGTCGTTGCAGTTTGGAGATTTGAAGGTCGATCTTATCACCACCGGCGAGGACCTCGACGAAGATGCGTTCTTCGGAATACTTTGTGAATTTAAAGAGGGCCTTGCCGATTTGCTTCGCCAGTTCCCTGGTCGGGGCAAGGATGAGGGCTTGGATGTGTTTCTTGCTTGGATTGATCTTGGTGAGGAGCGGGAGGCCGAAGGCGGCGGTTTTTCCCGTGCCAGTCTGCGCCTGGGCGATGAAGTCGAAGCCCTTTTCAATGAGATAAGGGATGGATTGGGCTTGGACAGGGGTGGGCTTGTGGATTTCCATTTCCTCAAGGCTTTTGATCAGGTCGGCAGGGATGCCCAAGGATTTAAAGTCGGTCACAGTCCGTCCTGTCTAACGGGGTAGAGGGGGAAAGTAAAGACAGGGACTGCCAGCTTAAGCAATGTGAGCGAGAGACAGGATTATGTTTTGATTTGGGGACATATGAGGCTAGAGGTCGGTGATGAAATTTAAGCACTTCGCCTACACTTTGGCTTTTTCCTCGGTTTTGAGTGGATTCCCTTGTTTGGCAGGGGATCTGATGGTCCCGCTTTTGAAAGTGGAGCAGGATCCCGCAATGCCGAGTTTCGATCTTTTGCGGATGCGGTATCAATCCGAAGGGACCCGAGGCTTCAAGAGTTCAAACGCTCAATTGGACACCACCGCTTATTCAATCGGAGGCTTTCTGAGCAAGCCTATCAACTTGGGAGGTGACTGGCGTGCCGTTCCTTTTCTCAACTATAGCCAGACGACCTTGGACTTTGATCAACTCTCCGCGGGGATCCCCTTCAGCGATAAAGATTTGCACAAGGCCTCTCTGAATGCGCTATTCTTCCATCAAGCTACCGGAAGCCCTTGGACCTATGGGGCTTGGGGGCGGGTTAGTTTTTCAAGCGATACTCGGGATATCAATGGGGATGATTTTTTATACGATCTCGGCATCGGTGCGGGATACCGGGTCAATGATCGCCTCATGGTGGGTCTGGGGTTTGTCGGCTTAGAGATCGGCCGTGATTCCCTCTATTTGCCGGGGCCTCTGTTGATGTGGAAACCGACGGAAAGCCTTAATTTTGCGATCATGGGACCGCTCCTCATCACGACCTGGGAGGTAAATGATCGCTGGAATCTCGCCCTACGCGGGGGCCCGAATGGCGGCACCTGGAATGTCGATGAGAACGGGGACTCGAATAATTATGATCTGAGTTCTTATGCAATTCGCCTTCATACGGAACACCGGCTCAAGGACAATCTTTGGCTATCGTTGGGCGTCGGGTACTCTTTTGCGGGCGACTTTGAGGTGCGCGATTCCTCAGACGACCAGGTCTTCGAGGACGATCTTGATGGTGGGCTCTCGCTCTCAGTCGGATTGCGCCTTCGAGCCTGGTAGCAAGGGATTCAGTTCAGAACGGAGCTGAAAGAGAGACTGCCATTGTTGCAATAGTGTTCTGAATCCCTTGAGAGAGCACCTATTGTTTGTTTGACCTATTCGATTTTGAGGTCCTGAATGATGGTCACTTTGGAATCCGCTTTCATTTCGAGATCGAGACAAATTGCCTTCCCCTTATTCGTTCGAGCGAAGAGTTTTCCTTCGCCAATCGCTAAGGGAGCCCAGCAGAGTTTGCTAAGGACTTCGTGGCGGCCGGTCTCAGTGAAGTCTTTTTCGGTTGCTTTGCCGAAGACAAGGTGGCCGGTTTCGGTGAGGACGACGGTGGTTTCGCCGATCTGAGCGGTTGATCCGCGCGTGCCGGGGAGGGGATGCTTCCAGAGAATTTCTCCGGTTTTAAAATCCATGCGGTAAAGTTCGGTGTTGTAGCGCTTATCGCCAAAGCATCCCATGAGGTCGTCGCCGATGATGAAGGAGTTTTGAAAAATCATGGGGAGATCGCGGTTACGATGGACGATCTTAGGTTTTGCTGTGGAAATATCAACGACGGCATAACCCATGTTGTAGCCCGCTGAGAAATGGAGGAGATTGTCGAGGACTTGGGGATTCGAAGCATTTACGTCGTAGGGGGTGCGCCATTCGTATTCATAAAGAACCTTACCCTTCGCAGTGAGATCGTAACCGACGATGCTGCGCCCGTGGAAAACAACCGCAGCGTCCTTGCCCTCGTGTTGGTAGAAGAGGGGAGCGGCGTATCCGGGGCGGGCAACATTTTCAGACTGCCACTTCATCTTTCCGGTTTTTTTGTCCAAGGCCACCATCGCTCCTTTTTTAGAACAGGGCAGGCAGATCAGGAGATCTTTGTAAATCAAAGGAGAAGAGGAGTAGCCCCACTCGGGTTTGTTCCCCTTGTAATCATCTTTAAACTGAACAAGCCACTTTTCCTTGCCATCTTTGAGATCATGACAGGAAAGACGGCCGGATTTGGAAAGGTTGTAAACGAGTCCTTCATGGATCGTAGGTGTGGCACCTGGTCCCCCATCGTAATATTTCGGGGCGAGAGGTTCATCGTAGGTTGTTTTCCAGATAACATCACCGGTTTTGGCATCGAAACACCAGAGTGTGTCCTTGTCATCCGAGTTCCCAACCGTGAGGGCTTTCCCTTGATCGATAGCGAAGCTCGAACAGCCACGACCGATTGAGGCCTTCCAGAGGACCTTAGGGCCCTCTTTCTGGATTTTAGCAGGAATGTCTCCTTCAGCAGTGCCATTGCCGTGAGAGCCCAGATATGAGGACCAGGGGCTTGCCTGGACCAGGTGAGCTAGGGAAAGAAAGAGGATGAAATGTTTCACTTCAGACTTATACTCGAATTCGAGTAGCTTGCCAAACTTTGGTGATTTGTTCGAAAGTTTTTCACCATTGGTACGGGAGGTGAATAGGACATTTTTAATTTCGTCTTCTTCTTCTTAGTGCGAATAAGTAGTCCATATCGCAGTTCCACGTTCTAGCCATCAGTGTTCCACCGGTGGAATAAGTAGTGAGAAGATCGGTGATGGCGTTCTGAAAACTGGAACAAGTTTGGGAATTCATTATCTTGCGCCCTGTCACCATGATCTTGTTCACAGGCTTGCTAGTGGTTCTTTAAATTTCTTAATAATGAACAATTCCGTAGATGAAAAGTGGATGCGCGAAGCCTTGGCTGAAGCGCTTACTGTAGATGGCTTGAGCTCGCCAAATCCTCCGGTGGGCGCGGTGTTAGTGAAGGATGGGCTGGCATTGGCGCGTGGGAGCACTCAGAAAGTCGGTTGCAACCATGCTGAGCGGGAAGCTCTTTCCAAGCTTGAATCAGGGAAGGCCCGTGGCGCGACGGCTTATGTCACGTTGGAACCATGCAGCACGGTTGGGCGAACGGGAGCCTGTACCAGCGCTTTAATCGAGGCAGGAGTCTCCCGCGTGGTCTATGGGGCTACTGATCCTAATCCAGCGCACGCTGGTGGAGCAGATGCCGTTTTGAAGGAAGCTGGAATCGAAGTGCTCTCCGGAGTGTGTGAGGAGGAGAGCCAACATCTCATCCGGGGATTTGCGATGGTCCAAAATGAAGGGCGACCATGGGTCGTTGCCAAGACGGCAATGTCACTCGATGGTCGTATCACCCGGCCGGGTGGAGAAGGCCAATGGCTCACAGGGAAGGAAGCCCGTGAGCAGGTTCAACTTTTGCGTGGTGAGGTTGACGCTATTCTTACTTCTGGCGAAACCCTTCGACGTGACAATCCGGCGCTTACCATTCGGAGTGAGAATGTTTGTTCTGCTAAAGTGCCACCTTGGCGGGTGGTTATGACGCGGAAGTCAATTAAGAGAGAGGACTATGAACTCTTCACCGATGAGCATCGTGAGCGTTCCCTCCTTTTTGAAAATATTCCAATGTACAAGGTTCTTCGTACTTTAGCGAAAGACCACGGAGTCAATATGGTGTTGTTGGAAGCCGGTGGTGATTTGTTGGGATCATTCTTGGACGAGGGATTGATCGATGAGTTTGTCATCTATCTGGCACCTATCGTCACAGGGGGTGATAAAGCAGCGATGGGAGGGGAGGGGAGCGTGAATTTAGAAGATCGGTATTCTCTCGAAAATA
>JBLHUR010000077.1:0-26889 GCA_047629805.1 Akkermansiaceae bacterium | reverse complement strand
CCGAGGGGTTCAGTTTTAATTGTCGTCGAACTCAATTATAATTGTCGCTGGACACCGTTTCCCAAAAGAGTTGCCGATCCGCCTCCGGACCGCTTGCGCGCAGGGCCAGTTTAAACGGTGTCAACATCCCCAAACTGAGAGCTCCGGCCGCCGCGATTTCCTGATGGCAGGAAAGGGTTTTGGCGAAGTTGCGTAGATCGCCACTTTCCAGTGCAAGGAGAGGACATTCCTGCGGCGCCCACAGCCAGCGGCTTTCAATGTCAGCCTAATTGACCGATTCTTTCTAAAGAGAAAACTTTAATAAATCGCTTGCGAGGCCCCATGGCGTCGCCTATTCTTTTCTTAAGCAAGAGCTTTATAAAGTCAGGAGCGCGCGCACCGAATCCAGTCGTAGGGTCGGCGGCCGACCCGGAAGTAAAGTGAACCCGCG
Source organism: Akkermansiaceae bacterium (assembly GCA_047629805.1). GTDB lineage: Bacteria > Verrucomicrobiota > Verrucomicrobiia > Verrucomicrobiales > Akkermansiaceae > SW10. Next base: position 26,459 of record JBLHUR010000077.1, on the reverse strand, counting down.
AGCACTAACCTAAAGAAAATCTATGGCCGATATTGAAGATAAACATGCGGAAAACGTGGGCGGACAGTTTTACGTCGATGAGCAGTGCATTGACTGCGATTTGTGCCGGGAAACGGCCCCGGAGAACTTCATGCGCAGCGATGATGGCGGCTACTCCTATGTCTTCAAGCAAGCAACGACCCCAGAGGAGGAAGCACTTTGCGTGGAAGCGATGGAGGGGTGCCCGGTCGAAGCGATTGGCGACAACGGCTAAGACGGAGTGTGATCAATCTACCGGAAGGAAGGGGCCGCAGGGTCCCTCTCAATCAGAAAACTAAAAGCAAACCCAAAATAAAACGAAAACCTCAATGAAAACCTCAATAAAAAACCCCTCTATTACGGCCTACTTAAAGACCTCCTGTGGCTGGAGCCAGGGAGTGCGCTCCATCATGCGCAAATACAATTTGGCTTACGCAGATCGGGATATTCTCGTCAATCCGTTATTCCGCACGGAGATGAATGAAAAGAGCGGGCAGAGCCTTTCCCCATGTGTTGTGGTCGATGGCCACATGCTTGCAGATGTCAGCGGCGATGAAGTGGAAGCCTACCTTCTCAAAGCAGGACTGGTTCAACTTACCAGCGTCGTCGCCGATTCGCCCACCGACAGGTCATGCGACGCGCATCACCATGAGTAAGGACTGACCGGAGCCAGAGGTTTCGGCTCATTCAGAAACCATCAAACCAATCTAATTATTACCATGAGTAAATCAACAGACACCATCGAAGAAGTCGTCAAAAGTGACTATAAATACGGCTTCTACTCGGACATCGAGACGGAGTCCGCGCCGCCAGGGTTGAACGAGGGCATCATCCGGTTCATCTCGGATAAAAAGAACGAGCCGGAGTGGCTATTTGAATGGCGGCTGAAAGCGTATCGCCATTGGACGACTCTGCAGGAGCCGACGTGGCAGAAGGCTGATTATCCGAAGATCGACTATCAGGACATCATTTACTTCGCCGCTCCCAAGAGTCTTGCGGACGGGCCGAAGAGCATGGACGAAGTGGATCCCAAGGTTTTGGAGACTTTCGAGAAACTCGGCATTCCCCTCCATGAACGCATGCGGCTGGCAGGCGTGGCGGTAGACGCAGTCTTGGATAGCGTTTCCGTCGGCACCACCTTCAAGAAGCAACTGGGTGAGGTGGGGATCATCTTCTGCTCGTTCAGCGAAGCAGTGCAGGATCATCCCGATCTGGTAAAGAAGTATCTCGGCTCGGTGGTTCCTCACACCGACAACTTCTTTGCGGCGCTCAACTCGGCCGTCTTCACCGACGGTTCGTTCTGCTACATCCCCAAAGGGGTGCGTTGCCCGATGGAGTTATCCACCTATTTCCGCATCAACGAGGCCAAGACCGGCCAGTTCGAGCGCACCCTCATCATCGCCGACGAAGACAGCCATGTCAGCTATCTCGAAGGCTGCACGGCCCCAATGCGCGACGAAAACCAACTCCATGCCGCGGTCGTCGAACTCATCGCGCTGGACAACGCCGAAATCAAATACTCGACCGTCCAGAACTGGTATCCGGGTGATGAAAACGGCAAGGGCGGCATTTACAACTTCGTCACCAAGCGCGGTATCGCCAAACGTAACTCGAAGATTACCTGGACGCAGGTCGAGACCGGCTCGGCCATCACGTGGAAGTATCCGGGGGTCATCTTGCAGGGCGACAACTCGATCGGAGAATTCTACTCAGTAGCGTTGACCAATAATTACCAACAGGCCGACACTGGCACAAAAATGGTTCATATCGGTAAGAACACGCGCAGCACCATCATCTCGAAGGGCATCTCCGCCGGTCACGGACAGAACAGCTATCGCGGTCTCGTGAAAATACTGAAGGGCGCCGCGAAGGCCCGCAACTACTCGCAATGCGACTCCCTGCTCATCGGCGATCAGTGTGGGGCGCACACCTTCCCCTACATCGAGGTGAAGAACAGCTCGGCGCAGGTCGAGCACGAGGCCAGCACAACGAAAGTGGGCGAAGACCAAATTTTCTATTGTAACCAGCGCGCGATCTCGACGCAAGACGCCGTGAACATGATCGTCAACGGCTATTGCAAAGATGTCTTCCAGCAACTGCCGATGGAGTTCGCCCTCGAAGCGCAGGCGCTACTGAGCGTAAGCCTGGAAGGAAGTGTGGGCTAAAAGAGCGAACGAACGAAATTAACAACCGATATTTACCAATGAAACAAGCTATGATTACTATCAATAACCTGAGCGCCGAGGTGGAAGGCCGAGAGATTCTCAAAGGCGTCAACCTCCTAATTCATCCCGGAGAAATGCACGCCATCATGGGTCCCAACGGCAGCGGCAAAAGTACGCTCGCCGCGATCCTGGCCGGCCGCGAAGGCTACGAGATCACTGCCGGTGAGGTCATTTACGGCGGCCAGGATTTACTGGCCCTCGACCCCGAGAAACGAGCAGCCGAAGGGGTGTTTCTCGCCTTCCAGTATCCGGTCGAGATTCCGGGTGTGAACAGCACCTACTTTCTCAAGACGGCCTATAATGAAATCCGCAAACATCGCGAGCTCCCCGAACTCGACGCCATGGAGTTCCTCGCGTTCGTAAAAGAGAAAGTAAAACTGCTGCACCTGCCGGAAGATTTATTGCAACGGCCGGTCAACTACGGCTTTTCCGGCGGCGAAAAAAAGCGCAACGAGATTTTCCAAATGGCCGTTCTGGAGCCGAAGTTCGCCATCCTCGACGAAACCGACTCGGGCCTGGACATCGACGCGCTGAAGATCGTCTCGCAGGGCGTCAATGCGCTGAAACGCCCCGACAACGCCCAACTCGTCATCACGCACTATCAGCGACTGCTCAATTTCATCGTGCCCGACTTCGTGCACGTGCTTTATGACGGCCGGATCGTGAAGTCCGGAGGCAAGGAACTAGCACTCGAATTAGAGGAGACAGGTTATGACGAGATGATCCACGCCGCCGCGCCCGCCTAAGGCTCAAATTAAATAACACCAATGAATAATAGAACCAAAACCAAACCGAACGTCGCCTCGGCACCCCGAATCCAGGAACTCAGCTTAAGCCATAAGGCGCTGGAGATATCCGAGAAAAACCCTGATGAGCCGACATGGTTGTTGTCGGCTCGAAAGGCGGGCTTCATGTCCTTTGATAAACTCGGCCTCCCGACCTTGCAGGACGAGGACTGGCGCTTCACCAATGTAGCGCCCATCGCTAAGATGAGTTTAGCGCCGGTCGTGAAGCCGGAGCAGCACGGCCTTACGGAAAAGCTGCTGAGTCAATTTCCTTTCGCCGCACTCGTCGGCAGTCAGCTCGTCTTCGTCAACGGTCAGTTCGTGCCGGAATTGTCATCCCTCGCCCAACTGCCGGGAGGTGTCAAGGTGATGAACCTCGCCGCGGCGTTGGCCACTGAGCCTGCGCTGGTGGAGCCGCACTTGTGCCGTCATGCCTCTACGGATACCAATGCCTTCACCGCACTGAACACCGCGTTCTTCCAGGACGGCGCGTTTATTTACGTCCCCGCAGGTGAGACCGTGGCCGAGCCGATTCACCTCCGCTTCATCTCCACCCCGAAGGAGCCCGGCACCACGGCACACCCGCGTAACCTGATCGTAGCCGAGCGCGACAGCCGGGTCACCGTCATCGAGAGTCACGTGAGCCAGGGCGATACGGCCTACTTCACCAACGCGGTCACCGAACTCGTCGCCAAGGAGAACGCGGTCGTTGAGCACTTGAAATTTCAGGATGAGAACCAGCAAGCGTTCCACATCGCGACCGTCGCGGCACACTGCGAACGGGCCAGTAATGTGGTCACCCACTCGATTGCACTCGGCGCGAAACTTTCGCGCACGAACATTTATGCCACCCTCGCCGGCGAGGGCTTGGAGTGCATCCTGAACGGCCTCTACCTCACGCGCGGCGAACAACTCGCCGACCACTACATGATTGTTGACCATGCCCAACCCCATGGTGCGAGCCATGAGTATTTTAATGGCATCCTCGCTGACAAATCGAAGGGCGTCTTCCACGGCCGCATCCTCGTGCGCCCCGACGCACAAAAGACCGACGCCAAGCAGACGAACAAAAACCTGCTGCTCTCGGATCAGGCGACCGCCGACACCAAGCCACAGCTCGAAATCTATGCCGACGACGTAAAGTGTACGCACGGCGCGACGATCGGGCAGTTGAATGACGAGTCCATCTTTTACCTGCGCTCCCGCAGCATTCCACTGGAGAAGGCGCGGCGCATGTTGATTCACGCCTTCGCCGGCGAAATCATCGACCGCGTCCGCTGCGTAGCGGTGCGCGAGGAGCTTGATCGGCTGGTGTGGGACCGTTTGGAACAAAATCAAAAAATTACAAAGCACCCATAATGTCCGACGACCTTACCGCTCTTTATCAAGAGCTCCTCCTCGACCATAGCAAGAGTCCGAGGAATTATCGTATCTTGCCCGATGCCAACCGCACCGCGCAGGGCACCAATCCCATCTGTGGGGATCGCTACACCCTCTACGCCAGGATGGAGGGCGACGTCGTGGAGGATCTGACTTTCCAAGGCTCGGGCTGCGCGATTTCCAAAGCCTCGGCGTCGCTCCTCACCGAAATTCTCAAAGGGAAGACCAAGGCCGAAGTGAAGGTGATGTTCGACAGAGTTCGCGACCTCATGACCACGGGTCATAGCGACGGTGATCTCGGGAAATTATCAGCACTGTCCGGGGTGCACAGATTTCCGGAGCGAATCAAATGTGCCATCCTCCCGTGGCACGCGGTGGCAGCGGTCGTAGAAGGCAGCGGTGAAACCATTTCAACCGAATCCGAAAAGGAACAACCATGAACTCGAACGAACCAATTACCCTCACCCGCGACGTCGAAGGGACAATCGTCCCTGTGGGCGACATCGTTACCCTCAGGAAAGGCGAACTGGCCCACATCACTCAGTCGCTGGGCAACAGCTACACCATCATCGTCAACGGAAACATGTTCCGACTGGCCGATAAAGACGTTGATGCGCTCGGCATTGAAGTTGCCGCCAAACAAGCCAACCCGAGCGGTCAGCGACGGACCCTGGAGGAGGTTGAACAGGAGGTGTGGAACCAACTCAAGACCTGCTACGACCCGGAAATTCCCGTCAACATTGTGGATTTGGGTCTCGTTTATAACACCGAACTGACCGCCATTGCGGAGACCAGTTCTTATCGGGCAGACCTGAAGATCACGCTAACGGCCGCAGGCTGCGGGATGGGGCCGGCGCTTGCCTCGGATGTGGTAGCCAAGCTTCAGGCCCTCGATGAAATCACCGAAGCGACCTGTGATGTCGTGTTTGAGCCAACGTGGAACCAATCGATGATGTCAGAGGCCGCCAAACTCGACCTTGGAATGTTTTAACCCCAAAGCCATGATGACCAACTGCCAAAAGATTCGCGAAGACTTTCCCGCGCTGCATCAGACGGTGAACGGGCACCCGCTCGTTTACCTCGACAATGCCGCCACCAGCCAGAAGCCGCGTGCTGTCATCGATGCCCTTGTTCACTACTACGAGTGCGACAACGCCAACGTGCATCGGGGGATCCATGAATTAAGCAATCGCGCTACCGCTGCCTTCGAAGCGGCACGCACCCGTGTCGCCCGCTTCATCAATGCCCGGAGCGCTGACGAAGTTGTATTCACGCGCGGCGCCACGGAAGGGATCAATCTTGTAGCCGCGGCTTGGGGGAACCGTCATCTCAAACCCGGCGATCAGATCTTGCTCACCGAAATGGAGCACCATGGCAACATTGTGCCGTGGCAATTGCTGGCTGAGCGCACGGGTGCTGAATTGGTTTATGTGCCCATCACTGGCGATGAGGGCTTGCTCGATCTCGACCGACTCGACCAATTGCTGACCTCACAAGTCAAGTTGTTCGCCATGGTTCATGTCTCTAACACCCTGGGCACGGTCAACCCAGTGTCCGAGTTGTGCGCGCGCGCGCAGCAACTTGGAGTGACCACGCTCGTTGATGCCGCCCAGAGCGTGGGACACCTGCCTCTTGATGTGCAACAAATTGACTGCGATTTTCTGGTCTTCTCTGGTCACAAGCTTTGCGGCCCGACGGGCATTGGCGTGCTCTACGGTCGGAACGAACTTCTGAATGCGATGCCGCCATATCAGGGCGGTGGCGACATGATCCTGAGCGTCGATTTTCACCAAGCTACCTACAAGCAGGGTCCCCATAAATTCGAGGCCGGCACGCCCGACATTTCCGGAGCCATCGCTTTGCACGCAGCAATGGATTACCTTGATGGCATTGGCCTGGAGCATATCTGGCAGCACGACCAGGAACTGGCAAGCTACGCTTACGAAAGGCTTTTAGAATTGCAAGGAGTTCGGATTTTTGGACCAAAAACTGGACGTGCCGGCGTAGTGAGTTTCCTCCTTGAGGGGGTGCATGCACACGATTTGGTGACCGTGGCCGACCAATCGGGCGTGGCCCTGCGCGGGGGCCACCATTGCACTCAGCCACTCATGCGAAAACTCGGTGTCGAGTCCACTGCGCGTGCGAGCTTTTACTTCTATAACACCAAATCCGAAGTAGATCGCTTATTTGAAGTGATGGTCGAGACGCAGCATTTCTTTAACGGATAAGGCCGAAACCATTAGAGACGACGGCTGAGACAGAGTGTGATCAATTTACCGGAAGGAAGGGGCCTCCCGACTTCAAACAGAAAATTAGAACCAACCTCAAAATAAAACGAAAAACCTTAATGAAAACTTCAATAAAAATACCAACTATTACGGCCTACTTGAAGACCTCCTACGGTTGGACCCAGAGAGTGCGCTCCATCCTGTTCAAAGACAATCTGGAATACCAAGATCGAGACATCATAAGGTTCAAGAATAACTGATGAGAACCGAATCCGATAATATCCCACAGGCCTACCTGAGCGAGATTTCCAAAACTGGCCTCCTTACGATTGAGGAGGAGTGGGAACTTGCCGAGCGCATCAAAGATGGTGACGAAAAGGCCCGTGATCACATGATTCGTGCAAACCTGCGCCTTGTTGTTAAAATCGCACGCGCCTACTCAAACTATGGCCTCCCTCTCGCCGACCTGATCTCTGAAGGAAACATTGGTCTCATGAAGGCAGTGGAGAAGTATGAACCTGCTAAGGGCGGAAAAATCAGCACCTACGCCGCTTGGTGGATCAAGCAGTCGATCAAACGCGCCCTCTCCAACCAAAGTAAAACCGTGCGTCTTCCGTTCCACATGGTGGACAAGATCTCCCGCCTCCAGAGAGTTTCCAACTCCCTGATTGAAGAACTGGGCCACAAACCGAGCAACGACGAACTTGCCGAAATCCTCGGAATCCCACGCAAAAAGCTCGCCATGATTAAGCAGGCGGCCCAGCGCATAACCTCGCTCGATGCACCGGTCGGTGATGACAGCAGTGGGTCTTACGGGGACACTATCGGCGACTCATCGGCCGTTGATCCTCTCGAAGCCCTCGCTTCAAAGGAAATGCACGGCGAACTACTCGATGGACTTCGGTGCCTCCTCGACAAGCGCGAAAGCAAAATCATCGAAGCCCGTTTCGGGCTCGATGGCAAGAAGCCGATGACCCTGGACGAGATCGGCCGCGACTTCGGCTTGACCCGCGAACGGATCCGCCAACTCCAAAACAAGGCGCTCGAAAAAATGCGCACCGCTTTGGAAAAGAAAGAGAATCCGGTTCCAACGCTGAGATCGTAGATTATCGAGATTACTTCCCTCTTGAGATAATGGTTTCCTGATCTCTAAATCCGTAGATTCCTTTTCATCAAAGGAAAATAGGCCACGCGCGGCTCCGTCTCCGCGTCATGCACCCTGTGCAAAGAAGGTAGACTCGCCCTGGCTTCTCCGGTTCCCAGTGGTCCTTTGGCACCCTTGAGCGCCTTTAGAGACACCACCTAGTAAGCGGGGCCTACGCTGCCCCTGCTTCTTGGTTGACTTTGTTCCGGCGGGCGGCGGCGATTTTTGCGGGGGTGAGGTCCGCTCCTTTTTCTTCCGCTCCTTCGAGGGTGGGCAGGAGTTCGAGAACTTCCCGCAGCTAATCCTCCACCGGGACTCCATAGCGGTGGCCCAACACGCACGTAAGCCCTCATGATGTTTCAGCCCAATTCCCAAATCAGCCCGAAAGCGACGCAAGCCCTCATGGATATTGAGGTCTCTCGTCAGGCGGTCTCTTCCCGGACCGCTCTCAATCTTTGCAACAGATGGATCGAAGCCGGCTTTATCCTCAAGGGAGGAGAACATAAAAGCAGGCGCTTTGAACTCGCGCCTCAGTAGATCGAGCTTCTCTGAAGAAAAATCTTCGGGGGGCGTGAGAATTACCAAGGCGGTGCACCCAACGGGCGTTCCACCCTTGGCTAAGCTCGTTCACTCCGTTGGGGCGGAAGACTAGAGAAGATTGTTTCGGGGATTTTTAACACCGATTTCAGAGAGTTTGCGCCGATTAACACAGATTCTTCTGGGAGAAGAGCTGGGCCCTTCGAAGGTCCACGGGGTGAAGTGCTCGCTTACTTTGTGATGAAGCAGGCATGAGCCCAGTTGGCGTGGTCGCCCGCGGGTATTCGTCCGATGAGTTGACTCTGAGACTTTGCATGGGGCCCTTCTATTCCTGTTTGGCGTCGGAAAGTTTGAATCAATATTTCGTGACTGTTTTTAAATGGATCATGGGGTAAAGACCCTACCAGTTTCTGAGCGAGTGCGAACGAGGCTGAAACATCACTATGAAAAAAAACGCTCTATTCATCGCTCTCGTGGCCGTTCTTGTGACCTTTGATCCTTGTCTAAAAGCTGAAGAAAAAACGACGCATCAAAAGTTCTCGATCACTCAGTCGTGGTCACAGGAAAAGAACTACAAGCGTCCATATTGGGTGAATGTTCCGGAGCGGGAGAATGAAGAACCGCTGCCCGTGATCATCTTTTTGCATGGGAATGGAGGAAACGCCAAGGGTTTACAGAAGATGGTCTCCGGGCGCTATCCGGAAGTCGCGCGGCAGTTTATCACCGTGTTCCCGGAAGGTTATCGGGAGAGTTGGAACATCGTCTCGGAGAGGTCTAAGGCTAATGATCGGGGATTTATTGAAGCCATCATCCGCGAGCTCGCCAAGCGTGACGATGTCAGGAAGGAAGAATTTACGATCATGGGGATTTCCAATGGTGCGGCCTTGGTCAACCAAATCGCCATCGAGACCAAGCTCCCCAATATTAAGAATTACGTCAGCGTGGTCAGTCCGTTGAACGGTTTCCAACACGATGGTAAGAACTTTAAGGCAATGGGAGAAGAGAATGACTATCGTGCGATCACAAAGCCGCTTTCCGGTAAGCGTCTTCTGAACATCTCCGGGACTGACGATCCGCTCATTCCTTATCGCGGCGGACCCTCCAAAGAGATCCCTGCAAAAGGTGGAAAGCTGCCCTTCGTGGATGCCGAAGAATCCATTTTTTTGTGGGCCAAGCAGATGGGATTTGAAGGGGAAAAACTCGCCAAGCCCAGCCGATTGAACGGTAAGATTGAAGTCTTTTCTTATCTCGACGGGGATGTCGTCCACTTCAAGGTGAAGGAGCATGGGCACAATGCCACCCAAGCACTCAAAGAAGGTCTGCTTTTGGACTTCTTGCGTGACAGATAGTCACCTTATTACTACAAGCAGCACTTCATGATTAGGAGAACGCGCAAGCTTGGCATCACGATCGTATTAGCGATCGCGGCTTTGCTGACGGGCTATTCTGCCAGTGCAGAGCCGATTGATGAGGAGACGATGGCATTTCTCAAACGCCGCGCTCCGGCTGTCTTGGAGGCTATCAAGTTACAAGGCGAGGGTGGGGAGGATCTTGAGGAAGCGCGCGAGCGTGCCATCGAACTGCGCGAGATGTTTCTCGAAGAAAAGGAGGAGAAGGGCGAGGAGTGGGCGGAAGTTCTCCTCGGGTTGGAGGACGTCGAAGCTGAGATCGAAGTGCTGCTGTGGCGCTTCAAGGAAGATAAGATTGGCGAGGACAAAGGTGAGGCCGCACTGCTACGTCTTTTAAAAAAACAGATCGCTCTGCTCAACAAAGTGGACCGCATGGAGATCGAACGTCTTCAGGAGGAAACGGACGAGAGGGAGGAGGAATTGCAGTGGCGCATCGAAAACCCTGAGGTGGCACTCAGAGAAAGGTTCGAGGAGACTCTGCGAGATCTTGGGCTCAGCGATGAGGATGTCGAAGAAGAGGAAATGGAAGACGATGAAAAAGTTGGTCCGGTCTACACACCCGCACCCGAGGATCGGGCAGGGCAGAAAGACGAGCTTCACGGCATCACCTTTGATTTCGGAAAAGACATCCGCCCGACACTCGAGCACTACTGCTTCGACTGTCACGATAGTGCGAGTGCCAAGGGTGATATTGATCTCGAATCAGCGCTGGAGCAAACACCCCTGGTCCGTAATCGACAGCTGTGGAAGAATGTCGCAGAGCGCGTGAAGATGGGAGACATGCCGCCAAAGAAGAAAGCGCAACCCTCCGATCCCGAGCGTCTAAAGCTGCGCGTCTGGCTTGCTGCTGAGATCGATCGCTTTGACTACAGCACGGTGCGTAATCCGGGTTATGTGCCGGCGAGGCGCCTCACAAGAGAGGAATACAATCGCACGATTCGTGATCTCGTCGGGCTCGATCTACGGCCTGCGGACGACTTTCCGATGGACTTCAGCGGCACCAGTGGATTTTCTAACAGCGCCAATACCCTCTTCCTTCAGACGGCTCACCTCGATCGCTATTTCACGGCGGCAGAGGGCGTGATCGATGAGGTGCGGGCAGACGAAAACGCTTGGGGGGATTTGGCGGGAAAGCCCGAGACCGCTTCAGAGACGATCGCGAAATTCATGCGTCGCGCTTACCGGCGATTACCCACGATGGCGGAGGTCCAAGAGGTCACGCAGCGCTATGAAATTTCACTCGCTGATAAGCGTTCCCAAGCAGACGCTTTGGCAGATGCCTTTAAGACGATTCTCGTTTCGCCGAACTTCCTTCTACGCTTCGAGCAAACGTCAGACATCGCCAAGGATCAGGCGGTTACCAGCTACGACCTTGCCACTCGTCTTTCGTATTTCCTCTGGGCTTCGGCTCCAGATGAGGAACTTCTCGCCGCGGCGGGTGGGCTTTCGGATTTAGAAAAACGCCAGGCTCAGGTGAAGCGGATGCTCGCCGATCCGCGCAGTCTTTCGCTCGGAGAGATCTTCGCTGCGGAGTGGCTCAGCACTGACGATGTCGGTCCCCGTATCCGCAAAGATCCGATCGATAATCCTTGGTGCACTGAGACGCTCATGACCGCAATGCGTGCGGAAACGGCACACTTTTTCCACTCGCTGGTAAGGGACAATGCCCCGGTTTCACGACTGATCGACTCCGACTACACCTTCCTCAATGCCGAGCTGGCAAAATTCTATCGGATCGGCGGTGTCGAGGGCACCGCAATGCGCAAGGTGGATCTTAAGACAACAGAACGGGGCGGCGTCTTTGGGCACGCAAGTGTCCTCGCCACCACCTCATTTCCGGATCGCACCAGCCCGGTCGTACGGGGGACGTGGATCTTGAATACGCTTCTGGGCACGCCACCACCTCCTCCTCCGCCCGATGTGCCGGAAATCGAGGTCGAAGGAAGAGGGAGCCGGGCCGCGCTTACCTTGCGGAAGAAGCTCGAAGCGCATCGCGAATCCGCACGCTGCGCCGGATGTCATGCGCAGATTGACCCGCTCGGCTTCGCGCTCGAGAGCTACGCTGAATTTGGTCAATGGCGCGCCGGGATCGACGATCGCGGCACCCTGCCGAGTGGGGCCAAGTTTCGCGGCCCCACTGGTCTCAAGCTCGCGCTGATCGATGAACGCATCGACGACCTGGGCTCGCAGGCGATTCGTAAAATGCTCGCCTATGCCCTCGGCCGACAACTTGAGTTTTACGACGAAGCCACCGTGAAAGAAATTGCGGCGGAACTCAAACCGACCGGCTATCGTTTCGGCGATTTGGTGCTCGCCATCACTGAGAGCTATCCGTTCACCACGAAACGCCTCCCTCCCCTACCCACCAAAAAAACTGATGAAAAGTAATCCCAATCGCCGCGCTTTCCTCAGGGGGATGGGAGCCTGTCTCTCGCTTCCCACCATGGAGAGTTTCGGTGCTCCGATTACCGACTCTGCCAAATCTGGAGTGCCGCCACGTCTTGCTTACCTCTACTTCCCGAATGGCAGCGCCGAGGGGACATGGGAGCCGGCGAGAGTCGGACCCGCAGGTGAATTGCAAAAGCTTAATCGCTGGATGGCACCCTTGGAGGACTTTAAATCGGACCTCATTGTGACCAAAAACCTGTGGACCCCTCGCGGCAATGGCCACGGAGCTGGCACCGCCACCTGGCTGACCGGAGGAGCGTATGATCATCGTAAAAACGACGTCGGAGCACCTTCCGCAGATCAGATTGTGGCCCGTCATCTGCGTGATTCAACGCCCTTGCCATCCCTTGAGCTGAGCACTGCGGGTGAAGGGAGCTTCTCCGGCAGTCTGTCGCGCAATTGTCTATCCTGGACCCGCCGTGATCTTCCCGCCGCGCGCGAGACCATGCCGCGTGCCGTATTTGACAAGCTGTTTCGCCGTGCGAGTGAGGGCTTTGTTGATCGCAGTATTCTTGATCTCGTCCTTGCGCAATCGAAGTCGCTCAAACGGCGCGCCAGTCTGGCGGACAGTCGTAAGATTGACGAATACCTCGATGCCGTGCGCGCAGTCGAGAAGCGTCTCGATTTCGCGGAGGAGCAGACGCAGCGTATTGCCGATGATAAGGCACTCACCGATACCCTCACGCGACCCGCGGCCGGCATCCCCGCTGACCACCAAGAATATGTAAGGCAGATGCTCGAGTTGATGGCCTTGTCCTTCTGGTCCGGCGCGACTCGTGTCTCGACCTTCATGCTCGATCACGGACAGAGTAATCGCTACTTTGACTTCGTCCCCGGCGTCAAAGGAACCTGGCACGCGCTTTCCCACTGGAAGGACGCAAGCGGCCGGACCGAAGACGACGACGGCAAAACGAAGTGGGATAACACCAAGTCTAAGGGCGAGATGTATAATTCCGTCACTCGTTGGCACCACTCGCAACTTGCGTATTTTCTAGGTCGGATGAAGGCGCTCAAGAACGCCGATGGCACCAGTGCGCTCGATAGCTCAATGATCGTCTACGGATCGAGTATCGCCGACGGCCACGCCCATGAGGAAAAGAACCTCCCCATCCTCCTTGCCGGTGGCGGTGGAGGGACACTCAAGACAGGATACTCCCTGGCCCCGCGCCGCTCGACGTCGATGTCCCAACTTCATCTCGCCCTGCTGCAGCGTATGGGCGTCCCGCTGGAAAAATTCGGAGAGACAAGCACGCCACTCGCCGGGCTCTTAAGATAGAGAGGAAACCCCATCCCAGAAACATGCCGAGCCGTCCGCTTAACTCAGTGCCATGCGGGCTAGCACGTTACGATTCGCCTTGGACTCAGAGCAAATTGGGGGGGGCTCTGTGGCCCCCTCGCTGAGAATTCGAACTATCGACCTTGGCAAGACGATTCGAAAACACCTTTCCAAGGATGGGACGACCTTCCTAAGGTAAAAAAGGCCATCTCCACCGAAAAAGTAATCAGTCCCCTCCACTCACCGCGCTATTCTGCCACTTTGATTCAGGACTGCTTGTGAGGGCACGCTTCAGCGTTTTGGCCGATTCTCAAAAAAAACCATTCTCCGGTCACACTCGGGCGATCAATTCCCGAGCTACTCGAAAATTGCAGTCACCGAAACCGTCGCCCCTTCTAGTGACAATTCGATGGTCGGAGAGGTGCTCGTGCTGCCTCCAGACCAGCGGACAAAGCTAACCCCCTCTTTCGGTTTTGCGGTGAGAGTCGGCGGGAAATCGCGGAAGTATTGCCCGGTCCAAGGCGAGTCATCCAAGCCGATGGTATTGATCTGAACGGTCCCCTTGGAGAGATCACTGGACGCGATGGTGACCGCGGCGGTTCCGTTAGGGAGATTGAAATGATCGATCAAATCCTGCCGCAATTTGTCTGGACGCTCTCTGGCAAACTCGCGCATCGACTCCACATTGGATTCCCAATGCGCCACGGTGAGAGGTTCATCTTCTTCCTTGTGCGGAATGCCAAAACCGCGCGATTGGATTCCCTCCCAACTCCAGCGGGAAAGGTGGCGGCCCATTTCGGGGCGGATCACCCCAGCCATGGTATCGATGCGCGCCAAGACACGCTCGCTCTCGAACAAGGTATTCAGCAGATCGGCGCAGCGTTGCACAAAGCGATTCTCAAACTCGTCGCTCTCCAGCATTTCGCGCAACAGCAAGGTCCTCCCCCCACTGTTGGGCCAGCCGGTGCCGCTCCCGGCAGAATTGGTGTAGAACTCGAACATGTTGTCGTAGTCCGAGTAGTCGCGCCGCATCGCAGGGATGTAGACGTCCGGTTTCCACAGGTTGAAACTGTAATCCTGATCGTAGAGCATCCAGTGGAATTGTCCCTCTTCGCCACTGCGTTGGCGCCAGCACTTGATATTTCCGATGTCAAAATTCTGCCCATAAATGACCGCCAAATGGTAGTCGATAAAGTTGTCGATATTCAGGTATAGATCTTGAACCGTCTGGTAGTCAGCACGGTTGTTCATCGAGCGGGATTGAATGAAATTACGCATCTGGTTGTAAGTAGACGACGAGCCCGAGTTGGCGCTGCCGTAGCCTTCGATCAGATCGATATCGTCGGACGGAACATCGTGGGTCGATTCGACATAGTGCTCGGAGAATTTTTCACGGATGTTGTAGATGCCCCAGTAGTCACCATTCACGTAGAGAACCGCCGGGCGGTATCCTTGGGTATCCAGCCCGGTTCCTTCGACGAGACTCTGCATCATGGCATCGCGGAACATCGTGAAGTTTCCGTTCACAAAGTAGCTCCCGTGACTTGCCGGTGTTCCGAACTCATTGATGGGCGGGCGCGGGTAGGTCAGCCAGGTGCTCTGGTTGTCGTTGCCCGAATTTCGAAGGACGATCGACTCGAAGGCATCGACCGTCTTGTTCGGAAAGAACGGGTGACGGATTTTCCCGTAGCCATATTCACTGCGGGCGAACAGGGCCATCGATTTCTGCGGGTATCCACGCGATCCCCAGCCCCCAAATATTTTTAAGCCCACATCAATGCGAAGCTTCTCACCGCCCTCGGGCTCGTAGACTTCGAAACTCGCTTCCACCTCGCGGTTGCGCTTCCAAGCATTGGATGCGCTATAGGGAAAGTTACCAATGATGTTCCCGCCGTTGGTGAACATATGATCTCCGAAGCCGTAGAGGTAGCCAGCAGTGAATTCAAAGTTGTCGGGATCAGTCGCCATCGAAATCACCGGAAGCTCGTGATCGGTGCCGACGAAATAAGTGTGGGTCACGATCCGGCTTCCGGACGATCCGACCACCATCGCACGGATCACGGTGGTTTCACTGATCTCGATCGGGGCCTCGGAAAGGGTAGAACTAATGTTAGGCTCGGAACCATCAATCGTGTATCGAACGACGCTTCCCTCAGTTGGACCGACCAACTCCAAGGTGACCGGCCCGGCGAAAACGCCACCGCGCACCCTGAATATCGGAGCTTGAATGAACGGGTTGGGAGCACCCGCTCCGAATTCCTGATTCGCTTCGCCGGGGGTCGCAATGGCTGAGCCGAATAAGTAGAACGTCTGCAAATCATGGCGCGCCCGACCGACCGTCGTATCGGGTGTGAGGGGGCCCGGATCCAAGCGGTCGACGATGATTGAATCAGGATCGCTGAGGATGATAGGTTCGCTCCCGTTGCTCAACTTAAAGGCCGCATGCAGTTCGCCCGCCGGAATTTCGTCGCCAACTTTTCCCGATGCGAAGACAATCAGGTGCTCGCCGGGCTCGAGGATCGTCCCTGCCGGAAAGACCCACTTGTCCAAGTTGCTGTCCTTGTCGCTCAGATGGTGCCCGCTCAGGTCGGCAGGCGTTTCTCCGTGATTGTAGAGCTCGATCCAATCCGGAAAATCACCATCGCCATCAGTGAAGATTGTTTCGTTATTGGTCATGACCTCGTTGATGACAACAGGTAGCAGTATCGTCTCTGCGGGTCCCGCAATGACCCGAACATAGCCCGCGCTTGCCCCATCTACGGGCAAGCTCAGCTTTACTCGCAAAGGATCTAGCACGGTCAGGGTGGCGTTTCCCTGCTTTACCCAAGAGTCCGCCGAGAGATCTGGAGAGTGTTGTAAAGTATACCTCAAGTTTCCCCCGCTGACCTTTTCAACGGTCACTTCTAGTTGCTCCGCACCGTGCACGACTTCGACAAGTCTAATTTCCACTGCGTCTTGCGCCATGGTAAAATTGATCCCAAGCAAAAGGATCGCGAGGCAAAGGTGTCTGGGCATTCACTATTCCTAACGGGTCACAGATCCCAAGGCAAGATCGCCCATCAACTTGGGGGGAGAGGCAAGCTTGACGTACCTTTGCCGCAGCTTCACGGTTGTCACGAATGAGGAGAAAATTACTCTTAGCCCTCGTCCCATTCCGGACAGCTGATGGCAAGGCGAGACCACTTGGTATTTGCTTATTGGGAATAGGCCTGTGCGGCATCGTCTTCGTTCTGGCAGGATATTTCCGCAAGGACAAGGCCCCGGAAATCGGGGTGGACCTGGGCGTAATCACCTCGAAGGCTCCTCCCGGTGGCGCAACTGAGATCACGGATTTGTGGAGATCATCGATCAAAGCGCAGTTGGCACATATCGCAAATGCCATTTCGAACCCCGATGGAGACGAAATATCGATGGCACTCGCTGACCGAATCAACATCGCCGATCCACAACAGTTTCGTGAGCAGGAACTCTACGCGGGCCAGTCGGTAAGAATCGTTGCGCTCAAGCTCCCCGAGGAACTGGGAACAGCGGCTCTGATCGAGGTGGATAAGAGCGACTTCATCAATCGGATTCGGCCGTTGCTTTCGCTCGGCTCCGAGGCGCCGGAGGATGCGGTCCACCTCAAGCTGTTTGGGATTGGGAGGGATGGCGAAATCCTCACCTCAAAGCAGCGTCTGACCGCAAAGGGAACACGAGGTGGGAACGAATTACGGTTATCTTCGGTGGTCGAGGCAACCTGGATCACGCCGACGACAGATGGCCCGCCACAACTGACAGGATTCACTCTGACAAACCTTGTTCAAAGCGAACTCACGTCCGCACCGGCCTCGATTTTTGAGGATATCGCCAGCGATGTCTTGGGTCGCAACCCAGCCTGGGAACAGCTTCGGCTGGGTATGAATACCTGGGGGCGGCGCATTGAGAACTCGTTGAACCCGGATTTCCTGGGGTATCATGGACTTGCGATTGGAGATGTTGACGGGGATGGATTGGAGGATCTTTACCTCTGTCAACCGGGAGGCTTGCCGAACCTCTTGTTCCGGCAGACTCCTGACGGGAAGATGACTGATATTTCGGCGGTTGCGGGTGTTGATTTTCTAGATAATTCGACCGGAGCATTGTTAGTGGACGTGGACAATGATGGAGATGCCGATCTGGCGGTCGCAACGAAAGCGGCCTTTCTGGTGATGGAGAATGACGGCACCGGGAAGTTCACCTTGCGAGGGCGCTACCCCGAAATCGGACTGGGATATTCTCCCACTGCGGCGGACTATGATCTTGATGGCGATCTCGATTTCTTGGTCCTGAGATATGGCGGGACGGGATCGGATATTGGCGACTTCCCGACCCCTCATCCCTTTCGAGATGCTCGGAACGGTGGTGCGAATGTTCTTTTGGAAAACCAAGGGGGCTTTCAGTTTTTAGATGCGACTGAAAGCTGTGGCTTGGGAGTTGGGAACCATCGCTTCTCGTTCGCAGCTTCGTGGGAGGACTTTGATAACGACGGCCTCCTTGATGTCTACATTGCCAACGACTTTGGTCCGAACCAACTCTTTCGGAACGATGGAAAACGCTTTAAGGATGTTTCGGTTCAGAGCGGATCGCAAGATTGGGGATTTGGGATGTCGGCGACCTGGGCTGACTATGACCGCGATGGTTATATGGATTTGTATGTCTCGAACATGTTCTCAAGCGCCGGGAACCAGATCGTGCCCCAGGCCAATTTCGATCCCACTTTAACCGAAGAGATCCGGAAGAAATACCTCAAGATGGTTCGCGGGAATTCCTTATTGCGGAATTCCGGAAGTGGCAGTTTTTCTGATGTCACCGCTCCGATGAACGAGGGCTTTGGGGGCTGGGCTTGGGGCTCTCAATTCGCAGACCTCAACAACGATGGCTGGGAAGATCTCTACGTGGCGAACGGCTATATTACGCAAGAAGACAAAGATGATTTGTGAATGTTTTTCTGGCAGCGGGTCGCGCTGCAGAGTCCGGAGGATGACCTCAAGCCGACCGCGACGCCTGGCTATTCGCGCAATTTCCGAGAGTTGAATGATTTGCTTTCAAGCGGAAAATCTTTCAGTGGCCGCGAGCGGAATCCGTTGTTCTTGAACCTAAAAGGCGAGGGCTTCGCAGAGGTCGGCGGGCTCCTTGGTGTCGATTTTGATGATGATGCCCGTGCCGTGGCAACCATGGATTGGGATGGTGACGGTGATCTCGATCTATGGGTCACAAATCGCAACGCCCCTCAAATACGACTTTTGAGAAACAATCATCCCGCTGGCTCACCTTCCCTCTTGATCCGACTCATCGGAAACGGGACAACGACCAACCGAGATGCCGTCGGGGCTCGGCTTGTTCTTGGGCAAGCGGATGATCCCGGACGAAAGCAGATCAGGACGGTACATGCCGGCGGAGGATTTTTGGCCCAATCAAGTGCCTTGCTTCACTTCGGCCTGGGTGAGCCTGCCCGTGACCTTCAATTGAGCGTGGCTTGGCCGGGAGGAAAAACCGAAACCTTGTCCGGCCTGAAATCGGGGAACCGTTATGTCATCACCCAAGGCCGTAAGGAGTTCGAAGTGATGCCTTTGTCCGTCCCGGTTCAGCCTTCGGTGAGTCGTGACGAGAGCCCGGACACTCTGGCAAGCACCGTTCCAAGCGGACTTTGGCTGGCCAATCGAGTGCCCTTTCCATCGCTGGACTATACCGACACGACGGGGGAAGCCCGTTCGACCACTTCTTCCGTCGGTAAGCCCATCTTGGTGAATCTATGGGCAACCTGGTGTGAGTCTTGTGTCCGGGAACTTAAAGAATTCGGTAAACTCGGCACGTTCATGCAAGCCAGGGGAGCGACAATCCTAGCGCTCAATGTCGATGGGCTTGCGGCGGATGGAGGGGCTTTGTCAGAGGGAACGATTACGGAAATTCTGAAGCGCGCCGGATACGATTCACCTCACGGAATCGCAACCCGTAAGGACTTGGCTAAAATAGAATTGATAATCGAATTCCTGACCTCCCGCCGAGAGCCGCTCACGATCCCATCGAGTTTCCTAATCGATGGGGAAGGAAATCTTTCGGCGATTTATGTGGGAGTGATCGAGGGAAAGCAGTTGATCGAGGATCTTGATCTTTTGAGAAGCCCGCCCACCGCGCAGTTGAAACGAGCGACTCCAAGAGGCGGACGATGGCTCTACGATCCGCGCCAAATCGATCGGGCTGCTTTTCTTGGCGACTATGCAACTTCTTTTGCGAAGGGGGGATTCCCCGAGGAATCGCGACGGCTCTCCCGCATGATCAAGCCACAGGATGGCGCTCTCACGGCCAAAGATTATTATAACCGGGCGAAGGCTGCGGCGCGGCAAGGATTGGTGACAGAGGCGGAGCAGCTCTACCGGCAAGCGCTCCACTTGGAACCGGAGTTTGGTCAGGCCTTGACGGGTCTGGGAGCATTATTTCTAATGCAAAAACGCGTCGATGAAGCGGAGGGTCTCTTTGAGAAAGCACTCACTATTGATCCAAATCATGCCACGGCTTTGATCAATTTGGCGATGATTGACCAATCCCGGGGACAGAAAGATCGCGCGCTTGCACGCCTCAAAAAAGTGGTTGCCAAGAATCCTGACTATGCAGAGGCCCACCTGAATCTTGGTTCCCTCTTGGCATCCATGAAGCGATTTGATGAGGCGATTTTTCACCTCTCGAAAGCCATTGAACTCAATCCAAAGCGGGCGATTGCTCACCTTAATTTGGCATCCATTCACATGGAGAAACAAGCGTGGGGGAAGGCAGAACAACGATATCGAATCGTCCAGCAGCTCAGCCCCAAAATGCCTTATGCCCATCTTGGGCTTGCGACCTTGCAGGCGCGCCGGGAACTCCATCCCGAGGCTGTGAACTCCTTTCGCAAGGCCATCTCACTGGGCGGTGGAAGCGCGAAATCTTATACTCAGCTCGCTCGCTCATTGCTGGCCCTCGGCGATAAAGAAGCTGCTTCAGAAGCACTGTTGACGGCCTTGAAAATTGATCCGAAATACTCGGAGGCAAAACAGGTGATGAAGGAAAGCGGACTTCACCGCGAATAGCTTTTTGGGGAATCAGCTTGACGGAACCGCCCAAGATATCAGACAGTCCAAGAATCTGATTTTAACCTATCGATATTTGGAGAAATTATGCCGACCTTGGCACAAAGTATTCTTGATCAACCGCTAATAAAAAAATGAACATTCGAAAAATCTTACATTCTGTCTTGGCAACCACGCTCTTTTTGGGAGCCACCGTGCAAGCCAATAACATCGAGGAAGGCAAAGAATTCTACACGGCGGTGAAGGCCAAAAATCCGATCGTTCTCGATGGCGATCTCTCTGAGTGGACTGGGGCCAACGTGATCGCAGATCCGAGGTTCTGGGAACCGAAAAATAGCCCAAGGGAGGATCAGGAACTCGTCAACTTTGAACTCTGGCAGGGCGGCGACTGGACAGGGCCCGACGATCATACTTCTGCCGTTAGAGTCGTCTACGATGATGATAACGTCTATTTTGGATTTGTCGTGACCGACGAGTATCACGAGAACTCCGCGAACAGCGCGTGGAACGGCGACTCGGTCCAGCTCATGGTTGCAAATGCAGATCGCGACACTCAGGTCGGGCTCTACAACTACGCGCTCGGCGGCATCGAAGACGCCCTGGGCGATATTGTCATCCTGCACGAGGCGGGACCAGGTGGCACCGAGGCAGTCGTGACGCGTAATGCGGAAACGAAACGCACCGTTTACGAAATCAAGCTGCCCAAGGCGGCACTCGAGCTCAACGAGCTCACCAGCGGAGTGCAGTTCGGACTCGGAATGGCCATCAACGATGGCGACGAGGATACGCCAGGTCAAAAAGGATGGGGCGGTTTGGGGGCTCACGCCCTTGTCCATGGGAAATCTCCAGATCAAACTGCCCTAATCACCCTCTTCGAACCCCCGGTCTTTCCGGAAGGCAATAACATCGAAGAAGGAAAAGAACACTACACCGCCATTAAGGCCGCGAACCCGATTGTCCTCGACGGTAATCTCGACGAGTGGAGCGGAGCCCAAGTGGTCGCGGATCCGAGATTCTGGGAACCAAAAGCGAGTCCAAGAGAGGAGCAGGAACTCGTCAACTTTGAGCTCTGGCAGGGCGGCGACTGGACAGGTCCCGACGACCAAACCTCGACCGTGCGTGTCGTCTACGACGATGACAACGTCTATTTCGGATTTGTCGTGACCGACGAGTACCACGAAAACTCCGCGAACAGCGCGTGGAACGGCGACTCAGTCCAGCTCATGATCGCCAACGATTCTCGCGACACCCAGGTCGCACTCTACAATTATGCGCTCGGAGGGGTCGAAGACGCTCTGACTGACATCATCATCCTGCACGAAGCAGGACCAGGGGGCACCGAGGCCGTTGTGACGCGTGATGCGGAGACGAAACGCACCGTTTACGAAATCAAGTTACCCAAGGCATCGCTCGGCCTCAATGAATTGACTGGTGGAGTCCAATTTGGCCTCGGTATGGCCATCAACGACGGCGACGAAGATACACCAGGTCAAAAAGGATGGGGCGGCTTGGGGGCTCACGCCCTTGTCCACGGTAAATCGCCTGAGGAGACCGCACTTGTGACCTTGGCCACAGCCAACAACATCGAATCGGGCAAAGAATTCTATTTCGCCAGTCCGGTGACATCACCGATCGCCTTGGACGGCGAACTCAACGATTGGGGCGGCATTGGAATTCTATCCGACCCGAGATTCTGGCATGAAAAGGCTGAAGCAAGGGAGGACCAAGAACTCATCAATTTCGAACTCTGGCAGGGAGGAAACTGGACGGGTCCCGACGATCACACCTCAGCGGTGCAGGTCGCTTTCGATCTGGACAACGTCTATTTTGCCATCGTGGTGACAGACGAGTACCACGAAAATTCCGCCAACAGCGCGTGGAACGGCGATTCTGTTCAACTCATGATTTCCAATGACAAGCAAGACACACAGGTTGCTCTCTACAACTATGCCCTTGGCGGTGTCGAGGACACGCTGGGAGACGTCATCATCCTGCACGAGGCGGGGCCAGGGGGCACCGAGGCAGTTGTGACGCGTAATTCGGAAACGAAACGCACCGTTTACGAAATCAAGCTGCCCAAGGCGTCCCTGGGTATCGATAGCTTGGAACTTGGAACGCAGTTCGGACTCGGTATGGCGATCAACGACGGCGATGAGACCACCCCAGGCCAGAAGGGATGGGGCGGCCTCGGAGCACACGCTCTCGTCCACGGAAAATCCCCGGAGCAAACCGCACTGGTAACCTTGGGCATCGGAGGCGGTAGCGGCTGCTTTCTTTCGGCGATCAACTCACCGACGATTGTCTCGCTGGACAAATTCAAGTTCCGCGCTAACGACTTCGAGGGCTGCATATTTGATCCGGCGCTCACCACACTTCTCATCGATGGGCAAGCCGTCGAATTGGTCGCCAGCGAAAGGAAACAAGGGGCGGTCGATTTCACCCATACCTTGGCAGAACCTTTTGAAACCGGATCCGAGCACACATTCGCGATCGAGTTGCGAGACAGCAACGGAAATGTTGTTGCGTCAGATTCAGGCGACTTTGTTTCCCCCAGATTCGAAATCCTGACGGCAAACATGCAGGTCAGTTCGGCGGGCGGTCCAGGATTCATGTGGAGAGTCTTTGTGAGCGAATTTCCCTCCGCAGGCGAAGACTTTCTCGCAGAGGCGGAATTCGCGTTAGCGGGCGAAATAGGAGGTGCCGACGCCAACTTTGCCAACCCGGACCTTTTTGGACCAGCGATAGCAAAGGGCGTCTTTGTTGAGTCACTTCTCGAGTTTGAAATCCCGTCGGTGATCAACTTGAGCTTGTTTGAAGGAGACGCGAACGGCAATTTCGAGCCGGATGAGCAAATGCCGGGCATCCCAGGGATAAACGGTTTCGGCGACGGCGCTAGCGCGGAAATCACCATGTTCATCGAGTTCCCGGTCGCTGGGCTCGTCACCCTCGGCGTGAACAGCGACGATGGCTTTCGGATGGAAGGTGGTCCCCATGATCA
This sequence comes from Akkermansiaceae bacterium, assembly GCA_047629805.1. Taxonomy (GTDB): domain Bacteria; phylum Verrucomicrobiota; class Verrucomicrobiia; order Verrucomicrobiales; family Akkermansiaceae; genus SW10. Next base: position 2,929 of record JBLHUR010000077.1, on the reverse strand, counting down.
ACCCGAACTTCGCAAGACTTTGGGTCAGGAACCCAACCCCCGCGGAGCGGCGGACTCGATCTTCGCTTTCCAGGTCGATGAACCGGGCATTTACCCGATTCGAGTCATTTGGTGGAGCGGTAGCGGGGGTGCCAATATCGAGCTCTTCTCCGTGAAAGAGGATGGGACGAAGGTCCTTCTGAACGATGTCGCCAACGGAGGCCTCCGAACATACAGTTCCCAACTACGTGCTCCATTTGAAATCACCAGCATCACGCGGGATGCCGCCGGAGAAGTGACCTTAGTGTGGAATTCTTCGCCTGGGCTCGACTACGCCTTGGACTACGTCACCGAATTGGGTTCAGAGTGGTTGGAACTCAATGATTCCCTGCCCTCGCAAGGAATCAGCACCGAAGCCGTAGTCAATGCGGCGACAGCAAATTCCCTCAGCGAATCTGGACGCCTCTTTTTCCGGATTCGGAAACCATAGCGAAAGACTACACTTTCTCATTAGCAAGCGGCGGGCATCTCTGGCAAAAAATATGCCAGGGATGAATGGCCACCAAGGCATCCGCCGAACTCAACCTCAACCGCGTGGGTTCGGAGTTGTCGACGTAAGAATGATACCCCTTGATCCGGAGCGCGCTCCGCGATGGGCCGCAAGAGGGCGCATCGATCACTTGATCAGGTCGTGCCGACAGACCTCCTATTTCGAGAATGGTCGGAGAAGAGGACCTGAATAATTTTGCCCCTGCATGATTCACCTCAGCTAGTGAGTCGTTTCTAGATACGCATTCTACCTCAGGGCATCCGGAATTTCCCATCGCTCCCTACTGGTATTACGTCCACGCTATGTTCCCCAGAGAATCATAGAATAATCCAACATTAGCTGAAAAGGTCACCTCGTAGGAGGCCATCGGCGGAATTTTGACAGCGAGAAGACGGAAAAAGATTTTGTTATTTTGCGAAGATTTTCCGAAGACTCAATCCCTCCCCTTTACAAACTGGGCTCATTAAAAGCCAGGTAAGACAAAGCTGAGGCGTGGGTGGGTGGTGACCATTCCGACCTACCAATAGGCAGCGAATGTGAGCGCTCGATTGACGGACAGCTTTGGGTGTCAATCCGTTTGTCCGGAGGCTTACAACGATGAAGGACTTGAGAGACATTCCTGCGCCGATTCACTCCGCCCCACCCCGTCGTAAGAGCATTGCAAATACAGGGATACGGCAGACTCCGCTATCACTTATGCCTGCCATGTTTTTTTCGACCAAAAAACATCTTGGCAACGCGGTCTGGGAATCTACCCTCTACTGCCATGGAAATCGTGCTAAATTCTCCTAATTCCAGTAAAACAGGGCGTGGATCAGGGACTTTTCCTGCCGAAAGATCCACAACGGTCAAACCAAACCACCGACTCCGCCCCTCTTCCCCCCGCACCCCCTTTCACCCTCCGCTCCGGTCCAAGGGCGGCTTCAAAGCCCTCCCGCCAAAAGCAAATTCCTAGCAGTAATTTACATGAAGAAGTCTCATAAGGCGAGCCTACTGTCTATAAGTGTCTTACTTGCGGTAGCGTCTTGTGATTCCGAAGATGTTATTGAGGAGACGGAGGGTGGGCGTCAACGTTTTTCGAATAGCATACCCGCTTTGAATGGTGATAGTCTAGGCCATGTAGTCGACAGTTGGGATTTATTGATCAATGAGTCAGCTGACTCCAACTTTGAGTCTGCTATGAAGATAGTTGAGAATCGAGTGGTTTCGGTTGATCAGCTACCTGCGATGATCGAGCGAATCATCGAGGCGTTTGGCCCGGGCGATTATCGTGATAGGCTAATAGCGACAGTTTTTATGAGGTTCGAAGGATCGAGTGCCGAGATTTGGGGGGCTGTTGGTCAGATGGAATCAGAGATGGATCAGGCCGCTGCGATTTCGGGAGTGATGTCAAAGGTGGAGAGTGGTGAATTGGTTTTTGAAGATGGTAACGGTCTTGAAAATCTGAGCGCAAAACTTAAACTGAATTTAGTTAGAAGTCTTTACAATCGGGCCTTCTACTTGTCACGTGATCAGGGACTGGACCAACAAGCGTTTGATGGGATCACAAAGGAGAGTTCAATTCTGCTTGGAGCGATAGAGGGAAATCAAACACTGAACTTAGTCAAATTTCTCAAAGATCTAGGAAAAATTTCACCGCGAGGCCTCTTGAACCATGTTTCTGGAAATCCAGCGGGGCTAGGTGGCCAATTGAGGGATTTGGCGCGTTTTTCCCTCGAACGGCTGGCCTTGGAGGAGGGTCCTGAGTCTACAATGAAAATTGCGCTAGCACGAAATATTGGAGTGAAGGAGGTTTTGACGGAGTGGCTTAGAAGAGATTCACGAGCTGCTCTCGAATGGGCAGATAGCCAATCGGGGAATAGCGATGTTGCCCAGAGTTTTGCTGAGTATGCTGTAAAGATGGAGGAATTTGATACTGCCCGAGAGTGGGTAGAAAAGATGGAAGCTGGAGAAGCAAGACGAGAGGTTGAGCACGAAATGGTCGAGGTGGAACGAAAGGTGGTTTTGGAAAGTATGACTGAGGGGCCACAAGCCACCCTGAGTCAAATTATTGCTGGAGACTCAATCCATCAGGCTGTTTGGATTGATGATGCCTTTGATCGGTGGATGTCTACAGATCGAGAAAAGGCTACCATATGGTATGAGCAGAATCGTCAGGATCTCAGTCCGGCACATAATCAATATTTTGCGAAAGTATTCGCTAACCAAGCAATCGAAGAGGGAGATCCCCAGACGGCACGTGCGTGGGCTGATCAGGTAGTCGACAAGGAACTTAGCGATCAGATTATAGAACGGATATCGAGTGAATTGAAGTGACGTGATTAAATGAAGTCATTTATTTCCTGATATTTTTTAAAAAAAATGAAAGTAAAAAATCGAGTCAATCTGCCTAATTCTTTG